>JAITSE010000045.1 GCA_031288005.1 Treponema sp.
CCGCCCCCCCCCCCCCCCGGCCGCCCGCACTACGAAAGGGAACCTGGAGAATTAAACAGGGAAAATTGGGGAGAAGCAATTACTTTACCGGATGCGGACGGAGAATTATAACACGTAAAAAGGCCGGACATATCCCCAAAAGCTCCTTTTATATACTATCCTAATTATACCTTATACCACGGATCAAAAGAAAATGCAAGGTTTTTAAAGAAAAAACCAAAATTTGACCCGCGGCGTCAGGAAAATGCCGAATCACGCCCCCAATTCCTGCTTTCAAATCATAGAAGGATAATAAAAGGGAATGAAAATATCTTGCCAGATAAGGCATATAATGATATCGTTTTAATTGGGAAACGACGTTTAAACAAAAGGATCACTAACCCCATGTCCCAGCTATCCTTCCTGACCTTCTGTATAGAACTCTACGCCGAACACAAGAACCTCGACAGCCCCGAAGTATATCAAAAATTCGTCAAAACCGGACTGTTGGACTTACTTAAAACCGATTATAATGATTTACACGGAATGTCCTTTGAATATCTGAATCAATTTTTTGATGAATACCTTGAGGGGGAAAAATGAGGCTCTATCATGGCTCAACCCTTGTGGTAGACACCCCCAGGATAATAAGGGCAGAACAGGGCAGGGATTTTGGGGCAGGATTTTACACCACCGGTATCAAGGAACAGGCGATCCGGTGGGCCAAACGGAAAGCGCTCATGGAAAAGAGACGGAACAACGCCGCAAAAGCAGTAGTGTCCATCTATGAATTTGATGAAGTTCATTATCAGGACTTGCATGTTATCCACTTCCCCGAACCTTCCGCTGACTGGCTTGGCATGGTATGCGCCTGTCGAAGCAACAAGGATTATGTTCATGGCTATGATATAGTAACCGGGAAAATAGCAAACGATAATGTAGGCGAAACCGTTTCCTTTGTAGTTCAGGGCATCATGCGGCCGGAAGACGCTCTGGAAAGACTCAAGTTTGAAAGGATAAACGACCAGATATGCTTTGCAACTGAAAAAGCTTTGTCGTATATCAATTATGTTGATTTTGAGGAGCCGTCATAAATGGCGCATGGTCTGGTAAAAGCGGTAATTATCCCGGAAATCATTCGCCTCATTGAAGAAAAATACTCGGTGCATGAGGATGCGGCTCTGGATATGTTTTACAGTTCCGCAACCGGCGCGTCTTTAGCGGATGATGAAACCGGCCTGTATGGACAAAGCGCCCTGTATATATTTTCTCTTTTTAGTGAAGAATGGGAATGGAAGGCGGAAAAATATGAAAAACCCATCTCCATTCCCCCCGTCCTCAAATCCGAACTCGAACCCCTCATCAACATCATCGTAAACACCGTCCCTGTGGAACAAATCTATCTTTTCGGCTCCTATGCCTATGGCGCGCCCCACAAGGATTCCGATCTGGACCTGTATGTGGTCTTAAAGGACAACGTAGAAATGAGGGAACTTGACGCGATTGTACAAATATTACACGCAATTGGACGGGTTAAGACAAAGCCGGTTGATATTATCGCTGCTAAAAAAAGCAGATATCTCAGGTTGGCGTCCGGCCCGACCATGGAACGGAAAATAGCAAGGGAGGGTATAAAAATCTATGGTTGATAAAGAATTTATTTTACCCTGGATTAGTAAAGCCGACAACGATATTTTATCCGCCAGGTATCTGGCTGAAACCATGCGCCCCGCGCCAAGGGAAATCGTTTGTTTCCATTGCCAGCAGTCGGCGGAAAAATATTTAAAAGCCTTTCTGGTTTATAATGATCAGGAACCACCTAAAACACATGATCTGATTGAACTTGCCAGGCTTTGCGGTAATTACGATGGCGATTTTTTACAGTTGAATCCAAGATGCGAATTCTTGACGCCATTCGCCGCCCAGACACGCTATCCCGGTGTGATTGATCCATCAAATGAAGATATGGCCAGGGCTTTAATTTTTGCGCAGGATATTATAGATTTTGTAAAATCAAAAATGCTGGAAGTATTCACATTGTAGAAAAGGAGCGTTACGTAATGGCTAAACAGAAACCCCAAAAAACAATCGCTTCCTATCCCCACACCGGTGAAAAGCGCAAAAACATCCCCACCGCCGAATTGCAGTCCGTGGTAGACAACGACACCAAGGCTCCCAGGCCCCAGAAGTATCCCCGCAATACGGACCTGGACCCCCAGCTTGTCTGGCGGGGCAAGGACGAACAGGACTGGTCCGACCTGGTAGTGCAAGCGCCGCCCCTTTACATTCAGGAAAAGATACTCCCCAAGGCGCTTATCGACGATCTGCTCCGCCGCAGCGAAGCGGATAACAAGGCCGAAAGCGGACAGCCTGATCTATTCGCCGACTTCAACGGCATACCCGAAGGGGTGGACAAGACCGAGTTCTACCGGCATGACCAAAACTGGTCCAACCGCATGATCCTGGGGGACAGCCTGCAGGTCATGGCCAGCCTCGCCGAACGGGAAGCCCTCAAGGGCAAGGTCCAGTGCGTCTACATTGACCCGCCCTACGGCATTAAGTTCAATTCCAATTTCCAATGGTCCACCACAAGCCGGGACGTGAAAGACGGCAAACCCGATCACATCACCCGTGAACCGGAGCAGGTCAAAGCCTTCCGGGATACCTGGCGTGACGGTATTCACAGTTACCTCAGCTACCTTCGGGACCGCCTTACCGTGGCAAAGGATTTACTGCACGAATCCGGTTCCGTCTTTGTGCAGATTGGGGATGAAAACGTCCACCGGGTGCGGGCGCTGATGGATGAGGTGTTTGGAGAAGAGAATTTTGTTAGCCAAATTAATTTTAGGACCGCAATGACTAAACCTACAACAGGCTTAAATAATGTTTTTGATTATATTATTTGGTATTCAAAATCAAAAATTAATTATAAGTATAGACCAGTTTATATTGAAAAAGAAGAGGAGGAAGATGATACACAACATCAGTTGCAAGCGAGTGTAACACAGGATGTATGTTCATTTACATTCAGAGGCACTACTTATAACCCTGTAAACGGATGGCGTTGTACAATTGATGGTTTAAGGCGGCTAAAGTATTCAGAACGACTATATCAAGCGGGTTTCAGCAAGGTAAAAATTGGTACACTAAAATTTATCAGGGAAAAATATGATTTCCCTTACGCTCAACTCGACAACACATGGAATCAGCAATCATCGGAACAAAACAAAATTTATGTTGTTCAAACAGCAGCGAAAATAATAACGAGATGCATCCTCATGACCACCGACCCCGGCGACCTCGTGCTGGACCCTACCTGCGGTTCGGGGACCACCGCATACGTTGCCGAGCAGTGGGGCAGGCGCTGGATCACCATCGACACCAGCCGGGTGGCCTTGGCGCTGGCCCGATCCCGGCTTATGGGCGCCCGCTATCCCTACTACAGGTTAGTGGATAGTGATCAGGGGATAGTGGCAGAAGAAAACTCGTCACTGCCCGCTAATCACTCGCCACTATCCACTAGACCCTCTTTACGCCGCGGGTTTGTTTATGAACAGGTTCCCCATATCACCCTAAAATCCATCGCCAATAATGCCGAAATCGACATTATCTGGGAAAAGCACCGGGGCGAAGTTGAGGCGGCCCGTGAAAAGCTTAATGCCGCGCTGCGGGGACACAAAACCCCTTTCAAAGTTGAAAACGGCGGCAGGCAGGGAAAGCTGATTGATTTTTCCGCTCCCGCCGGAAAAACAGAAACCCTGCCCTCAGGTGAAACCGTAAGCGCCTCGGAACTTCTGGAATGGGAGATTCCCCGCGCCGCCCCCGCGGATTGGCCCAAAGCCGCCGCCACTTTCCTGGCCGCCTTCTGGCAGGCCCGGATAAAACGGCAGAAAGAAATTGACGCATCCATCGCCGCAAAGGCGGAATTTGAACGCCTCTACGATAAACCTTTCGAGGACAAGCGGAAGATCCGGGTGTCAGGCCCTTTTACCGTGGAAAGCATCTCCCCTCACCGGGTTTTGGGGGTGGATGAAAACGGCGACGTGATTGATCCGGCAAAACGCCCCGCGAATAGCTGGGGAGAGATTGGGGAAGGGGAGCCATCCTACGGCTTTACGGAGATCATTCTCGAAAACCTTAAAGCCGCCGGAGTGCAGTCGGTACACAAAGAAGACAAGATCAACTTCAATTCCCTTGCCCCCTGGCCGGGCAGCCTGGTCTGCGCCGAGGGTCGCTATTGGGAAGGGGATGAGAAAACCGGAACCGAACGCCGAGCCGCCGTCTTTATCGGCCCCGAATTCGGCACCGTCTCCCGGCCCGATCTTATCGAGGCTGCCCGGGAAGCCGCGGATTCGGACTTTGACGTGCTTATTGCCTGCGCCTTTAACTACGAAGCCCACGCCACGGAATTTGAAAAACTGGGAAAAATAAAAATCCTCAAGGCCCGGATGAATGCCGACCTCCACATGGCCGCGGACCTCCGCAACAACGGCAAGGGCAATCTTTTTGTTATCTTCGGCGAGCCGGATATTGTAGTGGCAAGCGAGGAGTGGCTTGTGGATAGCAACGGTAGGAGGATAGCGCCCTATGAAATCTTTAAAATCGTATCAGGACTTGATAGTGTGGCAGAAATCAAAAAACTTGGCGATACGGATCTACAGATGTACGCAAGGATTTCCGTCAACAGAGAAGTTTGGAATTGTCTCACAAATGAGGCGGGCGGCGATATCGATTCCGGCAAACATTGCGGAGGGACAGGCCCGCAATACGACGGGGGAGTTTCTCCAGTCGCTTGGGTTTGCGCGGGGTTCCCTGGCGGAACTGGAAACGTTTATAATAATCTCCGAAGAACTTGCCTATCTCAAACCGGAGAATTCGGAAGAATTATTGAAAGACTGCGGCGAGATTGGGAAAATGTTAAGTTCCCTGCAAAAGTCACTATCTACTCGCCTCTAGCCACTAAGCACTTTTCCCAGGTCCATGTAAAAGGAGTCGATGTGTTCCACCCCAACACGGGGGAAATCCGCTCCGACGGGCCGGAAGGCATAGCCTGCTGGTTCATCGATACCGACTATAACGAGGAAAGTTTCTTTGTCCGCCACGCATACTTTCTGGGAGCAGGCGATCCTTACGGCGCCCTCAAAACAAGCCTCAGGGCGGAGATCAACGAGGATGCATGGGCGACCCTCCGCGGCGATACCTCCCGCCCCTTTGACAAACCCGCTTCCGGCCGCATTGCCGTCAAGGTCATCAACCACCTGGGCGACGAGGTAATGAAGGTGTTCCGGGTGCGGTAAGCCTGACAAAACAACAACGGGATGAAATACAGGAATATCTAGTTACCGTTGGTAAAACATAAGAAATTATCAAACTAAAGATAAACGGCGTTGTGGATTGGATAAAGCCCTAAGAAAAAACCCAACAGGATAAGTGTGGGGAGTTTTTTGACCCTTAAAACTGGAGACCGCTGAGACCTCCGGTCTCACGGTTTCTTAAGGTCAAAAAACTCCTAAGCAATCTGCGGCCCGTGCAGCGGGGCGCAGATTGCAGGAATAAGAACGCCCAAAGGCAGGGCCAGGGCCTTAAGCTCTTCCCACACACCCTCCGAAAGAGGAACGCCTTCGCGGGCGCTGCGCTCCTCCTCCTCCTGGCTCCGCAGACCCGCGTAGTAGACCCGCTCCCGGCCTTCCGCGGGGGGGAGTGAGGAAAGGGCGTCAAGCATACGGGAGAGGTCTCGTTTAAAGTCCTCAGGCTCACGGAAAATGTCTATTCTCAGAGCCATGAAGAAGTGGCAGACCCGGGCGGAAGTTACCGCGGAATCGCGGACCTCCGCGCCGAAAGCGCCGCCTGAAGTGAGCGCTGTGAGAATGTCAACCATGACGGCAAGGCCGTAGCCCTTGTATCCCGCGCCCTCGGCCCCTCCGCCCAGGGGAAGGAGGCCGCCGCCCCGGAGGTAGAGCAGATCCTCAAGGAGCCGGGCCGGCTCTCCAGGATCTCCGCCGTCCGCGCCCGCAGCCCAGCCCGGGGGAATATCCCGGCCTTCCCTCTCGCAAATCTCAACGGCCCCGCGGGTAACCGCGGTGGTCGCCATGTCCAGACTGAAGAGACGCCCGTCAAGCGCGGGCGCGGCAAAGGCAATCGGGTTTGTGCCGAACATGGGGCTGCGCGCGAATGTGGGGACTCCAAGGGCCGCGGTGTTGGTCAGGGCAATGCCTATCATGTCCCGCCGGGCGGCCATTTCTGAGTAAAAGCCGGCTATGCCGAAGTGGTTGGAGTTGCGGACGCAGCACACGGCCAGGCCCCGCTTCCCGGCGCTTTCAATGACCCAGTCCATAGCCCTGCGGCTCAGAGACATACCCATGCCTCCCTCCGCGTCAAGGACGCGGGAAACCGGGGTTTCCCGCAAAACCCGGGGAGTAACGCCCCCTTTAATCAGCCCCGCCCTTATGCCCGCGGCGTAACGTGGAAGATGCGCCGCTCCGTGGCTCGGAACGCCCCTCGCGTCCGCGGCGCTAAGAATGCGGGCGGAATCCTCCGCCTCGTCCTGTGGAATCCCCAGCGCCTCCAATATATGCGAAATAAAGCCCTCCAAGTCCGGGCGGTATATACGAATCATAAAACTCCTCTGTCCATTATAATATAGCGAAACCGGCTAAAGCCTTCATATCTAAAAAGCCCGTAAAAACGCGCGGCCCACAAGGGACGCAGGGACAGACCCCCAGCATTAGGGGGGACAGACCCCGGAAGACCAGGATTGCATTTAACCCGGACTATGGCGCATAATGCCCCAATGCGCCCCTTTGAAGTCGTTTCCCCCTTCCAGCCCGCGGGAGATCAGGGCGAGGCTATCGCGGCCCTGGCCGCGGGAATCCGCGCCGGGGACAAGTTCCAAACCCTCCAGGGCGTCACAGGCTCAGGCAAGACCTTCACCATGGCGAAAATCATCGAAGCGGTCCAGATGCCCACCCTCATCGTGAGCCACAACAAAACCCTGGCGGCCCAGCTTTACCGGGAGTTCAGGGACTTCTTCCCCCATAACGCGGTGGAATACTTCGTCTCCTATTACGATTATTACCAGCCCGAAGCTTATGTCGCAAGCCGGGACCTCTACATCGAAAAAGACGCCTCGATAAACGAGGAGATTGACCGCATGAAGCTCTCTGCCACCCGGAGCCTCATGGAGCGGGAAGACGTGATCATCGTGGCCACGGTTTCCTGCATCTATGGCCTTGCGACCCCGGAAGTTTACAGGAAAATGACAGCGGCCTTTGACAGGGGAGATACCATTGAGCCTGAGGCCCTGATGCGCCGCTTTGTGGAACTGCAATACGAGCGGAACGACGCGGTTCTGGAGCGGGGCCGTTTCCGCCGCCGGGGGGACACCCTGGAGATCTTCCCAGCGTACCTGGAAGACGCGTACCGGGTGGACCTGGATTGGGACAGGGTGGAACGAATCCGGCGTTTCAATCCCGTTTCCGGAGAAATTCTGGAGGAGCTTGACAAGGCCAGAATCTACCCCGCCAAGCAGTACGTTATGCCCGCGGAAATGATTCAAGCGGCCTTGGGCGGCATCAAGACGGAACTGGCCGAACGGTACGAATCCCTTAAAAACAGCGGGAAGCTCCTTGAGGCCGAGCGCCTCAAGACCCGCGTTGAATACGACATCGAGATGCTCACCGAGATGGGCCACTGCCCGGGCATAGAAAACTACTCCGCGCCTCTTTCAGGGCGCAGTCCCGGGGATCCCCCAGACACTTTGATAGACTACTTCCCGAAAAAGCACCTGACCTTCATAGACGAGAGCCACGTAAGCCTGCCCCAGATCGGGGCTATGTACGCCGGGGACAAGAGCCGCAAAACGAGCCTTGTGGATTACGGCTTCCGTCTGCCCTGCGCCCTGGACAACCGCCCGCTGCGCTACGATGAGTTTGTCGAGCGCCTGGACAAAACCGTCTACGTGTCGGCCACCCCGGGCAAGACCGAAATAGATATATCCAAACGAGTGGTCCAGCAGATCATCAGGCCCACGGGCCTCCTTGACCCGGAAATCGAAGTGCGCCCTTCGGAAGGCCAGATGGAAGACATCTACGCCGAGGTGCGCCGCCGCATTGACGCGGGAGAGCGCTCACTGATCCTCACCCTGACGAAGAAGATGGCCGAAGACCTCACGGATTACCTTTCCGGCCTGGGCCTTAAAGTACGTTACATCCACAGCGAGGTGGAAACCATTGAGCGGGTGGAAATCCTCACCCAACTCCGCCGGGGAGATTTCGACATCCTTGTTGGGATCAACCTGCTCCGGGAAGGCATTGATCTGCCTGAAGTCTCGTTCATCGCGATTCTGGACGCGGACAAGATCGGCTTTCTCCGCTCCCTGACAAGCCTGGTGCAGATCATTGGCCGGGCCGCCCGGAACGCGGCGGGCAAGGTGATCATGTATGCGGACCGGGAGAGCGACGCTATGCGCGCTGCCATAGCCGAAACCGCCCGCCGCCGGGCCGTACAAACGGCCTACAACGCGGAGCGCGGCATCAGCCCCAGGACGGTGAAAAAGGCGATCGCCGACATTCTGACCCGCCGCGCTGTGGAGGAGCAGGACGCGGCTGCCGCATCCATAGAGGTCCTCAAAAAGGCTTACAACGTCCTGGTCCCAGCCCAGCGCAAACGACTCCTGGCCGCGCTTGAAGCCGAGATGCTGGAACATGCGAAGAAGCTTGAATTCGAGCAGGCCGCGGCAATACGGGACGAAATTCAAAAAATTAAAGATATCGGGGCTTATTCAAAACCCGGCTGACGCGGGAGCCGGGGGACCGCGTTTCCGGTGTTTCCGCGTTTCCGCGTTTCCGGTGAGCCAAGCTCCGTAAAAACAGCTTAAGGACCTAAGTTTTCCGCTCTAAATCCTCACTAGTTCCGCATCATCTGCCGATAAAAGAAACATGAAAAGGAACGTTGTTTTGTTGTTAGTCGGCTTGGGTTTGGCGGAAATATGCGGCGCTCAAGCTCCGGACAGTCAGTTCGGCATTTTCACCCAGGAAGGGGTTGCGTCCTGGTACGGAGTTGAATTCGGGGGGCGGCCTACTGCTTCGGGGGAAATTTTTACCCCCAGCCAGCTAACCGCGGCTCATCCGACTCTTCCTTTTGGGACAATGCTGAAAGTAACAAATAAAAGCAACAACAGATCTGTTGTTGTGCGGGTTAATGACCGGGGGCCTTTTGTGTCCGCCAGGATTATTGACCTTTCTCAGGGGGCGGCGGAACAGCTTGATATGATTACTACCGGCACAGCGCCGGTAACGGTGGAAAGCCTTGAAGCCGTGGCCCTGCCCAAAGATAACGGCAGGCCCTTCCGGCCTCCGGCGCAGGAAATCTTAAGCCCCCCCGCCGCGCCGGTTCCCCGGACAAGCGCCGCTTCCCGGCCTTCATCCGACCTGCCGCTTCACTCAGCCGTTTCAGGACTTGTTCCTCCTGCCCCGGCTCCCGCGCCGGCGCCCCTTTCGGTGCCTGAAACCCCGGCGCCGCTTGTGGCGGACGCTTTTACCGTAGATCCCCTGTGGGCCTCTCCGCTGCGGCAGAATCAGACGCCGGTTGAGGAAATTAAAGAGCCGGCTCTTCAGGACAGCGCTGTTTACGTTCCCCAGGCGGCGTCTCAAACCGCTCCGGTTTCTCCGGCAAAAATCATCCCGGCCATCCCCCCGGCGGATAGCGGCAAAAGCTACCGTATTCAAATTGGAGCCTACAAGGTGCCCCGTCATGCTGTGGATGTTTTTGACAAGCTGAAAAACGCGGGCCTGAATCCGTCGTATGAACAGAGCGGCGAAGTCTATCGCGTAGTACTCTTTGGCGTCAAAGCGAAAGACGTAGAATCCGTCGCGGAAAAAATAGGAAGCGCCGGCTTTAATGAAGCGGTAATCCGGGAAGAGCGGTAAAACCGCGTAGAAAACTGAAAAAAATATGCGGGTTTCCGCCCCGCGCAATCCGGCCCCGGCAGGGGCCGTTTTTTATGCCCCCGGTTTTCCTGCAAGCCTAAGCAAGCCGCTAAGCAAGCCGTCGGCTTGCTTAGGCTTGCTTAGCGGTTTGCACTTCTCACGGGGACAGACCCCGGATATCCAGTTCCGCAAGCCTTTGAACACCCTTCCGCTCCATATAAGCGGCAATCCCGTCAATGATTTCGAGCATCGTCTGAGGATGGGCGAAGGTGGCCGAGCCAACCTGCACGGCGGACGCGCCCGCCATAAGATATTCCAGAGCGTCCTCAGTCCGGGCTATGCCGCCCATGCCTATCAGGGGAACCTTCACAGCCTTGAGTTCCCAGACAAGCATGAGGGCGATAGGTTTCACGGCCGGACCCGAAAGGCCCGCGCTGACATTGTCAAAAACCGGCCTGCGCCTTTCTACATCTATTGCCATAGCCTTGAATGTATTTACAAGGGAGAGCGCGTCCGCTCCTGACCTCACACAGGCCGCCGCCACCTCGGCCAAACAGGGAGCGTTGGGGGAAAGCTTCACGATCAGAGGCTTGCCGTCCAGGACCCGGCGCACCGGAGCAGTTACCGAAGCCGCCGCTTCGCCGTCAAGCCCAAAGGCCATGCCCCCGGCTTTAACGTTGGGGCAGGAGATATTAAGCTCCACCATGTCCACAGAGGAAGCGTTAAGGAGCCGCGCGCCTTCAACGTATTCCTCAACCGAGGAACCCGACAGATTCGCTATCACCACAGGCCCCAGGGCGCGGAGGGCCGGGAGTTCCTTCTCGATAAAAGCGGGAACGCCGGGGTTCTCAAGGCCGATGGAATTGAGAAGCCCCGCCGGACTTTCCCAGAGCCGCGGCCCCTCATTGCCCGGCCTGGGATGCAGGGTAAGCCCCTTGGTACAAATACCCCCAAGACGGGAAGCGTCCACAAGCCCCAGATATTCCCGCCCGTAGCCGAAGGTCCCGGAAGCCGCGATAACCGGATTGGCAAAGCGCACACCCGCTATGACAGCCGAGAGATCGGGCCCCTTGGAAGCATGAGACCGTGCGGTCTCCGGTTCCTTGGAAGCCGCAGGTTCCTTGGAATATGGGGGGGGGAAGCCTCCCCCTACGCCCGCATCACGGATGCGGGCTACCCCCTCAACGGGGGCGCTGCCCCCGTAACGCCCCCGCCGGGGGGTTACAAACCCCCCGGACCCCCGAGACCCCCCGCCGGATTCATGTGTATTCTTTTTCATTTATCCGCCCCTAACCGTCAAACAAGATTTCTTCCGCCCGGAAGACGGGGCCCTCAGCGCAGCACCGTTTGTTTCCCAAGACGGTTTTTACGCTGCACCCGAGGCAGGCGCCCGTTCCGCAGGCCATGCGCCGCTCCATACTGATGAAGCAGGGAACCCCCGAGGCCGCGCACTTCTCCCGCAGCGCCTTGAGCATGGGCTCAGGCCCGCAGGCGCAGACCGCCCGGTATTCTGAGGGATCAAGAAAACCGGGTATAAGCCCCCTCTTCCCCCGTCCGCCGTCTTCTGTGGCAATGACGATTTTCCCGGCCTTAAGAGATATGGGGCGGAAAAGCTCTTCGTATACCGCATCGCCGCATCCCGCGCCCTCCGCTCCTTGGGACAGCGTTTTGAAGCCGGCGTAAAAATCAAAGGCCGCGTTTCTAAGCTCCAGAGCCAGGGCGATAAGAGGGGCCGCGCCCAGGCCCCCGCCGCAAAGGGCGAGCTTCCCTCCGCCCGCTTCATCGGGCAGAAGCTCCGTCCAGGCCCTTCCAAGGGGGCCTGTAAGTTCCACAAATCCGCCCGCCCGCGCGCGGGCAAGTTCCGCCGTCCCCCTGCCCCGCGGGGCGATAAGGAAACGGACGCGGCCTTGGGCGCTGTCCCAGGAAGCAAAGCTGAAGGGCCGGCTCAGGAAACAGGCGCTCCGCTCCGGCCTGACAAGGAAAAACTGCCCCGCCCTTGGAGGAGGGCCTGACCAGGCTATGTCCAGGCGGAATATCTCCTGACTTACCCGCCTGGCGTCAAGGACGGAGCAGAGGAGGCTCTGTCTTGAGACCTGAGACCGTGGAACCTGCGGTTCCTTAGCGGTCTCAGGTCTCAAAACTCCACACAAACCTACGGTTTGCACTGGTTCTACGGAAGTCTCGTAGGCTCCTACGGAAGACTCGTGGAGTTCCACCAATGGCTCGTGCAAACCGGCAGGGCCGGTTTGCTTAGGAGTTTTGCGGGCTGTTTTTGGTGTGGGGCTGTTTTGATTCCGCAAAACTCCACGCACTAGTTCTACGAATGGCTCGTGGATATCCACCGATGACTCGTGGATATCCACCAGTGGCTCGTGGATATCCACCGATGACTCGTGGATATCCACCGATGACTCGTGGATATCCACCGATGGCTCGTGCAAACCGGCGGGGCCGGTTTGCTTAGGAGTTTTGCGGGCTTGTATGGATATAAAGGACTTTTCTAATTCCGCAAAACTCCCCGGACTAGTTCTACGGATGGCTCGTGCAAACCGGCGGGGCCGTGCAAACCGGCGGGGCCGTGCAAACCGGCGGGGCCGTGCAAACCGGCGGGGCCGGTTTGCTTAGGAGTTTTGCGGGCTTTGATTGGATATAAAGGACTTTTCTAAATTCCGCAAAACTCCCCGGACTAGTTCCACCGATGGCTCGTGCAAACCGGCGGGGCCGTGGCAAACCGCGGGGGCGGGGTTGGTTTGAGTTTTTGGGGGGTTTGATTGTTAATAAATTGGGTTGTTATTTAGCAAAAAAACCACCCCCCCACACAAAAACCCCCCCAAACAACCCACAACAAACCGGGCCCCGCGTTTTCCCACGGCTCCGCCGGTTTGCTTGGAGTTTTTTGACACATCTTACCAATGTGAGCTTTGAGACCCTACGGGTCTCTTAGCGGGTCAAAAAACTCCCCGCAATGGTTCTACGCAAATAAATC
>JAITSE010000071.1 GCA_031288005.1 Treponema sp.
CTTGAATTCATAACGGAGTAATTTTCTTAGCATTTGAATACCTCTCTAAAAAGCGTATCAATGGACATGCCTTTTTCCCTGCGGATGTCATCGGCGTGCCCCTGGAGAATAACCACTCCTTCTTTAAGAAAGATGATGTCATCCAGAATCTGTTCCACATCCTGAATCAGGTGGGTGGAGATGAGCACGGCGGCGTCTTCACTGTAATTGTTGATGATCGTATTGATGATATAGTCCCGGGCCGCCGGGTCTACGCCGCCTATAGGCTCGTCGAGGAGATAGAGCCGCGCCTTGCGGGCCATCACAACAATGAGTTGTACCTTCTCGCGGTTGCCCTTGGACAGGGTTTTGAAGCGTTTGTCCTGGCTTATGCCGAGGTTGGAGAGCATGTCCGCGGCGGCGTCCCGGCGGAAGTCCGCGTAAAAATCGGCGAAAAAGGACAGTATCTCCGCTACCCGCATCCCGCCGTTCAGTACGAACCGGTCGGGCAGATAGGAAACCGCCGCCTTGCTTTCCACGCCGGCTTTCTTGCCGCAGATCAGCAATTCCCCGCCGGAAGCTTGTAAAATCCCGTTGACCAGTTTGATCAGCGTTGTTTTGCCGCTTCCATTGGGGCCAAGAAGACCGACAATCCGGCCCCCTTCCAGACTTATGTTGACGTTATCCAGCGCCGGCTGTTTGCCGTACCGCTTGGATAAATTCCTACATTCCAATATCACCTCACTCATGAGCGCCTCCTTGAATAATCCCCGCCGCAGCTGTCTGACACGACCGCGCCTCCAGCGCCCGGTCGAATAGTTCCCGGGTCTCCCCGGCATTGAACCCCAGTGCCTCCATCGCGGAAAGCAGCGATTCTATCCGCTCGGACGCCATCTCTGCTCGGACTTTCTGAATCATCCCTGCATCCTCTGTTACCATTTTTCCACTTGCCCGCCTGGTGGAGAGCAAACCGTCCCGTTCCAATTCGGACAAAGCCCGCTGGACCGTGTTTGGGTTGACCGCATAAAACGCCGCCAGTTCCCGGATGGAGTCTATCCGCGCCCCAGGCGCAAGGCGTCCCGCCACGATTTGTCCTTTGATTTCGTCCATTAACTGCATGTAAATGGGCCGTTCCCCTTGAAATGTCATCGAATCATCCTGTCTCCATTGTATTATATGTATTAAATATATAATACAGTGATACAAAAGTCAAAAAGGTGGCGAACTGCAAAGAAAAAGTGAAGCGTACTCAGGAGGGGGGAAGTCTCCCCCCTGCCTACCGCCTACGGCTTCCGGCACCCCCCTCAACGGGGGCGCTGCCCCCGTAACGCCCCCGCCGGGGGGCCCAAGGCCCCCCGGACCCCCCTTAAGTACGCCCCACATACTAGTTGTAACCGGCCCGTCTTCGGCGGACGACGTTTGGCAGACCCGCGCCCGGCAATTCGGCTTAGAGCTTTGCACATTCGGGGGGCCTCTATGAAAGAACCTGGGGACCTCCGGTCCCTTACGGGCCTGGTGATCCGGGGCTCCCGGAACATCTTCACCGTCCGCGTTGCCGGAGACGAGGAGTCGGAAGCTGAAATCGAGTGCCGGATCAAGGGGAAGGTTCTTAAAGGCGTCGAAGGTTTCTACAATCCCCTGGCCCCGGGAGATTGGGTGAGCCTGGAGCGGGAGCCCTCTCATCCGGGGAAAGGCCGTATTTTGGCGGTGCAAGCCCGGCGGAATCAGTTTACCCGGCTCAACCAGCAGGGCTTTGACCGCAACCGCTCGACGCTTCCCCAAATCCTGGCGGCCAATATCGACGCCGTTTTCTGCGTCTGCACTCCGGCTTCCCCTCCCTGGCGGCCCCGCTTCCTGGACCGGCTTCTCCTTCAAGCCGACATAGCCCGAATTCCTTCCTGGATTGTCTGCAACAAGTGGGATCTCTTTGATGGAGATCTGGACATAAACGAGCGGCTTGAGGACTTCCGCCGCATAGGGTATCCCGTGCTGAGGGTTTCGGCCAAGTCAGGCGAGGGCCTTGAGGAACTGCGGGAAGCCGCAGCCGGACGTCTTGCGGCGCTGATAGGCCAGTCAGGGGTGGGAAAGTCCACCCTCATCAACGCCCTTCTTCCGGGCGCCGGGCAGAAAACCGGCGTCATCAATGAAAAGTACGACCGGGGCAACCATATCACCTCCATGGCCATTCTTTTGGGAGGCTCTGAGGATCGAGAAGGTCCCGCCGGGTTTATCGACACTCCGGGCATACGCCGGCTTCTCCCGGACGGGATCTCCTGCGGCGAGCTTGAGTTTTATATGAGGGAATTCTCCCCTCTTGCGGGGAAGTGCAGCTTCGGCCTCTCCTGCGCCCACCGCACGGAACCGGGCTGCAAGATCATGGAAGCCGTACACGCGGGGGTCATCCATGAAGACAGGTACGAAAGTTTCCTTAGGATCAAGGATGAATTAGCGGGAAAAGCGGTCAATGAATGATAGGGAAGATAAAAAACCGCAAAGTCAAAGAAGGGAGGAAAAAAAGGAACTGTGCGTAGACCCAGCCCGGAGAACCAGCCCGGAGAACCAGCCCGAAAAATCCGTGCGGGGAGTTTTGAAAGAGACCCCCTGGGGTCTCAAAACTCCTAAGCAATCTGCTTCGCAGATTGCACGGGACTTGAACATGAACGAGAAGACTTTAAAACTGCTGGAATTTGACGCTATCCGCGACCGGGTTGCTTCCTGCGCTCTAAGCGGGGAAGCCGCCGCGCTCATTGCTACAGACCTGCCTCTGCGGGAGCCTCCGGCTGTCCAGGAGCTTAAACGCCGGGTTTCCCTTGTCCTGGACCGCCTCAATTCCGGGGACGAGGAGCCGCGGGGAAGTCTCCCGGATATAGCCGGGGTTCTCGCAAAGCTGGGAGCGGAAGGGGCGGTTCTGGAACAGGACGAGGTTTATGCCCTGGGCGTTTTTGTAGAGCGGGGGGAGGCTTTTAGAAAGTGGCTCTGCCCACCCTCCACAGATTTCGCCGAGGATGGGTCCCTCCCTTCCCTGACGGGGGACATCCCAGATTGTTCCGCCGCGGCGAGAGAAGTGTTCCGGGTTCTGGACCGGGACGGCAATCTCAGGGACCTGCCTGAGTTTAGGGACATAAAGCGGCGGATTCAGTCATTAAAAGGGGACCTGGACGCTCTGGTATCGCGGTATACGAACAACGAGGAGACCCGGCGTATGCTTCAATCTGTCGTGCCTTCCCAGCGGGATGGTCGTACGGTCCTGGCTCTCAAAGCCAATTTCCGGGGCCGCATCAGGGGCATTGTTCACGAAGTTTCCGCCACAGGACAAACTCTCTTTGTTGAACCTGATGAGGTGATCGAAAAGAACAACGATATTTTCATTGAGGAGCGCCGGCTTGAGGCCGAGATACGCCGGGTCTTCCGGGAACTGAGCGGCCGTCTAAAAGACGGGCTTCAATCGATTAAGGAGTTCCACGACAGGATTATCATCCTCGAAACCCTCCGCGCCCGGGCCCGGTATTCCTGGGAGCTTCGGGGCAATTTCGCTAAGCCTGGTGAGCCTGCCCTGTTACGCGCCAGGCATCCCCTTTTGGGAGTTTGCCGCGCTTCGCACGTAGAACCTCAAAAAATCGCCGATCAGGCGATTTTTTACCCTGCAAACTCCGAGGCTGCCCCCGGCAATAAGCGCAACAGGCTGCCAGGGGCCGGGGCCGTTCCGATTGATTTTGTCATGAATACCCGGACGGTGATCATTACCGGCCCGAATACGGGGGGCAAGACCGCGGCCTTGAAAACTCTGGGCCTCTTTGCCCTGATGAACCAGTTCGGCCTTGCACTGCCGGCGGATGAGGGTACGGCTCTCCCGGTTTTCGACGGGGTTTACGCGGATATAGGGGATGAGCAGTCTTTAAGCCAGTCCCTGTCCACTTTCTCCGCCCACATGACCAACATCGCCGCTATAACCGGCGCGGCGGGGGAAAACTCTCTGGCGCTTCTGGACGAGCTGGGTTCAGGCACGGACCCGGAGGAGGGGAGCGCCATAGCTATGGCTATCCTGGACTACCTCACCGGGAAGGGCTGCCGCGCGGTGGTTACCACGCATCACGGGATGCTCAAAAACTACGGCTATTCCCGCCCAGGGGTGGAGAACGCCTCGGTGGAATTCGACGGCCAAACTTTGTCCCCCACCTACCGCATCGTCATGGGCGTCCCCGGTGAAAGCCGGGCTGTGGATATTGCCTCCCGGAACGGACTGCCCCAGGAGCTTATCCAGGGCGCCCGCTCCTATCTGTCGGAGGAACGGTCTGACGTTTCCGCCCTCATCACGGAACTCAAGCGGAAACACCAGGACTTGGACGCCGCGTCCGTGGAGCTCAGGGCTGAGGCCCAAAGGCTGAGGGAGGAACGGCGGCGGGCGGATCTGAGGGAACTGAGGTTGAGGCAGCAGGAGCATATCCTTAAAGAAGGCGGCATGGGGAACCTGCGTCTTCTCCTTTCGGAAAGCCGGAAGAAACTTGAAAACCTGGTGCGGGAGCTCAAGGAGGGGGAAATAAACCGGGAAAAGACCCTGAAGGTGAAGGAATTCCTGCGGGAGTTGGAGGAGCAAACCGGCGCCGAAGACGCGGCCCTGGACGCGGAAGCGGCCCTTCTCCGGGAGGAGCGCCGGCGCGTGGACGCGGAAGAAGGGGCGGGCCTGGAAACAGAGGGCCGGGGAGGAAAACGCTGGGGCGAAGCGGATGCTGAAAGCAGACGCACGGCGGCGGGCGGAGCGAAGGGGCCGGCGGTGATACAGGCCGGCGCGGAAGTCCTTGCCGGGGAGAGCAAACGCCGGGGAACCGTCTTGAGGCCGGACAAGAAGGGCAGGTGGGTCGTGGAGATAGGTTCCCTTAGGATGACTTTTGACGAGCAGGACCTCATTCTCGTCTCCCCGCAGGCAAAAGCCCCCCTATCCCCCCTCATCGTGCAGGCCGACTTGGCGGGGGAAACCCAAGCTCAGTTCGAACTCAGCCTCCGGGGGATGCGCCTGGAGGAAGCTCTGGAAACCCTGGAGCGCCAAATCGACGCCGCCGTCCTTGCGGGCCTGCGCGAATTCGCGGTGGTTCACGGCAAAGGGGACGGCGTCTTACAGAAAGGGGTCCACGAGTTCCTGAAGCACCAGAGCCAGGTGGCGGACTACTACTTTTCCCGTCCCGAACTGGGCGGTTTCGGCAGAACCGAGGTGATACTGAGGACCTGACGCTCAAGATAAATGTTTACAAGGCGGATAAATAAACCGTTTGCTAGTCAGAGAGTTCCTTGAGATTTTTTTTTATGGCCTTGTCATTAAGCACAATAGCGACGCGGCCTTCCCTCAAAAGCCGCCTGTTGGCCTCGGATGAGAGAATTACAAGAGCGTCCTCCCGGTCTATTATGGGGTCCGTTGGCCGGATGCCGAAGACGCTCCTGGCTATGATACGCAGCGGTTTGGTTCCCACAACTTCCGCAAGCTCCGGGCTCAGTCCTGAAGGAGTGGGGCGGAAGATGCTTGATTCGGATACATATTTGACATGAGCGGTTTTCCCAAGGCTGGCGGGATCAAAGGTATTCCGCTCGTAAAGAAGGTTCATATCCGTGTCCCATACTTTGGGGAAAAGGCAGGCTTCGGTTATAGCATCGCCGTTCTTGCCGTGAACAGGCATTGCTTCACTTGCGATAATTATGATCCCCGAATATTCAGGCGCGGGGACAGGAACAAGAACTCTGGGCGCTTCTATGGCCTGACTGTGTTTTATAATCCTGGAACTAATGTCCCTAATGTCTATTGTATAAAAACTGGAAATAGAAGTGAGGTCCGTAGACATGACAGAAGGTCTCTTCCGGGCGGCATCCGCGATAAAAGCCGGAAGATTAAAAGAAGATTCCCCCCGGCTTATCAGGTCTTCAATAGTGTCGGCGGAATCTATAGGAAGGGCCAGAATATAAGGCAGGATAAGGCTGGCGTATTCAACGTTAAGGACTTCTTCCGCCTGAGTCCGTCCCGTTGGAATCTTTATCCCCGCGGAAGCCAGGTTCAAGCTTACTGCGGCGCTCAGTTCCATTCGCTCCCACTCTATTTCCCCGGAAATATCGAGCTTCGTCTGCCCGCAAAGAGCGGCGGCGCTACTCCAAATCAATATTCCGGCAATCCAGCCTTTCTTCATACTCAGCTTACCCTTTCCGTGTATCCGCTCACTTGATTATCGGCGTTTTAAGACTTCTTCCTACACGCAATGTATCCTCAAGAGCTATACCGTTGGCGGCTGCAAGGACTTCGGGGTCAATATCATAGGCAAGGGCTATGGACCAGAGGGTTTCGCCCTGTTTTACAAGGTGATTTCCCTCAAAAACGGGTATTTCCGCCCCCGGAGGGGAGGTTTTCTTGTAAGGACCGGCGCTGTTGGCGGCAGGGATGCGTATGCGGTTCCCGATTTGCAGGTAGCGCTCCTTAATGTCTGGATTGGCTTCGCTGATTCCGGCTATAGACACTCCGTAATGCCCGGCCAGTTCCGAGAGGGTGTCCCCATATTGAATTGTGTGAAAGTGATATTTGATAAGAGCCAGGTCTGTCCGCTCAAGGACTTTACGCAGGGCGGGTTCATCGGCGGCTTTCGCCTTGAGGAAATATCCGGCGCCCGGCGGTGTGATTCCATAATGAAGCTCCCGGTTGGCCGCCTTGAGGGATTCCGCGTCTATACCCGCCGCTTCCGCCAGAATGCCCAGGTCCGCCTGACGCTCTACGGGAATCCGCGCCCACTGAGGGTCTTCGGGCCAAAAAGGGTCAACGCCGTAGCGCCTCGGGTTTGAGACAATCGCCGCCACAGCCAGGAGTTTGGGGACATAGTGAATGGTCTCGGTCTTAAAATACTTTTTTTCTGAAAGCTCCCAGTAATCCTTGATCCCCGTCTTTTTGATGATCTGACTCACCGCCCCCAGCCCCGCATTGTAGGCCGCCAGCGCCAGAGGCCAGTCTCCCAGCTGATCATAATTGTCCTTCAGCTTACGCAGCGCGCCCTGGGTTGATTTCCAGAAATCCAGCCGTTCGTCTATTAAATCGTTAACCTTCATATCAAAGGGGCCTATGCTGTTTTTCATAAACTGCCAGAGCCCCGCGGCCCCGGAAGAGCTTATTGCTGTGGGCAGGAAAGCGGATTCGATAACAGGAAGGTACAGCAATTCCATCGGCAGATCCCGGGCCTCAATTTCCCGGCGTATGAAAGCAATATAAGGCTCCCCCCGGCCTATCACGTGTTTAAGCCATGACTGGCCGCCGGGGCTGGCGTACTGAAGCAGATAGCGCTGAGTAAGGGGATGCTGTAATCCGGATATGGCCTGAGCAAACGCCGTCCCGGAAAATACTCCTAAAGGCAGCCGCTCCGCGGCATCCTCTTCCTGTGGCAGCGCCTGACGGAAGGGTCGCCCCGCTCCGTCTTCTCGCTGCTCCGCCGGCGGATCTTCCTCTGGCTGGGGGGCCGCACTTTCCTGCGCCGCTTCCTGCGCCGTTCCCACGGAGTCAGTCTGTTCCGCCCCCCAAAGTGCGCCCGCCGCAAGGAAAAACGTTAGACCACACAGCCGCGTCGCAGCAAGCGGCCGCGAAAAAGAAGAAACCGCGGCGCTTAAGAAAAATTTTAATTTTACAAATAATGGAAATATCAAAATTTTTCTCCATAATAAATTCCCGCCCATTCCCAGCGGCCATGAATTTCAGGGTTGAGGGGAAAGTTTATCTTCCTGAAATAGAAGTACCAGACAGAAATATACTGGGACCAGCCCCAGGTACGCAGAAAGGCTTCGTTGGCGTTGGAGGCAGAATCCAAAGCGGCGGTATGGCGGATGCGGTTTCCCCGCATAAAGTCAGAAAGGTTGAATTCAGCCATGCCCGCATTGTCCTCGTCTTCCTGTTCCCAAGAACGGGCGAAAAAATTCACTTTTGCCCGGCATTGTATTAGTCTGAAGCTGTTTCCCGTATCCAACGCGGAGCTTATGGCTTCAAGCAGGGCCTCAAGGCTTTCAAAAGTCCAGTCTTTTGGTGAATTGTTAAAATCCACGAGCTGTTTCGCATAGGTATAGGCATTGGGGAAACCTGGAATCACTGTGCCGTAATAGGGAAGGAATTTGGTGTAGGACTGGATGGCGCCGTTCCAGTTTCCGGTCTGCTCGTAAGAGCGGCCCAGCATAAAATAGGCGGCTCCCAGATCAGTCTTACCGGGAAACCGGGAAATCAGCGTCTCATAATACCAAACCATCTGCTCCGGACCGGACGCCAGCGCGATAAGCCTATTTAAGGCAATAAAGTGAATTGATTCCCCCTGGATGGTAAGATCGGGATGGTTTTTTACAATCATATCGAAGTAAATAGTCGCCACGGGATAAGCCTCCTGCTGAATATAGGCGAAGGCGATTAAAAGATAGTAGTAGGCGGCGTAAGGGTCGTCAGGCCTCTCGTGAATCCAGGAATTTAAAAAATTAACGAGCCGCCCGTATTCCTTTTCCCGGGCGTACTCAAAAGCGATTTCCTGAACTATTGGGAACCTGGTTCCCTCTGACTCACCGCCGGCTTCCAGGAGGCTAAAAAGGTCCCTCAAAACTTCTCTCTGGCGCTTTTCTCCCATTATATAATAAGGATCGGAGGCGTTGAAGCGCCCCGGGACGGATTCTTCTGAAACGGCCCGGCTTTCCATGGAAATCCCGTCGAAAAAATTTCCCGCGTTCTTACAGCCGCAAAAAAATACCGCGGCATACAGGATAATTAAAAAAACCGGAACAGCCGCCCCGGGCAAACGATGTTTTTTTTCATTTTTCACCGGATATATTCTATCATTGCGGACTCCCATTGGCAAGAGAAGCGCCTCCACAGTATAATTACTGTTATGTCCAATAGCCAAATTCATAAAATAACCGCCCGGCTTGTTTTTATTTCAGGCCTCTTGTTTATGTTTCTCGGCTGCGCGTTTCTCTTGGGTAGCCTGGCCGAAACATCTGAAATTTCCGTATTGGGTTCATTCTTTTTTGTTATTATCGGGTCCGGCTGTGCTTTTCTAGCGGTAAAACTTAACAAGCGCTCTATCTATCTCTTCTTCGCCGCTTTTTTCCTCTTGGTTGGATTCTTCCTTTTCTTGTCCGCTCTGAAGATCATACCCCTTGTTTTCACGGAATGGTGGCCCCTCCTTTCAGTCTTTGCCGGTCTTGCCCTGCTCCCTTCAGGCTGGCACCGGTACGGGAAAGTCAGGCCCCGATATGTGGTTCCCTCGACGGCTTTCATAGTCTTGGGCTGCATACTCCTGGTTTTTTCGATGGATGTGGTGTCCTTTTCCTTCAGGCAGTTCATGCTGGAGCGCTGGCCCCTTCTGCTGGCCCTTGCCGGCCTTATTTTAGTTTTAATTTCCCTAGGTACTAAAGGCAAGTCTGAGGATACCGGGCCGTGATTTGTCTTGCGGAAGACCTCTGCGATTTTTTTCCGTGTTCAATACTGCCCTGGATACGCATATTTTTTTTATTTTTTTTCTGCGGTTTCGCTTTTTCCTGTGGAACAAGACCGCAGGTGCGGGAAGTCCCCTTAAGCGCGAATCCCCCGGCGCCTGAAAGCCGGCCCGTTTCCCGCGATTCCGGAGGCATTGCCGATGAAATTCTCACCCTGACTGAAAGCGGCTCTTACGTTTCACTGCTTAAAGTCCTGGACATAATCCGGGAGAGAAACCTGGCGGAATCGGAATTCGGACGCCTTATGAATGCCGTCGCCGTAACTCTGCTCCAGAAACTGTACCCTTCCCCGCAAACCCAGTATCCTCCAATATCTCCGCCCCAAACCCATATCTATACCCGCATACTCAGGGAGGCGGAACGGGGAAACTATGTATACGTCTCCCGGAATTCCAAGGATTATTTGGAATATGTGCTTCCGTTTCTGACCCTGCTCAAAGAAACCCGCCGCGAAAAACTGGAAGCGGCCTTGCCCGACCTGATCCGGGCCGGGGAGCTTAATAAAAATTCCGTTCTGGCCCCTTTTTTCCTGGGCCTTGTTTATGAGCGTTCCGGCCGTCTCGCCGACGCGGCGGAAGAGTACAGCCGGGCCTACGGCATTTCCGGAGACTGCTACCCCGCGGGCCTGGGCCTTGCGCGAATTCTGGAGAGTCAGGGTAAGCCGTTGGAAGCTATAAGGCTGCTTTCAAACCTGGTGGTACAATATCCCGACAGCATCGTGATAAAACGTCATCTGGCAGCGGCCTACTATAATAATAAGGACTGGTCCCGGGCGGAGACCGCCATTGCCGAAGTCCTTCAGAGGGACACCCGGGACAGCGGCTTCATTCTTATGCGGGCCCATGTGCTTGTGGAGCAGGGGCAGTTTATTCAGGCCCAGTCTCCTCTGGATCTTTTCGGCTCTATCGAACCCGCCAACAGACTTTATCTTTTTCTCAGATCTCGGGTTCAGGCCGAGGGTTATCGAAACCGGGATGCCGCACTGAACTACCTCCGCTCTATTCTTAGACTCTATCCCAACGATGAAGAAGCGCTCGTATACGCGGCTCGGCTTCTCATGGAATCAGGCCGTTCCGATGACCAAGGCGAAGGGCGGGAACTTCTAAACCGCCTTTTGAGCGAAGGGAATCCGTCCCTGCTGGCGGTAAACCTGGCCCTTCAGGACGCTATACGCCGGCAAGCATGGAATGAAGCCCGTCCTCACCTGAACCGCCTCCTTGATGAGCGGCGTTCCTCTCAGGACCTCCTTAGCGCATATACTGTTGAACGCGGGTTGGGGAACATCTCTGCGGCTCTCCAGGCCGCCAGAGAGCTCTACGAGCGGGACACTTCCTCGGAAGAAGGCATAAACGCCTATATTGCGGCTCTCATGGACACGGGCCGGAAAGACGAGGCCCTCCGCCTAATAGAGAGCCGCATAGCGGCCCTCCAGGGCGGCGTTCTTAAGGGCCGCTACTACTATCTTCGAAGCCGGCTGCGGGTCAATGAGGAAGCGGAGTTGAACGATCTCCGCTCTTGTCTGTTTGAGGACCCCCGCAATCTCAACGCCCTTATCTCTATGTTTGAAATCTACCGCCGCCGCAGGGATGACAGCCGGGCGGTATTCTATCTGAAACAGGCTCTTGCCCTGGCCCCCGAAAATCCCCAGCTTAAACGCTACGCGTCAGAATACTCCGCCCTACTGAGACCCTAGAAAATCTGAGAATCTTGAAATCGCTGAAACGTGCAATCCGTGCGACCCACAGGGTCGCACGGATTGCTTGGAGTTTTGCGGATTTTAGAACGTAAGAGACCTTTGCAGAGGCCGTAAAACTTCAAGCAATCTTGAGACCTCAGGTCTCAGCTTTGCCTGATTGTAGGGGTCTGACCCTAATATCTTCCCCATCTTCCGGCAATACCTTGCACTCCATCTCCCTTGCGGATTGCAAAACCACGTTAATCAGTGTAATCTGAAGACCCTGCGGGTCTCTGAGGCCCAAAAAACCTCCGGTTTTATAAGACCGAAGGTCTCAGGCCGCAGTGCAAACGGCGGCGGCAGTTTGCGAAGGAGTATATATTTATGAAAAAAGTCGTTTGTTTTGGCGAAATTATGATGCGGCTTAATCCAAAAAGTTATCTAAGATTTTTACAGGCCGTGGAATTCGAGGCTTCCTATGCTGGCGGCGAGGCGAATGTGGCGGTGAGTCTGGCCCAACTCGGCGTCAACGCCGCGTATATTACCAAGGTCCCGGCCCATGAAATAGGCCAGGCCGCGATCAACGAACTCCGGCGCTTCGGGGTAGACACCTCGGGGGTCCTGCGAGGCGGAGAACGACTGGGCATCTACTTTGTAGAAAAAGGCGCTTCTCAGCGGGCTTCAAAAGTCATTTATGATCGGGCGTATTCATCCATCATGGAGGCCAGGAGCGGGGATTTTGACTGGGAAGCCATCCTCAAAGGCGCGGACTGGTTTCACTTCACCGGCATTACTCCCGCCTTAAGCGGCGGCTGCGCTCAACTGTGTAAAGAAGCCCTGACCGCGGCGGAAAAGCTGGGTGTCCCTGTAAGTTGCGATCTCAATTACCGGAAGAAACTCTGGAGCCGGGAGAAGGCGGGGCAGATCATGGGGGAGCTTATGCCAAAGGTCAAAGTCTGCATCGCCAATGAGGAAGACGCCGCGGATGTTTTCGGCATACGTGCCGCGGATACGGACATCAACTCCGGCGCTTTGAGCCATGAGGGATATGTATCCGTGGCAAAGCAGCTTACGGAGCGTTTCGGGTTTCAGAAAACGGCGATTACCCTTAGGGGCAGCATTTCCGCGAGCGACAATAACTGGTCTGGTATGCTCTATGACGGGAAGTCGGGCGCCGCCTGTTTTGCCCCAAATTATCCGGTACGCATAGTGGACCGGGTTGGCGGCGGTGACAGTTTCGGCGCGGCTCTTATCTATTCACAGCTTGAAGGCTGGGACGATCAAAGAGCCGTCAATTTTGCCGTTGCCGCAAGCTGCCTAAAGCATACGATTGAACACGATTTCAACATCGCAAGTCTTGCGGAAATCGAAGCCCTTGCGGGAGGAAACGCATCGGGCCGGGTGCAACGCTAAGCCTTTTCATCAGGGGTAATGAAAATAAAAAAAACCTTCGCCGTATTTGCGGGATTGCTCCTGTTTATACCCGGCCCCTTTGCGGAGGCCCTTTCCCTGGAGGCCCTGCTTCACCCGGAACAGCAGGCAGCCCTCCTTTCAGGGGAAACCCTGCGGGAAATACAATTCAAAGACCCGAGACCCCGGCTTGTCCCCAATCATGCCCTGGTTCAAAGGCTCATACAGGATACCC
>JAITSE010000017.1 GCA_031288005.1 Treponema sp.
GGGTTCACGGGTTTTAACGGGGCCGCCCCCCCCCCCCCCCCCCCCCCCCCGGTCGGGAGCGGGATGCTCACGCGGACAAGGCCGGCCGCATCCTGGAAAATGGCCGCGGGGTCTACGCCTTGCGCCGCCCCGGGCGCGGAGGGGTAGGAACACGCGGCCAGGGCGAACACGGCCAGAGCCGCTGCGCAGGCCGCAGTGACGCCGGACAGGTTCGGCGTCTTTCTCGATTCAAAAGTTCTCATGGAACTCTCCTAAGGAGTTTTGGGAGCGGTGTCTAAGCTGCGGATCATATTATAAGTCTCAAAACTCCAAGTATTGATTTCCCCCTTAAAAATAGGGGGTTACTATAAGATTAAACGATGTTTCGGAATATTGCAAATTTTTTTTTAAGAAAAACACGATTTTCTTGAAAAAAACTTGTTTTAAAGAAAAACTTGTTTTTCAAAAGCCCATAAATGAAGCCTGGGGGGACCGCGGTTCTACGAACCGTGGAAACCCATCGGTTCGTAGAACCGCGGTCCCCCGCAATCAGGCGAAGCCTGATTGCGGGGGTCAGACCCCGGAGGACCAGTGCAAGCCGCTAAGCAAGCCGCAGGCTTGCTTAGGCTTGCTTAGGCTTGCTTAGGAGTTTTGGGACAACAGATTAAAACTCATGGCAAAATTTATGAGTCCCAAAACTCTAGGCAATCAGGCTTTGCCTGATTGCACGGCTTCTTCTTTAATTATGGACTTTAGCCCCTGGAAATAATCAAAGCGCTAAGAAATTTTAGTTTCAGCGCTTTGCACGCCCTCCCCTTCAATAATGCCCGGTAATTATTGTATTCTTTGGACCATGGAAACGGAAATAGAAACAAGCCAATATTCAGAACAGTCCTTGATACGCCGGGAAAAGCTGCGGGCCCTCAAGGAAGCGGGAAAGAACCCTTTCGCGGAAGTAAAGTTCAATCAGAGCCATCACTCCAGGGAAATTAAAGAAGCCTTTGAAAACTTTGAAGGCTGGGAAGTGTCCCTGGCGGGCAGAATCATGGCCTTCCGGGACATCGGCAAGGCCGCTTTTCTGGACCTTCAGGACCAGGACGGGCGGATTCAGCTCTATGTCAGCGCCGCGAACCTGGGGGAGGATGCCTACGGATACGTCAAAGCCTATGACATCGGGGACATCATCGGCGTCACAGGCAAAGTGGGCAAAACCCGGCGGGGAGAAATCTCCGTGTACGCCTCGGCGGTCACCCTTCTTGCCAAATCCCTGGAACCCCTGCCTGAGAAGTTCCACGGCCTCAAAGACATCGAAATCCGCTACCGGCGGCGCTGCCTGGACCTCATAATGAATCCGTCGAGTTTTCAAACTTTTAAGACCCGGGCCAAAATCATCTCCGCCCTCAGAGAATACCTGGACGGCCTGGGCTACATCGAAGTGGAAACCCCAACGCTCTCCCCCATTGCCTCAGGCGCGGCGGCCCGGCCTTTCGTTACCCGTTCCAAAGCCCTGAGCATGGACCTC
Organism: Treponema sp.; assembly: GCA_031288005.1. The sequence continues at coordinate 1,502 of JAITSE010000017.1, forward strand.
TACCTCCGGATCGCCTCGGAGTTGTACCTCAAACGCTGCATCGTGGGCGGCCTTGAGAAAGTCTATGACCTGGGGAAGAACTTCCGCAACGAGGGCATAGACATCAGGCACAACCCGGAGTTCACGATGATAGAGCTTTACCAGGCCTACGCCGACTACCGGGACATGATGAGCCTCTGCGAAAATATGATTTCCCGCATCGCCCTCAAGGTTACAGGAAGTATGCGGGTCCGCTATCAAAACAGCGACATTGACTTCACCCCGCCCTGGAGGAGGCTCACAATGGAGGAGGCCGTGAGGGAATACGGCGGCCCCGACTTTTCCGCGGTGAAGACCGCCGTTGACGCCCAAAAACTGGCCGCGGCGTCGGGGCTTGAGGACTCGCTCAAAAAGAAGCCCGGCGACTGCTCCAGGGGAGATATCCTCAACGCGGCTTTCGAGAAATTCGCGGAGGAGAAGCTCATCCAGCCTGCTTTCATACTGGACTACCCGGCGGAGATTTCCCCCCTGACAAAGGAAAAGCCCGGGGACCCGTCCCTGACGGAGCGTTTTGAGGCTTTTGTATACGGCCGGGAAATTGCCAACGCCTACTCGGAGCTGAACGATCCCCTTGTGCAGGAGGAACGCTTCCGCCAGCAGGCAAGGGAAAGGGACTTAGGCGATGACGAAGCCTACGCCCGGGACGGAGACTTCATCGCCAGCCTTGAAACCGGGATGCCCCCCACAGGCGGCATGGGCATAGGCATAGACCGGGTGGTAATGTTTCTGACCAACGCGCCTTCCATCCGGGATGTGATACTCTTTCCAACCATGAAGGGAGCTTGATTTTACTGCCGCTACTTTATTTCCAGCTTTTCTTTGTCATAGAGAATTTCGGTCTTTATCTCGCTGATTGGTATCCACTGAACCACGAAAGAAAAAGTGTTGTTTAATTTATAGGTCGTCGCGGAAGCGTCCGGCCTGTAGGGGGATATGGTCCAGTTCGCTTTGGCGGTCCAGTCTCCAAGATGGTGGGTCATGGAGAAAGTGAAGGTCTTGAGCTTAAAGCCCGATTCCCGGCGGAGTTGCTCGTCGTCAAAGCGCAGGGAATTCAAAAAGTCTATAAACATATTTTTTTCCCCGGAGATTTCCCGCGGCAGGCTGACAAAGGGGAGGTCCTGAAAATAGCGCATCACCAAAGTATTCTCAGAAGATGTCGTAAGATCAAAATCGAGAAACTTAGTAAGGCTGAAGTGCAGGCCCAGGGTGAAGCTCAGCTTTGAATAGCTGTAACGCTGGAGATCAAAGTTAAGGGCTCCCGCGGCGCTGACGGAAAAGGAAGTAGTTCTGCTCCCCCAAAGCCAGTCCTTTTTGATGTCCTGGTTATACCCAAAGTTAAGGGCCTGGGGGCGCAGTTTTTCTTCTTCCTCCGCGGGCTGGATCCATCCCTTGTCATCGGTGAGTTCGTAGGGCTTTGACCAGTAGGCGTTGTAGTTCGCGGTGAAGCCGTTCAAGGTGAGAGTGCTTGTCGCGCTTGTAAATTCATCTTTTTCCGGGGTGAAGACAAGCTGCTGATAAGCTCTGTACTTTGAATCCTCCGTGAACTTGAGGGTTTCCGTAAAGGTGAGGGGTTCAAACTTTCTGTCTTCGTCAAAGGGATTGGTTATCTTTTGGCTGGCCGTTGTCTCAGTGATCCACGCCCGCGCGGCGGCTTCGCCGGAAATGGCGTTCTGCTCAGGCGGCAGGTCTGACGAGAGGGTCAGGTTTTGCTCCTTGCCCATTATGGAGGCGCTGATGGCAGCCTTAATCTTGTGGGTTTCAATCTTTTCCCTGTGCCATTCGCCCCATTCAATGTCCCAGTCCGGGTCCTCCACGGAGTCGTTGAATACGGACTTTGCCAAAAGCCCCTTGAGGGTGTACTGAAAGTTCGTATTGCTCCATACCGGATCCCTTATGAAGGGTTTGAATGTGCTGTCGCTTTCAATACTGGTGTTAAAAAGGGTCGCCGCTTTTACCCTTTTATGAGCGTTGTCCCGTTCTTCCTGGGTGTCGTAATCTTCGGATTCCTCATCCAGGTGGGAATAGCTCTGCCACGCGGCGTTTCCTGACAGCCGCAGCACGGAAGACGCGGCGCCGCTTGTATTCGACAGGGTGAAACCGGCTTTGCTGTCGGCTCTCAGGGATGTAAGGATGGAAGAAATGTCGTTCCAGTCCACATCATCCCGGGTGGGCCAGTTAAGGGCGTTTGAGCGGAATTGAAGCTCCGACGCCCCGGCGGGGCTGAAGCTGTAATCTATGGCAAAAGCGGCGTTTCCGGCCTTGGGGAGATCGAACCTCTGGCTCAGAATGGGGGGCGCAAGTTTATAAGGGTCCGCGCTTGTGTCCGCTGTTCCCGCCGCTGTTCCCGCCGCGGCGGGGGGAAGCGTCCAGGGGGAACGAGGCTCGCCTATATTCTTGAAGGGGTTCTCCGCCGCGGGTGAATCCTCCGCCGCGGGCGGATATATCTGCGCCGCGGTCTGGCCTGCGCCGGGTATACTCAGAGGAGTCCCATAAACGGAAGCGCTCACGGAGAGTATGGTCAGCTTGTCAGGGTAAAAGAAAGAGTAGTCCGGGGAAGTGTTCGGAAGGTTTGTAAATTCTGTTACGATATTGTCCCTGTTTTGAAATAGAACGGAACTGGATATGTTGGAAATTGACAGGCTGGAAACCCAGGGGTTCAGAGCCGTTACTTTGGGCGATAGGGAGCCGCTAAGCTGCCAGCTATAGGAACTCAGGTAATTTGTGGCGGTAGTAGTAGAATCCTCCGTTTTTTTCCCCCCTTCCTTCATCAGCTTAAACCAGTCCATTTCCTCAGAGCGGGTAAGAAAATCCCGGTTGACGTACTTGTCTGAATAAAATGGCAAAGTCCAGTTTATGGAGCCGTAGGTCCCGGAGAGTGAGCCTTTGGCTTCCAGTCTGTAGCGGAAAGGCGTATCAAAAGAAAAAAATTTAGATTCATTCCATTCGCTGGAGCTGGTATAGGCGGAAAAGGGGGAATATACATTCTCGGCGAGGGCATAGATATTCCGCGTAAAGCCCAGCCCCGCGGATATGGTCTGTTCGCCGAGGATGGCTTTCCTTGGCAGAGCGGTTTCAATCCCCAGGTAGCCGCCCATATTCGCGTACCAGTCGGCCAGAATTGAAAAACGCGTGTCGTTGGGCTTCGTGTCTTTCTTCCCGGTACTCCGCAAAAACAGGCCCTCCCGGACTTTCTCGTTGTCCAGGCTGTTTCCCAAAATTTTGCTGATGGAACTTTCGGAGGTGGAACTTGCCTGGGGACGGCCTAAAATATATGTGGTGGTCTGAACAAAGTTCCCTTCCCGCGAGCGGGTTCCCAATACGGGATGAAAAATTATCTCGTTGGCGGGGTAAAAGAAAAAGGGGATGTACAACACCGGAATGTTCCCCACCTTCAAAATCGCGTTAAATATGGCCCAGTCGGAGCCGGGAAGAAGCCACAGTTTGGAAGCCTTTATGGACCAGTAGGATTCCTCCACGCCGCCTGTGGAGATTTCAGAATCCGTAAGAATCGTTACTTCTTCATCATCCCGGGTAATCATGGTTCCCGAAAACCTATAGACCGTATCCCCTTCTTTGAGGGAGCGCTCCGACACGCTGTCCATAAAAACGCTTGACCAGTCGTCCAGATCAACTACGATGGATTCTCCCCGGAAGGTTTCTTTTGAGTCTCCCTCGTCTTTTATGTATTCCACCCCGCCGGAAGCCGAGAGAATATTCCGGGTCCGGTTGTAGAGGATCTCCCACGCCTGAATGCGGTGCAGCGCCTCCCCGTCTTTAAGGGTAACAAGTACATCCCCCCGCAGGCGGGCATATTCCTCATCCACCGCCTCAAGAGTGAAGTATTCGCTGGTCCTTGCGGACTCAATAATAATGGTCTTCTTATTTGAGGTCTCTCCGCTCTGAGTCTCCGCCTGCGGTTTTTTAAGTTTATAGTATTCCCTCAGCCGGTCCGACAAATCTTCTCTGCCGCCGCCTTCGCTCAGGCCGAGGGTGCGGCACCATGCGGCAAGCTCCTTCAGAGTTGAGGTCTTGATGTCCATTTCCAGGATCCTGGCGTCAGGCGGCTCTCCTTCCTCAGCGGCCTCTTCCGCGCCGCCTGATTCCGCGTCCAAAGGCGCTTCGGATGTCTCTTCCGCGCCGGCTCCCGCAATTTCCATGCCTGGAATTTCTTCCGCGCCGTACCCGTCAAAGCCGCCGCCTTCCTGTCCGGAAAGGAAAAGCGCCGCGGCAAAGTAAATAAAAACAGGGATAAGACGGAGGCCTGAGGGATAAAAAACAATGGGAGAAGTCCCGCCTTGTCCAGGCGGCCCGCGGTGGAAAAGGAAGCCGGTTTTCATTTACGCCGGGAATTACCGCGCCGTTTGTTACGGCTCTTTTTCAGCGCCTCTTTGATGTATATGCCGGTGTACGAGCCGGGGAAAGCGGCCACTTCTTCCGGCGTCCCCGTCGTAAGCACCCGGCCACCCCGGTCCCCGCCTTCCGGCCCCAGGTCTATGAGGCGGTCCGCCTGGAGCAGCACGTCCAGGTTGTGCTCGATCATCACTACCGAGTTGCCCTGGTCCACAAGGCGCTGAATCACCGCCATAAGCTGCATTACGTCCGCAAAGTGGAGGCCCGTGGTGGGTTCATCCAGTATGTACAGGGTCTTGCCGGTGGAACGTTTGGACAGTTCCAGGGCCAGCTTGACCCGCTGGGCCTCCCCGCCCGAAAGGGTCAGGGCGGACTGGCCGAGCTTGACGTAGCCCAGGCCCACCGAAAGGAGGGTGTCCATCTTCCGGGCTATCTGGGGGATAGGCGCAAAGAACTGCGCCGCTTCCTCTATGGTCATGTCCAGCACGTCGGCGATGTTCTTCCCTTTGTACCGGATTTCCAGGGTTTCCTTGTTGAACCGCTGGCCGTGGCACACATCACAGGTGATGTACACGTCCGGGAGAAAGTTCATTTCGATCTTGATGGTCCCGTCCCCCTGGCAGTTCTCGCACCTGCCGCCCCGGACATTGAAGGAAAAACGCCCGGGTTTATAGCCCCGCATCTTGGCTTCCGGGAGGCTGGCGAAAAGGTCCCGTATGGGGGTGAACACCCCCACATAGGTCGCGGGGTTTGAGCGGGGCGTCCTGCCTATGGGACTTTGGTCTATGTCGATAACCTTGTCGATAAACTCCATCCCCTCTATGGCCCGGTACGCCCCCTCCTGGTGAGTCGAGTTGTGGAGCCGGTTCGCCAAGGCGGGGTACAGCACGTCAGACAGCAGGGTCGATTTCCCGGAGCCTGAAACCCCGGTTATGCAGGTGAACACCCCCAGGGGTATCTCCACATCTATGTTTTTAAGGTTATGCTCCTTGACGCCGAAGAGCCGGAGGAAATTCCCGTTTCCCCCGCGCCGCTCTTCGGGAATCTCCATGACCAGGGTTCCCGCAAGGTACTGCCCGGTAAGGCTCCCCTCCACCTTCATCACCTCTTCGGGAGTCCCCTGGGCCACAACGCTCCCGCCATGCACCCCCGCGCCGGGACCCAGGTCTACGATGTAGTCCGCGGTTCTGAGGGTCTGCTCGTCATGTTCCACCACGATGAGGGTATTCCCCAGGTTGCGCAGATACAGAAGCGTGTCGATAAGCCGCTGGTTATCCCGCTGGTGCAGCCCTATAGACGGCTCGTCCAGGATGTAGAGGACCCCCACAAGGCTGGAGCCTATCTGCGTGGCAAGGCGTATGCGCTGGGCTTCCCCGCCTGACAAGGTGGCTGACTTCCGCTCCAGGGTCAGGTAGTCCAGCCCCACGTTCTTCATAAAACCCAGCCGGGCGATTATCTCCTTGAGAATCTGGCCGGCAATCTTCTTCTCCGTCTTGGTGAACTTGACCGCCTCGAAAAACTTGAGGGAATCCGCCACCGAAAGGCTTGAAAGCTCCCAGATGTTGCGCGCATCCGGCCCCTTCCCTATAGTCACCCCCAGGACTTCCTTCTTGAGCCGCTTCCCCCCGCAGTCCTCGCAAGGCTTCTGGCTCATGAACTTCTCAAGCCATTCCTTAATGCCCGGCGACTGAGTCTCAAGGTAGCGCCGGCGCAGGTCCTCCAGGATGCCCGGAAACTGCGACTGGTATTCAAAGCGCCCGGTCTTATCCCGGTTTTCGTACTTTATCTTGATTTCCTCTTTGCTGCCGTGGAGCATGGCGTCCATCACCTTCTTGGGCAGGTCCTTGAGGGGCGTATCCAGGCTGAACTTGTAGTGCTTAGCCAGCCCCTCAAAGCGGCTCCGGTGCCAGGCGGAATCGGGATTATAGGGGACCACCCCGCCTTCGTTGAACGACAGGGAGCGGTTAGGGATGACCAGGGCCGGATCGAACTCAAGCTTAGCCCCCAGGCCCGAACAGGAAGGGCAGGCCCCAAAGGGATTGTTAAACGAAAAAAGCCGGGGCTGGAGCTCCGGTATGGAAATGCCGCAGTCAGGGCAGGCGTTCTTCTGGGAGAAAAAATACTCCGTGTTTTTTCTCTCCCCCTGAGGACCGTGAGGGCTGTGCGGACCATGAGGCCCAGGAAGCGAAGGGTCCCGCTCCGTCACGCCGGTTTCCTGCTCCGCCTTTCCCGGCTGCTTGCTGCCCGCCTCCTCGCTCACCAAAACCAGCATGATGCCGTCCGCCGCTTCCAAGGCGGCCTCCACCGACTCGGCAAGCCGGGAGCGGACATCAGGCCCTATGATCAGCCGGTCCACCACGATTTCTATCGTGTGCTTCTTCTGCTTGTCAAGCTTAATCGCCCCCTCGTCATCGACATTCACGAGGATCCCGTCAACCCGGGCACGGGCAAACCCCGCCTTCCTGGCATCCTCCAGGACCTTCAGGTGCTCCCCCTTCTTGCCCCGTATCACCGGCGCGAGAAGCTGTATCCGCGTCCCCTCTCCCATCCCCAGGATAGTGTCGATAATCGAATCCACCGGCTGCTCCCGGATCTCCCGCCCGCACCGGGGACAATGGGGAGTCCCAATCCGGGCATAGAGCAGGCGGTAATAATCGTAAATCTCCGTCACCGTCCCCACCGTAGACCGGGGATTGCGGTGGGTAGTCTTTTGTTCTATAGAAATGGCCGGAGAAAGCCCCTCGATATAGTCCAAGTCAGGCTTGTCCATACGGCCCAGGAACTGCCGGGCATAGGCGGAAAGGCTTTCGACATAACGCCGCTGCCCCTCGGCAAAAATCGTATCAAAGGCAAGGGAACTTTTTCCCGAACCCGAAAGGCCGGAAACAACGATCAGCTTGTCCCGGGGAAGCTCAAGGTCAATGTTTTTAAGATTATGCTCCCGGGCGCCTTTGATGATAAGTTTTTCCATATTGTGAGCATACCCTCCTTATGCAGGTGGGTACAAGAGGAGGGGGAACTCTGCAATCTTGAGACCGGAGGTCTCAAGATTGCTAAGGAGTTTTGCGAACTTTTGAACAGCGCGGCCCTTGCGGGCCGCAGTGCAGCCGCTGGTTCGCAAAACTCCCCGCATTTTTCCCCGGGGTTTTTCCCCTGGAATCAGCCCTTAGGACTATGGAGTTTTGGGAACCCTGCGGGTTCCCTTGGAGTTTTGCGGGCTTCTATGGCCGCGTGGAGGCTGCTTGTGACGCAAAACTCCACGCACTTTTTCCCCGGGGAACAAATCCGGGGAGTTTTTTGACCTACTAAAAAAGCTAACATTCACAAAAGGCTCAAAAAACTCCAAGCAAACCGGTCCCGCCGGTTTGCACGGCCCCGCAGGTTTGCACGAGCCATCGGTGGATATCCACGAGCCATCCGTAGAAATAGTCCGTGGAGTTTTGCGGAATAAGTATTGTCCTTTATATCCCTACTAGCCCGCTAATCTCCTCGGACTAGTTCAACGGATGGCTCGTGGATATCCACCGAAGGCTCGTGCAACCCTGCGGGGCCGTGCAAACCGGCGGGACCGGTTTGCTTGGAGTTTATTGAGCCTTTTGTGAATGTTAGCTTTTTTAGTAGGTCAAAAAACTCCCCGGATTTGTTCCCCGGGGACCAATGCGGGGAGTTTTTTGCATCCTATGATATCCACAGTTACAACGGGCGCAAAAAACTCCAGGAGATTGCTATGGGACCTCCGGTCCCTGGCAATCTCAGACCGCAGGGACGCAGGCTTGCAAGGGTCAGACCCTTAGAACCGGCCCCTGAGGACAGACCCCGGAGGAGAAGCCCGTAAAAAACGTGCGTGGAGTTTTGCGAACCAGCGGCTGCACTGCGGCCCGCAAGGGCCAGACCCTTAGAACCAGCCCCGGGGAAAAGTGCGGGGAGTTTTTGGGAACCGAAGGTTCCATGGCCTTAAGCCCTAAAAAACTCCAAGCGGCCTACTGGCCGCAGGATTCTTTCCCATCTTTGCCATCTTTTTCATCATCACCCTCATTTTTTCAAATTTTTTCAGGAGCCTCGCTACCTCCGCGGCGGACGCTCCTGAACCCCGG
>JAITSE010000021.1 GCA_031288005.1 Treponema sp.
ATTGCAGGGGCGTTGCGGGGGGGCTTCCCCCCGCTGAGGGGGGTACGGCGCAACCGTGTGCGCCGTAGGGGGGAGACTGGGGACCTGGGACTTTCAGTCCCTTAGTCCCTCCCCCCCCAGAAAAGTACGGAGAGAAACAGACCCCGGAGAGAGGTGCGGGGAGTTTTTTAGGCCCTAATGGGCCTAAAAAACTCCTAAGCAAGCGGCTCCGCCGCTTGCAATTGACTAAGAGCGGAGCAGCGTATATTTTTAAAAAGCCGTTGCGCGGAGGCGTCCCTGTGTTCATCGTTATTAAGGAGGCTTATGCGGAGTTTTTTTAAGTATCCCTGGCTTATTGTTTCGGCTGTTGGGATAATCACCCTTTTCTTCGCCCTTCAACTGCCCAGAGCGGAGATTGACAATAATAATCTCAGGTTTGTACCGCCCAATGACGAGGCGCTGCGGATATCTCAGCGTATTGATGATACTTTTGGGAGTTCCCTTTTTATTCTGGTTGGCCTTGAGCGCAAGTACGGGACCGTGTTTGACGCCGGCTTTCTTGCCCGGCTCAGGGAGTATGCGGCCCTGGTTGAAAAGATTGATATTGTCGAAAGCGTCAGTTCCCTGGTAACTACGGATTATATAACCGGCGATGGGGACTCGATTATTGTAGAAAAGCTTGTGGGAGAGGACTTTTCCGGGACTCAGGAGGAGGCTGCGGAGCTCAAACGGCGGGCGCTGTCCTGGGATATGTATGAGCGGACGCTGGTTTCCGATGATTTCAGCGCGACACAGGTTCTTATATCTTTGAATATACGCTCCGAGGAAGCGGGGACGCGGGAGGTGTCCGACAGTTTTGTTCACATCCGGGACACGGCGCGGGAGCTGTTCGACGGCCTGGCGGAGGTATACGTAACAGGGATGCCTGTGATCAGCGCAGCAATAAACGAAGCTGTCAATGCCGACCTGTCTTTTCTTGTGCCGCTCGTGCTTATAGTAACGCTGGGAATACTTTTCTTTTCTTTCCGTCAATTTACCGCCGTGGTTCTTCCCCTCCTCACGGTGGCGCTTTCCGCGGTCTGGGCCATAGGAGCGATGCCGCTTTTCGGCGTGAAGCTGTCGGTTATCTCAACAGTGCTTCCGGTGATTCTTATCGCGGTGGGGAGCGCCTACGGGATTCATGTGGTAACCCACTATATCTCAGGCAGGGGGGAGAAAGAAATGAGCCGGGAGGAACACAGCGAACTGGTCTTTGAGCTTCTGCGAAAAATAGGGAAGCCCGTGTTTCTTGCAGCCCTGACCACCTTTGCCGGCTTTTTTTCCAACTGTTTTACATCAGTGCAGCCCATCAGGGAATTCGGCGTTTTCTCAGCTTTCGGAGTGGCGGCGGCATTTGGGGCGGCGGTAACGCTCATTCCCGCGCTTCTTCTAATCCGGGGACCCAGGCCCCTGAGCGGCAGGAAAAGACTGAAGGAAGCGGAGGGCGGCCGCGGGGAGTTCGATCCATTCAGCGAAGCCATTGCCGCTTCGTTTATGCGAATTATAATAAAGAAGCGCCTTGTCCTCTTTGTTACCCTCGCCGCGGCGGCGGTTTCGATTTATGGTCTTTCCAAAATCATCATTGACAATATCATGGTGGAGTATTTTAAGCCGGATACGGATATTTATAAATCAGACGTGTTTATCCGGGAGAAGTTTGGCGGCTCCAAGGCGTTAAGCGTGGTTTTTGAGGCTGACAGCCCGGAAATACTGCTGCACCCTGATTCCATGAACGCTATGGAAGGACTAAACGCATATCTTCTGGCGAAAGTTCCGGAAGCCGGCAAGGCGATGGGTTTTACCGGACTTATAAAACGGATCAATCAGGTATTCAACGCCGGCGAAAGCCCCGAAGGGATCAGGCCCAAGTCAAGCGCATGGGAGAGCGAGGGGGACGCCGGCCTGGGTTTCGGTTTTGAAGGCGGAGACCTGGGCGGCTTTGGCTTTGCCGCGGATGAAGAAGCCGTTTCTATTCCGGATGTATGGGAAGCCGCCGCTGACTCTGAGCCTGAAAATTTCAGGGGAAAGACGTATACCGGGGAAGAACTGGCCGCGCTTTTTGACCGGGCGGCGGGAAAGAGTCTGGGAATGGACGCCAACGCTTTTGTAAAAGAGTTTAAGCGCCTCCTCAACTATGAAGGGGCCGCTTATTATGAGGTTCCCACGGACCCTGAGCGGTACGGAAAGACCACTCCCGAAGAGCTTCAGCGGCTTGTGTCAAATTATCTGGCGCTTCTTTCAGGCAGCATCGATGATTACGCGAATGATCCCCTGGAGCCTACGGCGGTTAAGACCACGGTCCAGCTCCGTACAGTGGGGCAGCACGACAGCAATTCCGCATACCGGAAGATCAGCGGTTATATCGAAGCCAATATGCCGCCCGGCGTAAGGACGACGGTCGGCGGCGCAGCTTTGGTTGAGGCTTCTCTCAACACTCTGGTGGTTCAATCGCAGATTATGTCCGTTATACTTTCACTTGCGCTGGTATTCATCATCATAGCTGTTTCCAACAGGTCTTTTACCGCCGGGCTTGTCGGCATCGCGCCTCTTTCTATTTCTATTCTGATTAACTTTGCTGTTATGGGCTTTGCTGGAATCAAGCTGAACATAGGTACTGCTATGGTTGCCAGCGTTTCTGTCGGCATAGGAATAGACTATACAATTCATTTTCTTGAAGCCTACAAGCGGGAATACTGCCGAAGTTTTGCCGCAGGGGGCGGGAAAAATTTTCTGCACAGGGCTTTCGCAACTTCCGGCAGGGCTATTCTTATCAACGCCGCCTCCGTGGGCGCCGGCTTTGCGGTTCTCCTCTTTTCCAGGTTTAATGTGCTTGCCGATTTGGGACTTCTTATCGCCATGACTATGGGAACCAGCGCTGTCGTAAGCCTGACGGTGATACCGGTGCTGCTCAATTTGATTAAGCCAAAATTTATAGCAAGAAAAATACAGGAGTGTTAAGTATGAAAAGAATTTGTTTTTTAATTACGTTTATTTTTGCCGGGATCGCCGCGGTCTTTGCGCAGGATGCGGCGGCTGTTGTTCGCGCTTCCAGGGACCGTATCACAGCGGACACTGTATCAAGCCGGTCCCGCATGGTAATAACCGCAAAGGATGGAACCACAAGCGAGCGCATAATAGATCAATATTCCAAGGAAGGACCAAAGGGCGGCAGGACCCTCATCGTGTTTCAGCGTCCGGCCGGCGTTGCCGGGACCCGGTTTCTCACCATGGAAAATCCAGGAGGAGCCGATGACCGGTGGATTTTTCTTCCGTCTTTGGGAAAGGTGAGGCGTATAGCGTCCTCCGAAGGCTCAGGAAATTTTATGGGGACTGATTTTTCCTATGACGATATTTCTTCAGCAAGCCGCGATTCTGATCTGGACAGCCACAGCCTTCTCAGGGAAGAAGCCTACAACGGGAAGCCCTGTTACGTGATAGAATCCAGGCCCAAAGATAGTTCGTATCAGTATTCCCGTATGGTCCAGTGGATAGACAAAGATACAAAGATTGGGTACAAAATTGAACTTTATGACCGCAAGAACGAAACCGCTCCGGTTAAAATCGTGGAGATGAAGGATATCAAGGATATACAAGGCAGGCTTACTCCAACGGCGACAACCATGACTACGACAGCCGCGGGTACGTCCACAACAATATATATGGATATTCTGAAATATGATGATCCCATACCAGAAAGCGTGTTTACTACGTCCTATCTTGAAACAGGGAGAGCCCGGTGAAAGCCGGCGTTTTCTTCTCTGCCGCAGTTTTTCTGCTGGCGGCGGCATTGACTGTTCATGCTCAGGATGATTTTGGGTTTGGTTTTGGATTCAGTGAAGACGAAGGCGGCGCGGCCTCTTCTGGAAACAACGGCTCCGCTTCCATAGCTGCGGGCGCTTCTGTACACGGCAAGGCTCAAGCGGAACTGCTTTTTTTTGCCGAAGAATTCCGGTCAAAGGACGCCATCGGCAATATCCAGCCGGGGAACATCTTTTCAGGCGAACTCAATTTTTCCGCCGGCGGCTCTAACGCCGACGGGGTAATCAACCTGAAGCTGCGTCCCGATTTCCAGGACCCGGCGAAAATCCTGTCTCTGGACGAAGCTTATGTCCGGGCGTTTTTCGGAAACTTTAACATAGAAGGGGGACTGCGGAAACTCACCTGGGGCAAGGCCGACAGCTTAGGTCCCCTGGACGTGATAAACCCCCTGGACTATTCGGACCTTTCGGCCATGTCGGATGTCCAGTCCATAAAGATATCCCGTCCCCTGCTCCACGCATCCTACAGTATAGGCCCGTTTACCAAGATCGAAGGGGTCTTTGTCCCCTGGTTTGAAGGCCACCGCTTTGCCCATTCGGGCCGGTGGGCCGCCTCCCAGATGACGGAGTTCCAAGAGGCGGTTTCCGCCAGGTTTGCGCCCCAGTTTGGGATGTTGCCGGGCCTAGGAATAAACGATCCCCCACCCTCGATTGATTCGGCCCAGGTAACCATCGATACATCCACCCTGGAATACGCCCAGGGGGGGCTGCGGTTTACCACCACCGCTGGTTCTTCGGATATAGGCGTCCAGTATTACAGCGGCTTTCTTCCCCGTCCCGCCGTCGTGCTGAATCAACAGGGTATTAGCGATTTGACTGGCAATATTGCCTCCTATGCGGCAGTAATATTCTCCTCCGGGACTTCAGATGAAGATAAAGATAGCGCCCGGAACAGTATTCGTACCATTTTAGCCTCTCTTAAAGCGCAGAATGTAGTTGCCACCGCCTACAACCGCTGCCACCAGATCGGCCTTGATTATGCACAGGTCATAGCAGGCTTTAACCTCAGAGCGGAAATGGCGGCTAACATCACCGAAGATCTTAAAGGGGACGACGGCCTAGTATACAATCCCTCCGTAGCATGGTCCCTGGGCTTTGACCGGGACATCGCAGCGGGGATCAACGTGAACCTCCAGGTAAACGAGAACATCATGCTTTTGAATAACAAAACAGATGCGGATATCCTCAATGACATTGAGGCGGGTTCCGATGTTACCGATACCCGGCTTACCCTGACGCTGTCCAAAAAATTCCTCCGGGATGAACTGGAACTGCGGGCCACGGGAATCTGGGGGATTGAGGACATGGACTATTACATCCTGCCGGCTCTTATCTGGACCAAGGGAGACACAGCGGTTGAACTTTCGGGCGGCGTCTTTGCCGGGAACCCGGATGGCGGCCTGGGGCAGTACCGGGACAATGGTTTTATAAAAGCCGCGTTGTCTTGCTCATTCTAATGAGCTTTTATTCGTATGCGGGTTTAATACCCCGCCAAACCGTGAGACCGGAGGTCTCCGATTTCCGGTCTCCGGTTTGAACTCTGCGGCGGGGTTGGTTGATTCTAATGAACAGCTATTTTAAAATTCCAGTCCGTTTAGATAGTCTTCGTAGGCGGTTTGTGCGTCCTTAGCGGTTTTAGAGGTTTCCTCGAACTGCGAAGAAAGGGCGTCTATTTCCGAGTCCAGAGCGGCAAGGCGGCGAAGGTATTCCTGGCCTTGGGTGGTCTGGTTTCCCGCCGCTTCCAGGTTGCGCCTGATGCGGTCCTGGTCCATAGTAAATCTTTCGCTCCGGGCTTCAATTTCCGTGAGCGCCGCGGCGGCCTTATCGGCTGCGCCTTTGAGTTCTACCGCCCTATCCAGGGCAGTCTGCGCTTCGGCTGATGCGGAGATTTCCCCGTCAGCGATCCAGGCGGCGAAAGTTTCGGGGCGGATCTGGACAAGGCGCAATTCTTCCGTAACCGGCGTTTCTTCCCGGACAGTAAAAGCGAGCGATCCATTGGCCGGAAGTTCTCTTGTAAAACGGTAGAGTGAATTTGTTTTTTCTTCCGCCGCAGCCGGTTCCGCAAGGGCCGCTCCTGGAGTTATGGGGTGTTCCACAACAATCCTTTTTGCTTCGCCCGCCGCATTCCTAATGGTGTATACCCGCTCATTGCGCTGTTTCCGGTTTATCTTCATAATTCCTTTGCTTATGGTTACCGCGCTTATCGCCCTGGAATAGGTGGAGCTTACGCCGCCTGTAACAGTCAGGTCCTCCCCGTAAGAGATAAGCCGCTTCTCGCCTTCAGGCAAAAATTCAACAAGAGCGTCGCCGGCATAAGTTCCCCGGTTATACACAGTGACCGGACCTGCCGGCAGCTTCATCCCTGTGGTATTGGTGATTTCTGCGCCCGCAGCAGGGTTAATGGTCCCGTAAACCGCCGCCCGTTCTCCTGAAAAAATCAGAGTTTTTAACGCGGCAATTGATCCTTCAGCCACAGGAAGCGTGGCGCTTTGCCTGCGGGCAAGGGTCACAGGTTTTTGCAATGTAAACTCGAAAAAGTCTCCCGTATGGCTGCCGGAATCGTCTATAGCGCCTGCTCCCGCAGCGGGACGAGGGGAAGGAAACGGAAGTCTGGATTGAACGGCCATTTTTCGCAAGGCCAATGGCGCTGCCGCGGCTTCCGTTTCGACGGCAGCGTCAGCGGCGGCTCCAAAAGCTAAACTATTGGCGGCGGCTTCCTCGCGTATTCCTGATTCATAGGTACGGGCTTCAGCCGTTCCCGCTATGGACAGGGGCAGAACAGGCCGCGTCAAACGGTAAGGAGAGTAGAGATCCTGTATAAAAGAGGACGGACGTCCGGTTGTAAGAGACAGTTCCACATCAATCCAATCAGCGTCACTGTCGTTGTCGATAATGGCCCAGCCCTGGAGCATTGATGTCTCGTCCGAGAGTTCAAGGCGGTAAGAAACCTTCCACACCGCCTGTGGAATCACGTAACTTAAAGAGACAATACGGCTTTCATTCCCCCCCAGCCGGATTGTGAGACTGCGAGTTTCGTTGTCCTGACTTTCACGGAGGATATTTAGCGCCCTGTTAAGATTGGCGTTGATAACCGGATCAATAAAGGAATAGGATTCTATATCAGCGATATTAATAACCCGTATTTCCTTGTCCGCCGCCAGGGAAAGATAGGATTCTCTTCCCGCGAAAAGACCAGCCCTTAAATCAGGCGGCATACGACGGTTTTCCACAGCAACGATACGGCCCCGGATCTGGTTGGGAGCGGCGACTACAATCTCTTCTCCCCGGAGGTTTCTCAATATATCCCCGATACCGGGATTTCCCGAGAGATCGATCTTAAAGCTTTTCAAAGTACGTGAAAGCGTATCCGAAGCTGGGTAGCTTACCTGAGGCGAAGCGGAGGCGGGATCGTTTATCACTAGAGATTTCAATGCGTCGTTTACCGCATCGGAGGGGAAAGTTATGGTGATCTCCGCTGGGCCGCCCACTGTCCCGCTGTGTTCAAAGTACCCCACCCCTGAAGAAAACAGGGATAAACGCCTGAGGGGAAAGGTATCCGCCGGAAGAACCGGAACCTCGCCTGTCTGCGCTCCGGCAGCAGGAGAAGATTCCCGCGCTGCTTGAGCAAAGATAGCGGTACTCGCCAGCATCATCGCGGACGCTATAATGTAAACACATTTCATCATGGTACGCTCCTTTTATGATTAAATCGTCTAAGTATAACATTATATTTAGAAAAAAGAAAGCCCCGCATAAATGATGATAAGCATAAGGATGCAAAGAGGAAGCAGACATGGACACGGCAGCGAAGCTTATAAAGATGAGGCTTATGAAGAATGAGCGGGTAATCTGGGCCGCCAGGCGGCAAAACGTGTCAGCGCAGGGGCATACAATAGTTTGTTTAGATAAAAACAAGAGCTGGGTTATCAGCGGTTCACACCGGGGCCTATAGTGATAGAGCCGGCCAGCACCTTGGCGGTAATGGTAATATCCGGTCCCCGGCTGATGGGCCGCCGCATGAAAAAACTTTGGGCGCTGATTGGGGATTTTCCGCCGTAAGGCGTAACCGTAACCGTGCCGTTTTGGGCTTCTGCGCTTATATTGCAGGACATATCAGGAGGCGTGGTTATATTAACACTGCCCATAGTAAGAACGCAGGAAAAATCATTCGTGACGTTCCGCAGCCCCACATCAATACTGCCGGTCTGTGTTGCAATGCTCCCGCCGCCGTCCAGTTCACGCACCGTAATGGGGCCGCTCAAGGCTTCAATGGAAAGCAGTCCCTGGGCCGCCCCTATTTCTATGCTTCCGCTGGTATGCCGCACATTAATTTCCGCCCCGGTGAGTTTTTCAGCCTTAAAAGAACCTTCTGACATAGAGATGTTTATCCGTCCGCCAGATATCCGCCTAAGTTCCAAATCCCCATTGGCAATCACAATATCCACCTGTCCGGCGACATCTACATCTGTTTTAGAATGAATAATGCCTCCTTCTGCGGTAAGCTGGAAATTTCCTTTATAAGAAGCCGGGATATACACTTCCATAAAATCACCGGTCTGGGGCTGCATAGACCGGGTTGTACTTTTGATTGTAACATCAAAACCTGAGTCAAAGACGTTATTGACTATTGATGTAAGCGGAGGAGTATACGCGGTCTGGTTTCCATCCTCCCGGCTGTCGTCCCGGTATTCTTTTAGAACCACACTGTCATTTCCGCTTTTAAGAAGAACAAGAAATTCAGCCTGGCTTTTGATAACGAGGGTTTCTACCCCATCCATTGGGATAGTCTGCATATTAACAAGGGTTTCTTTTTTGGCTTCCTGGGCAAAAACCGCCATAGTGAGAAAAAGAAGCGTCATGCCGGCCAGCCCCGGCCTATTATATATATAGTTCATAGGCCAGGCCGCGCGTACCAGTTTCACAACGATTTTACTAATCAACCAACCCCGCCGCAGAGCATGCGTGGTATGTCTGTTTTGGTAAGGTATTTGTATCATGGTACATACCCTTTTATCGCCCCAGAATGGCGGGGTATGTACCCTTCGCATACAATCATAAACATCCCGCCTTAAACATCCCCTGAACAATTATTGTCCAAAGAATCGTAGCATAAAGAAACTGAATTTGCAAATAGACTTATCTGGGGGCAGGCACCGGAAAGGCCCATGCCTGGGCTGTTCCGCGAGCAAATGCCTGCTTCGCCGGTTGTTAGTTCCTTTACGCCGTCCTCAAGACATCAGAATTCACCTTTGCCTAGGTATCCTTTGTTCCTAACTCCAGGATCAACTCTACTTCACTCTTGGAGAGATCGTAGGTATTGGAGATATGTTCCACCGTCCAGCCCTGACGAGCAAGTTTTATCACGTTTTCACGAGTAAGAATGGGCGGAGCGCCTTTATCGCCAGATGCTCCTTTGCCGCTTTCCCTTTTCAAGACTGTACCCAGGAGTTTAATTTTATTCTGAATCTCTTTGTCCAGTCCTGTAAGCCTGGTCTCGGCCCTGGCAAGCCATTCCCGGGCAGTCTGCATCTCAGCGATCCGATTTTCAATAGAAGAAAGTTCGCCATCCAGCGCTGTAAGTTTATCCGCTGTTTCCTGAGCCATCTTTATTTCCTTGCCAATAGTTTCCATTGAAAGCCTGAGAGCGTCTCTTTCCTGGCTGAGGCTGCTGATCTCCATGCTGATATTTTTTAAGCCCGCCTCGGTCTCAAGCAGGATTTTGAAATTGCGGTCGATACCTTCAGTAGTGGCTTCCAGAGTCTGATTTTTCCTCTCAATACGCTGGTATTTTTCCTCCGCCTCCGCCATAGCCTCGTCCAATTTGCGGATGCGGAGCTGCATTGCCTGGAGAGTGTCATCGGAGGCGGAAACTTGCGCCAGTTTGCTTTCCATTGCCGCAGAAGTCTGAATGACCTGATTGAAGTCTTTTTCCATAAGTTCAATGCGGCGTTTTTCCGCAAGAAAGTTGTTCATTTTGGCGTTAACTTCGTCTTCCAGGCGCTTAATTTTTACGAACTGAACTTCCAGTTCCGCGGCTTCAGAGCGGCGCTGTTCCAACCGGTCAAGATCGGCCCGGAAGTCCTCTATGTGCTGTTCCAGTTCGCGTTTAAGCGCGCCCGTCTGTTCAAAAAGTTTAGTCTGAGTGACAAATTCCTTAATATGCCGGTCCGCATCCTTAATTAGGGAATCCAGCCGTTTGGTTTCTTCCTCAATCCTAGTGAAGAATTCAGCCTTGTGGGAAGCCGCTTCCGTCTGGACATCCGCCATAGCGGAACGGACGCCGGCGATTTGGTCGCCGGTTTCAGTCGCAAGATCACGAGTCTTCCGGCGTATATCTTCCATAAAGGCATCCGCATCCCGTATTTGAGCGGCAAGCTTTGACTGCCAGCTCTCCAGTTCCAAGCGGGAAGACTCGACAAGCCCAGCCAGTTCTTCATTACGGGTTTCCATTTGCCCGCTAATTTCCCGGAGGGAAGCGGAAAGGTCCCGCCGGGCCTGTTTGAGAGTCTCCTCAACAGAAATAGCATGGCGGCCTAATTCGGCTTTGACCGATACTTCGGCAAGTGACCGGGCTTCAGCCATGTTCTTTTCAAGCTGCTCCTTGAAAGAACTGAGCGATTCATCGCCCTGAGCCATCTGTCCCCTTATGCCCTCTTCAAAGGCCGCTGTTTCAGCTTTCAGATGATCCAATTCCGCGATAAGCCGGGCGTCCTGACCGGAAAGCCGCTGCCTCAATTCTTCCGTGAGGGAAAGCTCCAGCTTCCGGCGTTCCTCAGCGGCGGCGTCCGCAAGAACGTTAAGCTGTCCATCCATGTCCGTCCGCCATTGCTCTAAACGGAGGTCTATGTCTTCGCCCCGTTTGACAAGATTCACGGAAAAATCTTCTTCGAAAATTTGCAGTTTTTCAGATACATTGTCGTAGGCTTTCTTTTTTAGAACGGCCAATTCCTGCCCCACTTCGTCCATATCGGCCCTGAGAGCCTCCGCCGCCTGAGTAAACGCTTCGGAGGCCGCCGTCCGATCCTTTGCGGCATCCTGCTCGAAAAGGGCGAAATCCTGACGGACCTTCTCTTCGGTTTCCATCATGGAGCGGCGGAGTTCCCCGTCCAGACGGGCAAGTTCTCCCGTTAAACCGTCCAGACCGCGGAACTGCTCGGCCTGGGCAAGGCGGTATTCTTCCAGCCGTTCCCCAGAGGCTTCCAAAATTTTCTGTTCCGCATCTTCCGCAGACTTGAGAAGCCGCCGTTCCAACTCGCGGAATGTCGCCGCTGATTGCTTTTCAAACCCGGTAAACTGCTCCCCGATGGCCGTAATTTCGACGGTAATGCGATCCTTAAGATTTCCAGAGGAGCTTTCCAGTTTGGCAAGAATGGAGCTAATTTCCTCTTCCGCTTCCGCGGCGGCGGCCTTCCAGCTTTCCAATTCCGCGTCCGCGGCGGTCCGGGCTTTATCTTCCGCCCTGGAAATGGCGCCGGCAAGCAGGTCTTCCGTCGTGGATGCGGCGCTTTTGATCCAGTCCTGAATATCCTGAAGCCGCTTTTCCAGGCCGGCGGTCTCAGCGGAAATGGGGGCCAAACGCTCCGCAAATTCCACCTCAAGACGCTTCTCCAACTCTGCCGCGGCTTCAGCAATGGCCTGGTTCTGTTTTTTCGCGGATTCAATGAGGGCGCGTTCCTGTTCCACGGACCTAGCGGCGAAGACTTCATCCTGGTTGGCCAAAAGGCTCCCGGCCTTGGCAATGGAAGCGTTTATCACCTCGCTGACTTCCCGAGCCCTGTTTTCTAGAGCGGCGGCCTCGGCGGAAAGAGCGGCGGAACGTTTTGCGTATTCTCCGGCCAGGCGCTGTTCCCGTTCCGCGGCGGCTTCGGCCAGATGTTCTTCCCGCTCCGCCGCTTCTGCGCTAATACGCCGGGAAGTCTCCTCAGCCGCGGTTTCCAGAGCCGCAAGAAGTTCCCGGCCTTTCCCAGCCGTTTCTTCGGAGGCTTTTTCCCAATCCTCATGCAGCTTCCGGGCCAGCGCTTCCAATTCCACGGCGGCTTCGGTCAAATGTTCTTCCCGCTCCGCCGCTTCTGCGCCAATACGCCGGGAAGTCTCCTCAACCGCGGTTTCCAGAGCCGCAAGAAGTTTTCGGCCTTTCCCAGCCGTTTCTTCGGAGGCTTTTTCCCAATCCTCATGCAGCTTCTGGGCCAGCGCTTCCAATTCCGCGGCGTCCTGCTTCCATTCAGACTTGTAAGCCTTCTGTCCGGCTTCTACTCCGGCTTGAAGGGACTTCCATTCATCCCTGAGATTCCGCAGAAGCTCCTGCACCTCCGCGACACTGGTTTTTGCGCTATCCTGATAAGCTTTAAATTTATCCTCAAGCTGGGACTGAAAACGCCGCACCCGTTCCTGGGCCTGATCGCGGAGTTTTACAAGCGCGGCGTCCTCCAGTTTATCCGCCCGGCTTCCGGCCTCGGCCAGAGCGTCTTTGAGGGTCTTCGTGATGATTTCTAAATCCCGGTCCAAGATTGCTTGACGTCCGGTCTCAATTTTGTTCACCGCCTCCAGGTGATCCTCAACCTTCCGCTCTATGCTCTCCGCGGCGGCATATAAATCAGATACCGTTGAGCGCACCGAAACGACAAGGCTTTCCGCGGTTTTTTCCAGGGACTCCTCATTTTCCCGCTCAAACCTTAGCTCGATATCTTCCAGCGCTTTTTCCACACCTTTGAGTTTTTCTTCGGCGCTGTGTATGCGCTTGGCGGCGTTCTCTACAAAAGCGGATTCGCTTTCAATGCGGCCCAGGTTCTCTTCCACCTTGACTGTCATACGGTCAAGTTCCGAGAGGGCGGCATCGTAGGCGTTGATGCGGTCATCTATTTTCGCAATGGCCGCGGCCTTGCCCGCCAAGTCCTCATCGGATATCACGAGCCGGTTGAGCAATTCCTTGGCTGATTGCTGCTGCACTTCCAGGGCGAGACCATAATCCTTTACGGCTTCCGCTTTTTCTTCCGCATAGGCGTCGAGTTCTTCCTTAAGCCGCCGGCTGTGCTCTCTAAGAGTCTTCCCGGAACGTCCTCGCCGGGTAATCTGATGGTACAGAATCAGTCCCAAAGACATTATGCCTAGACTAAGCAGATTCCCAACCGTAAAAAAACTCATTGCCGTAAACTTATCATATACTTTGATAATTTACGATAGCTGGAAAATACAAAGTCCGCGCCCGCGGGGCGGAAGATTTTTTCTATGATTGAAAAACTCACAAGAGCCGCGCCCATGCCCGCTCTCTTGGCGCCGGCGATGTCGTAGCGGACGCTGTTCCCCACATAGAGGATGCGCTCCGGCGGCAGCCCCATGAGGGCGGCAAGTTTAAGGAACGGCAGGGGGTGGGGTTTTAAGCGGCCCGCCGCTTCCGAGCAGAGAACCGCGTCCCAATAGCCGTCAAGCCCCATATTCGTGAGCTTTATTTCCGGGGGAAAATCTGACAGCAGTCCCAGCTTGAAGCCTTCTTTTTTGAAAGCCTCCAGGCTTTCCCTGACGTGGGGGAAAGGGGCTATCCGGGTAAAAAAAGGCTCCCAGCCCCGGTAAATCAGAGCGTCAAGCTTCTCCCGCACCTTTTCAGCCGGCTTCTTCAAAAACTCCGCCATAAGCCGCGCCTGGGCTTCGTAAAAGCCGTCCTCCGGGCAGGCGTCAGGATTGGCGCGGAGCTTATCCCGGGCCGTTTTCAGCGCCCAAAGCAGGGGGAATTCTTTTACCGCAAAAAAAGGGCTGATACGAATGTTTAATCTGTAGTTTGGATACAGAGTTCCATCCAAGTCAAAGGCAAGGCCTTCAAAACGCGGTTTCATTGCTCCACTATATATATAATCGGGGGGGATGGACCAGAGTCCCCAGTCTCCCCCCTACGGCGCACACGGTTGCGCCGTACCCCCCTCAGCGGGGGACAGGTAATTTGCGGAAAACGGGGTTTCCTGCCTCCGCCCAATACTTGGGTCTGTACAATCAGGCAAACCGCTAAGAAACTTTAGTTTCAGCGGTTTGCAGGTCTAAAACCGGAAATATTTGCATTTCTGAAAAACAAGTTTTTTGAAAAACAAGTTTTTCTTTAAAACAAGTTTTTTTCAAGGAAATCGTGTTTTTCTTAAAAAAAAATTTGCAATATTCCGAAACATCGTTTAATCTTAAAGAAACATCTTGAAAAAGATGTTTCAAAACCCCCGCTTTTGTGGGGGAAAATTATAAGCAAGCTACGCTTGCAGCGACCCGCCAGGGTCGCAAAGGAGAGTTCCATGAGAACTTTTGAAAAGAAGACGCTGACCCGAGACCGGAGGTCCGTGTTCAGCGCCTTCACGGCGCTCGCTGCCGTCGCAGTGTTCGCCGCGTGTTCCTACCCCTCCGCGCCCGCCGCGGAAACCGCCGACCCCGCGGCCATTTTCCCGGACGCGGCCGGCCTTGTCCGCGTAACCGTGCCGCTCCCAGCCGGGGGGGGGGGGGGGTCAGACCCTGTAACCTCTATTTCACGCTCCGTATCTAAAACAGGCATAAGAATCGAGGCCGACTACTACGAAGCCGTATTCAAAACCATTCCTAACGGGGGCGACCCCCTTCCAACCAGAGTAAAACCCTATTACACAGGCGCCGCCAACAAAGAAGATGGCTACATCAACATCGCCGTCACCCCAGGATACTCCTACAAAGTCCTGCTCCTTGCGGGCTCCACGGACTACCAAAACCGCACCCTCCTGGCCATAGGCTATACCACCGCAACAATCAACACCGGCGTTAACAACATCGTCTCCATCATCATGAACGCCGTCCCCCTTCAGTGGGACACCAGCATCTTACCTCAGACGCTTTCCGCCGCTAACGACTTCAAGTTCACGGCCATTAGCTCCGGCACGACCAACCTCCCCATCAGCATCGGGAACCGCTACGTGCACATCTCCCCGGACACAACCGAGGTCCCCGACGGAAGCCCGGCAGCCGACGTAGCCATCCCGGCCACCGCGGTGCTTTCCGTGCAGTTCAACGCGGGAAAACTGGCGGACCTGTTCAAGGCGGAGAGAGTGGGCGCCGCCACCACCGGGGGTTCCCTAACCTTCGCGGCCCGGAACGTGCGGATTGACGCCGTGCGGACAACCGACGCAAAAGGCTTTGCGACCATCAACCTGGAGCCGGCGCGCCTGACCGGAGGCACCTTAAACACCAGCGCGGAACTCCTGCTCAACGCCACAGGCGAAAGCTTCGTCCCCGCAGCCAGCACTAATGACGCCGGCCTCGCCAACCTCACAATCACCTTTAAGAACAGCGCCACAGCCCCAAACATCCTCCCGGCGAACAACAAAGACGGATATCTGATATTCGAGCTTGACTACTACGCCTTCGGCACGGCGGAATCCGGCGGCAAACTCTGGACCATCCGCAACGGCCTCAACTCAAACCCGGACACAAAAGCCAAAACCACCGGCACCACAGGAGACGGCGCGGGCGGAGCCTTCCACCTCGTATTCGGCGCGGGAGACCCCAATCTGAGAGACGAAGAGATCGCTCAGATCAAAAAACCCGTCAACGGAACCGGAATGGATTATTAATTAAAGAAAAATAAAGAAGAAGCCGGGCCTGAAGCAACCGCGCAGCGCTTGCAGCCCGGTACTTTGCTAAGGATCAATCCGGGGACAGTAGTCCGTGCGGACTACTGTCCGCAAGGACTACTGTCCGCACGGACTACTGTCCGCAAGGACTACTGTCCGCAAGGACCGCACAAATTGCACTTGAACAAGGATTCTGTAGGCTGTAAATTAACATTTAGCCCCCCGCGCTTAGGCTGATTCTCTCCTT
>JAITSE010000030.1 GCA_031288005.1 Treponema sp.
AAAAACAATCCGCAAAACTCCTAAGCAAACCGGCTCCGCCGGTTTGCACGGCCCCGCCGGTTTGCACGAGCCATTGGTGGATATCCACGAGCCATCGGTGGATATCCACGAGCCATCGGAGGATATCCACGAGCCATCGGTGGCTATCCACGAGCCCGCGGGGGATCTCCACGAGACATGGGTGGCTAGCCACGAGCCACGGGTGGCTGTCCACGAGCCCTGGGTGGATATCCACGAGCCACGGGTGGATATCCACGAGCCATCGGTGGATATCCACGAGCCACTGGTGGATATCCACGAGCCATCGGTGGATATCCACGAGCCATCGGTGGATATCCACGAGCCATCGGTGGATATCCACGAGCCATCGGTGGAACAAATCCGGGGAGTTTTGCGGAATTAGAAAAGTCCTTTATATCCATCAAAGCCCGCAAAACTCCTAAGCAACCGCGCAAGCGGTTGCATGGGAACCCTGCGGACCTGCGGTCCGCTTGGAGTTTTGCGGACATCTATGGCCGCATGGAGGCTGCTTGTGACGCAAAACTCCACGCACTTTTTCTCCGGGGGTTTCCCCGGGAATCAGCCCTTAGGACTATGGAGTTTTAGGAACCTTCGGTTCCATGCCTCCTATGATATCCACAGTTACAACGGGGTGCAAAAAACTCCTAAGAGACCGCGCAGCGGTTCTCAAGTCCGGGGAGAAATTCAGCGTATTCCCAGACCGGGTCGTGCAATCCGGCTCCGCTGAGACCGGAGGTCTCAAGATTGCTTGGAGTTTTGAGGCCCCAGGGGGCCTCTTTCAAAACTCCCCGCACTTTTTCTAGGGGTCTGTCACCAGGGTCCGTCCCTTGCGGGATCAGGAGGCGCCGGCCTGAGTTCTCAAGCTCAGGCGGCTTTATAAAGGCTTCTGAAAGCAGCCCGGCTTCTGTCGGAAGCTGCAGCTTCCGCAGCAGCCCGGCTTCTGCTGCCGGCGCAGCCATGGCTTCGTTTTTCCCGGCGTGGAGCAGAACAGCGTAGCGGCCCGGCGGCGGAAGAATCAAGCTTGACGCGGCGCGGTTTGCCTCTGAAATGTCAACAGTATAATTGCGGCCCAGCATGGACGCGGCTTCCTCAAGGCGGCCTTCGGCAAGAGCCTGGCGGATGCGGCTTGAACTTATGGGGGATGAGCCTTCCATAACGGCTTCCACAATGCCGGTTGGAACGCCCATTCTCTGAATTTCTTCGGCCCCGGTATCCCTGTGAAAGCCGCAGCGAAAATTCCTCCCAAGCGCAAGGAAGGCCAGGTTTCCCCGCTCCTCAAGCAGGCGGATAAATTCCAGCCCCGGCAGCCGGCTCAAGCGCTCCGTAAAATCAATGCGCAGGATAAACTCCGCTCCCAGGCTTTCAATGAGCGCGGCTTTCTGCCTGAAGCTCAGGATGTTCCCGGCTTTTTTCGGGTTCTCCCTGAAGACGGCAATAACCGGCGCGCAGGGGCCGCCGCGGTCCAGCGTCCGCTCAATAAGGGCTTTGTGGCCCCGGTGTACCCCGTCAAAGACCCCGATTGTCATGGCTGAGGGCCTGCCGCCGGGCAGCCCTTCTTTAAGGAAAGCGGGCCATTCGATTATCCTCATACGCGCCGCCTATTGTTCCCGCTCAAGGAGCCGCCGGGTCAGGGTCTCAAGCATAAGCCGGTTCTCCCCAGGCGGCAGCGCGGCGATTTCCCTAAGCGCCCGGCGGGTGTAGTTTTCGGCGTAACGGAGCGCGGCTTCGGTCCCTCCGTTCCGGCGCGCCAGCTCAAAGATGCGCGCCCCGTCTTCGGCGGTAAAGGAGGCTTTAGAAAAAATAGCCGCCAGGGTCCCTGACTTGTCCAGGGGCAGGGCGCACAGCGCCGGCAGGGTAATAAGCCCCGCGGCGATGTCGGTTCCCAGGGCTTTCCCCGCCCGCTCCTGATTCCCCGTGTAATCCAGAATGTCGTCGATAATCTGAAAGGCGGCGCCGATGTTATAGCCTATGCGCCTGAGCCGCCGGCATATTTCCTTTGGGGCCTTTGCCTCATGGGCCCCGGCATAACAGGCCAGGGAAAAAAGCAGCGCGGATTTCCCCAGGATCTTCCGCAGATAGCTCCGCAGGGATACATTGCTCTTGAAGCGGTCGTTGTTCTGCTCAATTTCCATGGCGCAGATAGTCGAAATAAGCCGCGCCAGGTTGAGGGCGTTTTGGGGAGAGGTATACTTGGCGGTAATAAGGAAGCAGCGGGAAAGAAGGTAGTCCCCGATAAGAACCGCGTCCCGTTTTCCAAAACGGGTATGCATGGCGGGAAGCCCGCGGCGCAGGGGAGAATCGTCAATCACGTCATCATGGATGAGGGTCGCCATGTGAAGCATTTCCAGGGCGGCGGCAAGGCTGTAGTGTTTTTCCCTGACTTTGCCGAAGCGGGCCGCTATGAGGAAGAGACCGGGCCTGAGCAGCTTGCCCTTTCCGTCGAAAAGCGCGGAGAGTCCGCCTGAAATAAGCGGGTTTGCCGAGGCCGAGGAGCTGCGGATAATGCCGGAAACTTTTTCCAGGGCTTCCGGCATTCCGGAAAAATCATTCCAGTATGAAGTCATCGGCTGTCCGTATATTTATTTTGACGGCCCATCGAGGTACCAGTGACTCAGGCGGGCAAAGCGGGTTCCATTCCACCATTTTTTGAAGAGGGGAACCACCCAGCAGTCAAGCCCAAAGGCTCTGCCCGCGCCGCCGAGCAGGAGGAATCCCGCAAAGATGAACCACACCTGATTCCAGGCAAACATTCCCGAAAGGGTGAATACCAGGCACATGACTATCGAAGCCGCCGCCGCCCACCAGGTAAAGAGGCCGCCCATCATGGCAAGGCCGATGCAAATTTCCGCAAGAACAACCATTAACTGAAAGATCTGAAAGGGAATATGCGCGGCGATGCTGTCCATAAAAGTAGTCCTGAACCAGAGCGCCGCCGCTCCGTTGATGTCCAAAATGGGCTTGCTCAAATCCCAGACGCCCTGAAAGGCGCCCTCAGCCGCGGCGCTTGCCGCTTCCGACGCGGCGCTGACCGTTTCCACCGCGGCGCTTGAAACCGTGTCCGCGCCGCCGCCGAAAAGATCGCCCGCAGCGTCAAGCGCCTCGCCCGAAAGGTCTTCCGCGGCGCTTGCGGCGCTCACGGCATCGGCGGCTTCCGAAGGATGCCCGGCTTCCGCGCCGGACTGGCTTACGCCGGGAGAGAACATCCAGCCCGACTTGCTGCCATCTCTCCAGGAAAGCCAGCCTTCGCCTATCTTGTTGATCCCTTCAAAAACCCACATAAGCCCCAGCCAGAGCCTGATGGGAAGGAGCCAGTAGCCCCTGGTTTTGTAGGCCCCAAAGCCCCGGACAAAAGAGCGGCCATGGCGCATATCCAGGAATTCGTGCTTGATGTATTCCCAGCACTGGTTGAACCCGGCCACCCCGATAAGGTAGTGGAGGTTGACGATATGCTTCATGGCCATAGCGAAGAAGCCCGACAGCTTAATGCCCATGGCGTTAGAGACCGCGTACTTGCCCCCGACGGAAACCATAAAGCCGTGGTAGTTGGATTTGAACTTTTTCGCCTCCTGGCCCTCAATGTCGGCGATGACGTTGCGGGCCGCGGTCTCGCCGGTTTGTACGGCGGTTTCCACGATTTGGGGCAGGGGCTTTTCGTTTTCGATGAACCAAACATTATCCCCCACAGGGAACACGTTGGGATGGTCCACAGAGCGCATTTCTTCGGTAACCAGGAGCCGCCCCTTGCGGTTCCGTTTTGGGGGGCCGTCCCCGGAATTTTCAAGGTTCCTGCCGAAAGGTCCTTTGGCAAGGTCCAGGGAATCGGCGAAGGCGCAGCCTGTAACGCCGGCGGTCCAGATGAAGGCGCCGGTTTCCAGAACAGAGCCGTCTTTGAGCTTGACCACTCCAGGCTCGGCCCCCACGATGGGGGTGTTCACCAGTAGTTCCGCCCCATGGCGCTTCATGTAATAGACGACCTTCTCCCGCAGTTCCTCTTCCAGCATGGGCAGAATATGCGGCAGGGCTTCTACCACCGTAATACGCACTTCGTTTTTGGCTGTCAGCCACTTGGCGCACATGGCGTCCCGCCATTCCAGAAGCTCGCCGGCCATTTCAATTCCCGTAAAGCCCCCTCCGGCCACGACAAAGCTAAGCATCTTCCGGCGCTTAAGCCGGTCCTGTTCGGCCACAGCCTTCTCGAAAATATCATCGATGTGATACCGCAGTTTCATTGCGTCATCAAAGGACCAGAGGGTAAAGGAATTTTCTTTGATTCCCGGAATCCCGAAGAATTCCGGCTCTGCGCCGCTGCCCAGGATCAGATAATCGTAATCGTAGCTCCTTACGGCGGACCGGGCCTGTTTTTTTTCAAAATCAACGGAAACGATAGTATCAAGAACCACCTTGATTTTTGAGGCCCCAAATATTTTGGCATAAGGAACCCGCACCGAATCGGGTTCAACCCGGTGTCCCGCGACTTCGTGGAGTTCCGTCATCAGAGTGTGGAAGGGATGCCGGTCTATAAGGGTAACAGTAACTCCGCTATTGTTTTTGTACTTCTTTGCAAGCTTTTTAGCCGCGGCGATTCCCCCATAACCGCCGCCGATAATAAGAATATTATTTCTGTTTTCCATAAAAACTCCTGTAGCTGTTCTCCTTAGCAAAAGTAAAAGTATTTTTTGAGCTTCTTCCAAAACCAGAAGCCGCGGCTTGACAAACTTAACGTTTGATATGTTTTGAAGAGCCTCTAAATTGAAATTTTAAAAAGCCTTCTTTAATAAAGATAATAGACTTGTTCATCGGAAACGCAGTTTCCGCAACATCAGTTATCGTCGAACTATCGGTTCGCAGAACCACAGTTCAATTCTTCTTAAAAATAGCAAAGCGCAAGGCGTTTTGCAAGACTTGTCTAATAATATTGCTTATATAACTAAAGTTTTATATTATACATTACATAATTCTTTATAAGATAATGAATTATAGCATATAGAACAGATATTGTCTACAAATAGGTATCAACAATGGCTGCGACTGTCTCATATCTTAACATCTATCCGTATTTATGATATACTTGAAGTTAATGCGCTATCAAAGTGAAAACACAGTGATAAAAAACGAGTTTGACGGCTCTGTAATGCAGCTAGCCAAGCTTGACCGGAAGTACCTGCGCTGCGTCAAAGAGTACGACCAGCTTGACAGCGTAGCCTGTAAAGTGTTTTCCGCGCTCCGCGCCGGGGACCTTGAACAAATCGAAACTTCCCTTGCCATTGTAGCGAATAATATGCGGGCGGACATTCTGTTAATCGGCCTTTCCTGCATCATCATTGAAAGGGAAGGAATTTATATTGAAGCCGGTTACCGCTCCTATCTTGAATACTCCGGGCGGCTTTTTGAAAAACTGTAAATCGCGCCGCAGACCCTGAGCGACGCGAAAAATATCATGGCCGCCTATATAGACCATTACAAGGGCCTGTCAAAACACGGCTTCAAATTAGGCAGGAACGCCCATAAACTCCGATACCTTGAGGAAGCCATAGAAAACCACGGCAACGCCGATAAAGCGTATAACAAGGCATCGACCGCCACTTTTCGGGATTTTGTGGAATGGGCAAAAAAGCCGGATCAAGCCGCACTGCCCCCACAGGAACCGAAAATTAAAATCAAGATTGACGGCGGCAAAATTTTAATTAACGGCCAAAATATACTTAATATACCCGATACCGTGCCTGAAAAAATTAAACAAAACGTAACGAAAGACCTTGTCGAGACTTTTCGGATTCGCGTCTCCGGCAACGAACCTTTTTATTCCCTTGGGGTTTAACAAGGATAGTAAAAAAAAGATATAATGGAGAAATGAGTGAATATATACACAAATCACATAATGTATCGGTATTACTCTATCACATAGTATGTTCTGCGAAGTATAGAAGAGTAGTAATCAGCGAAGATGTAGATAAGACGATAAAAGAGGTATGTGAGGGGATAAGCAAGCGATATGAGACAAAGTTTTTAGAGATAGGGGCAGAAGTGGATCATGTACATTTTCTTATTCAGTCAGTGCCGTCATATAGTCCGGCAAAAATAGTTACAACGATAAAAAGCATAATAGCGAAAAAGGTCTTTGAAAGGCATCCGGAAGTGAAGAGCCTTGAGATGGGCTTTCAGATCAAAAGATCTGCCTGTTGCTTCCCCGCTTAGAATTTCCTTGATAGACTTCTTTGACAAAGTTGCGGACAGCCCCGATCTGCTTATCAGGGGTTTATCCACAATATCCTCCAAAATTTCACGAGCTTGGGCAAAAGAAGCAGCAGTTTTTGACATTTTTGCCATTTCCCGGACTTCATCGGGTGTACCGAAGTCCGATATTTTGAGGTCCGCCGCCTTCCTGCCGCTGCTGTCCCACGGTTCTTTACCCGCCACCCTTTTCAGCCTCCAATCTCCGGGACCCGCCTTGATATACTCCTTGCCGCCCCAAACCCGCACGGTTCCCACCGGCAGTCCGCTCTTTTGCAGAAGCATACCACACCGGAGCCTTAGAGCAAAGGCGGAGGACTTTTTTATAAGCAGAACCATCTTTCCCATTTTGTTTTCCATCTCCCGCCTTTTATAGTCCTCTCTGTAAAGCTCCGACAATTAAACCGAAGGATAAAACAATAACCGAACAGTATTATGAAAAAGGGGGGACGCCGCCAACGGCGTACTTATTGCGATTCATGCAAAGCCCTTGTAGATGATTCCGGCCCCGGGAAGGACAAGCTGCCTTGGACCAACCGGCAATCCGGTATCTGCCCATACTGCGGCGGCCCAATTTATAAAGACCGATCATCGTCCCCAGGGAAACCGGCAGACAAACTGGAATAGCCGCCAGATGACGGAACGGCGCATCTTCGCCGCCAGTTTTGGATCAGCCTCAAGGCAGTCAATTAAACGGGTAATCGCAACTGTCAGGCCGGTAACCTGCCGGGTATTTGCCAGAACCAGAACCTTGGAATCGTAGAAAAGCCTGAGAAAACCCCTGTTTTCCGCCAGGCTGTCCAGATAAGGATCATCCCTATCCCGCACATCCAGCCGGGACATAAGGCATTGCAGGTTCTCCATTGCCCCGATTATGGCTTTTTCTTCCTTGCTCCCGGCTTTCGCCTGGGACGCCTGTTCAGCGAGATACTTCATCTGTTCATGGAGCAGATCGTCTACAGAAACTTTATTTGCTTCATCCATAATAAAACTCCTTATTTGCAGTCCCTATGATTGCCCCTTAATCCGCGCTACAGCATCCGCGGACAAGCCCAATTCAATCAGGTCCTCATCGTCAATAGATTCAACAGAATCTTTACGCTCAAAGAAACTTCTCCGCAGCCCCTCGATGGGATAGCTCATGGCCACCTCATATATGAGGCCGATCTGCCATTCATCGAGGGCGTGGATGGTCTTACTCGCTGGCGAGACCCCCCAAATGCTCCGCCGTCCACAGGGTCATCAGCGCCCGTTTCGGCAGATACTCGCCGATCTGCTGGCGCTTCTCCCTCGTCAATGCATTCCTCAACCTTGTCACGAAAGGAATACACCTTGCCGTAAAATTCCGCAAGGAATTTCCGGCTCGGCGCCTCCGTAAAGGAAAAGAATTTGTTCATCTTTTTGGCGTTTTCGTACCATTCCGGGCCGGACACAACCAGGACATCCAGCGTAGCGGTCATAATGTTGTCGTTTTCGCTGGCCGCGTCGAAAGCCTCCACGGGCTTGTAGTTGCGCCTGTATGCGGCGATTCTGCCTATGGCAATCGTATCTTTAGGCTTAGGGTATTTTACAGTGAAGGTTCCCCGGCTGGTTTTGATCTCCTCGGTAACATCCTTGCCCATTACCATTTTGGTAAAAAAATCGTCCTTTTCTTCTTCGGTCAGTTTTTCCACCCTCTTCTCGGTGTCGATAGCGTCAACTGTTTTCATTCAATCCTCCGTTACTTCTTGTCCCAGGACAAGGCCCGCATTGATACATTGTGCCGTACATAGGCGTTGCCTTCCGACTGCACGCCGTTGGATGTGACAATCACCCCGGTAAACTTGGCAATAGGTTTGGTTGGGTTTTTCTTGTTGTAAAACTCAAGGTAAGCGAATTTTTCAACCGCGCTACCGGTCATGAAGTCCTCGCGGTCGGGTATATTTTCTTGCAACGCCATTGCCGAATCGTTGGAGACCTTCGGCGCGTTTGTCATATTCGCGGTGTCGGATGTTATTAATGCCGCGATCTGGATAGTGCAGAGGAGGGTTTTCACCGTGTCTTCCCATTCCTCAAAGCTCATGATCTTTGTTCTATACAGCCGCCATACAAGCTCACCGATACCCGCATCCAAATAAACACGTCTAATATACTGGTCTGCTGTCATCTTTTGACGGCGGTCATGTTCCGCCTTCTTTTCGCCGCCTTGGTTCTGCCCATCGCCACCGGGGGGATCGCCGAATGAAGCGTGAGGGTCAGCATCGAAGGAAGCGCGGGGCGGCCCGTCATTCCCCGTCTCAGGCGAATCAGTCTCCGCCTGTTCCAGCGCCGTCTCTTCTGCCTGCAACGATGCTCCGGCTTGTTCCTGCCTGTTCCTTGACATGGTTAATAACCTCCATAAAATCTATATTTTCATCGACCAACTCCGTGTCGATAACCGATTGCTCAATAATGTAATCCGCGTTAAACGTGATATGCGCCCCGTGCAGTTCAACGCCGAAGTCAAGATTGAAGGTGTTGCTACGCTGGCCGTATACGGTGTCATCGAAAATCGCAAGCCCGTTCTCCTCATACAGTTTTTCAAACGACTCTTTCATGTAACTGCATACGAAAAGCCGCACAAGCTCGTAAAACTCATTCTTCAACTGCGGGTTTTCCGCCCATATCTCGATAGAGATACGATCGCGGCGGCGTATAAACTGCGTAGACGCGGCCTTTCCGGTTAACCGCGTCCCGAATCGCCTTATATTTGGCCTGGGTTATCATCATAAATCCGGGTTTTTCAAGATGGCTTTTTTCTTCCGGCGGGTTTACATAATCAGGCCCAAGCTCCACGCCGCGGATTTCAACAAGGTCCGCAAGCTCGCTTGGCTTTTCATCATCCAGCGCCGCTCGCTGCTACGACAGCCGGGAAGAGGCTTACCTGTGACTTCACGCCGTTAATGGAATTAAGGAGGAGCCGCGCAAAGGGGTGTACGATTTTCCGTTTTGGCCTTTCATTTTAACCATGCCGTCAGCAAGATGTTTCTTTGACGCCCAGGACTTCAACGCCACGGCTTCGAGCGCGGCGCGCAGTTCAGGCGCTGGGGTCAGACCTCGGAGACCCAGCCCCGAGGAGAAGCCCGGAGGGTCAGACCCCCGGAGACCCAGCCCCGAGGAGAAGCCCGGGGGTCAGACCCCGCAAAACCGGCCCGAAGAACCAATGCGGGGAGTTTTTTGACATAACAGAATCGTGAAACCCGTAATTTCGCGTCAAAAACTGCCAAGCAAATTGCATTGGCCAGGCCATATATGTAGTATGAGAAAGTTAAGGTTTCTTGATGATGGCGTGTGGTACGCCGTACGTTCCCGGATTAACAACCGGGAGTCTTTGTTTAGGCGGCAAAACGCATTGAGGCTGTTTGTCTTGGTGTTCCGGCAGGCTTGCAGTTTTTGACCTGTAAAAGCGTAAAACTTGTGGTCCGGTGTCAAGAACTGCTTAGCAATCTGTGCAACCCTACGGGTCGCACAGATTGCAGGGGCGCTGTTCGAGTTCAGGGTCAGAGCTTTGCGGCTTGAGGATGACTGGCTTGTGTTTTTTATCCGGCCAGCGGATGGGTTCGAGCTTCCCGCAATTATGAAGTGAGTAAAGCAGTGCAAGCCTACGGCTTGCTAGAGACCCGTGAAACCGGAGATTTCTTGGGTCTCAGCGCAGCGTTTTAACGGGATGGATGGGCGTATTGCAGTTTTTGAGCTGTAAAAGTGTAAAACTTGTGATCCAGTGTCAAAAAACTGCTTAGCAATTTGCTTCGCAAATTACAGGACACATTTGGAGGGACCGGTATTGGTCTGAGATACTGGAAGGAGAACCGACTGATGATGAGGAAGATATTAGGGTCAGACCCCGGAGACCTCGCCCCGTGGACCAGCCAGGAGGACCAGTGCGGGGAACCAGCCCGGAGGACTAGCCCGAAGGACCAGTGCGGGGACAGACATCGGGAACCGATGCGGGGAGTTTTGAGACCGCGCAAGCGAGGTCAAAACTCCAAGCGACCCGCCAGGGTCGCAGGACAGACCCCAGCCATGAGACCCAAGGAACCGGAGACATGAGACTGGAAGGCCGTAGGTCTCATGTCTCCGGTCCGCGACTTCCCCCTCCCCTCATCTTTCTTTTATGTAACTCGACACTTCTTTTTCGTACCAGGATTCCCGGTAAGGCAGGGGCCGGTACTTTTGCATATTTTTGTTGTACTGGCTGTTGGCGATGACCCGTTTGAGCCGGCAGGCGGCGTCAAAGGCCCCGGCATAGCCCATGTAGCTGTTGGCCGGGTTAAAAAGGGGCAGCACGGGAAGCCCGTGTTTAGCGGTGATATTGCCGCTCCCGCTGTGCATGATGATCACATCGGGCTTGAGCCGGCGGATGAGGTTGGCCTGCTCAAAGGGATGCTGGGACGCTATATCAATCCAGGTTTCGCCCGAAAGCTCCGCGTCATCCATGACGGGTTCCACAAAGCGGTCGATGTGGTGGCCCTTGAGCCCGGCGGGAACCATGCCTAGATCCATGACAAGCTCCGCGGTAACGAAGATGCGTATCTCTCCGCCTGAAATATAGGCCCGCTTTCCCCGCAGCGCGCGGCGGCAGGGTTCCAGAGCCGCGTCCAGGGCCGCGTCCTCTTTCTCAATGAGCAATTCCGCCCGCTCTTCAATGTGAAAGCGCTTCGCTATGTTCCTGAGCCAGCGGGCCGTGCCTTTTCTGCCTATGGGCATGGTGTCAATGAGGAAGGGTACGCCGTATTCGTCGTAAATACGCTGGAAGTAATAGTCGTCGTGGGTGCCGCAGATGCTCACGTTGAGGGCCGCGTCAAGAATCTTCCTGAAGTCCCTGGGCCGCGCGAAACACGGGAGGAAATTGACGTCCAACTCCAGCGCGGAAAGGAGCCGTGCCAGTTCCACCTCGTCCGCGCGGCCCATGGAGCCGACATTGAACACGTTGACGGTATGGGCATTCCGGTAGTTCCAAAGAAAATCGTCCAGTCTGTCCGGGACCGCCAGGCTTTCCCGCTCTATCTTTTTTCCGCTTAGGGTTTTAAGGATCCCGTTATAGACCGCGTCGTAGGCTGTGGCCATGAGGCGGGTTTTGAAGCCTTCGCAGTTCACCGCCACGAGCTCCGCGGAAACGTCCTTCTCCAGGCTTGAGAGAATCTTGTCCACATCGTCCCCTATGAGGGCCGGGACGCAGCTCGACGCGACCACGATGGCCTCGGGGCGGAATTCCCGGTCCGCGTATATCACGGCCTCCCGGAGTTTCGCTTCCCCGCCTGAGATCACGTCAGACTCATCGAGGTTCGTTGAAATCTGGACTGTGGCGCCCTGGCCCGGGTCCCGCAGCCGCTTCATTGTTCTGACAGCTCCCGCGCCGCCCGCGGACCAGAAGCCGCATCCTATGGGGCCGTGTACTATCAGCACCGTATTCAGCAGGGTGTTCAGCATGGACAGACTAAGGGTGAACTGGCAGCCGAAGCTCTGGCCGAAACTCCGGTCCGCCAGGTTTAAGCAGCCGCCGTCAGGCCTTCCAAGACGCTCCCTCAACTCCGCGCAGGTTCCGCAGAACGCGGCACCGGCCTGTAGTCTGTCTTCCCTGGGCGGAGCGGCCCGCTCGATCTTTAAGGCCATAATGCCTCCTTTACCTTGCCGCCATGAGCAGCGAGAAACTATCTTCCGCAAGAGACAGGCCGCCTGTAAAGCCCGCGTAGGTTTTGTTAAACACCACCCGGCTTGTAACCGGAAAAGAGACCGGCAGCAGGGGTATCCCAAGCTCCTCGGCAAAGTCCTTCTCATACGCGCTGCCGAAGATCACCGCCTGAGAAAGCGCTTCGTAGTATTGGTGATTCCGGTTCCTCTCCCAGCTTTCTGTGCAGCAGGACTTAAGCGCCTGGGCGCCTGTATTGAAGTGTACCCGGGGCTCCAGGCCGGAAGCGTAGTTTTTGAAGCGCTTCTCTAGGGCTTCCTTGTCCGCTGCGGCGGCCGGATCCGTGATCATGACGAGATGGGGAATCCAGCCCAGTTCATCGGATATGAAGGCGGCAAGGGCCGGCGCGTAATTGGAGTCCGCGGCGATAATGGCGTAACGCTGAAGGTCTATGTCGTTGTAGGTGTCGGCAATGCGTTCAAAATAATCGAAGTAGATATCCTCTTCGCTTTTTACCGCCTTAGCTATTATATCTTCGTCAATGGCAAGGGCCCCGCCGATATTTCGCAGGAATTTTTCCGTCTGGAAAAAACCTATGGGCATCTGCTCCCGGATGAAGGGAATGCCGTGCGCTTCCTCAAAGGCTCCAGCCGAAAGAGGGGCGTACACATCGGAAAGCACGATGTTGAGGGCCGCGCTCCCGGCGCCGCGAAGATGTTCCAGGCTCTCCCCCTCGCCAATAAAAGTATTGGCCTCTACGCCGATAAGTCCAAGAGACCGTTTAATTTCCTTCAGGTTGCCTTTGTAAAAAACATCGTTCCCAGGAATAAGGCCGAACACATTTACTGTCTTATCTTTTTTTGTTTCCATCCGGGGAATGAAATTGCGGATCAGCTTTTCAAGGAGGAGATCGTAGCCGTGCTGGGAATTGCCGTTGAAACCCGGCGTCTGTACGGCCAGCACTTTTTCATCCTCGACGCCTGCCGCCGCGCCGCGTATGTCGTCCCCTATCATTTCTACCTGGCACCCTGAAACGACAACGTAGAGATCTCCGTCCATTATTTCTATGGTGGAGCGGATCTGTTCCCTCAGCCTGTCTTCGCCGCCGAAGATAATCTCCCGTTCCGCCGCGTTGCTTGACGGGGTTGACGCCGCTCCGCAGTAGCCGCCTCCCAGGTATCCCGCGCCGGCGTTTCCGCCTATGTAGTAATTGTACGCGCAGCCCGCGCCTGCGTGAACTATAGGTATAGTCCGGCGCATGGCCCGCATCAACGCAAGCGCGCCGCCCAGGGCGCAGACATACCGGGGCCTGTCAACAATCGTACTCACATCAGCTTCCTCTAGTACCAAACAGTACTCTTTTCTTTGGGGATGTCCTTCCACAAAACAGTAGAAAGATAACGCTCCCCCGTATCCGGGAGTATGGCCGCCACGGTCTTTCCCCGGTTCTCCGTCCTAGCAGCCACTCTCGCCGCGGCAAAGGCCGCCGCGCCTGAGGATATGCCCACGAGCAGCCCCTCCACCCTGGCAAGAACCCTGGCGGTGTCTACAGCCTCCTCGTTTTTCACCCGGAAAATCTCATCGACAAGGCTTAGGTCGAGAACATCAGGCACGAAGCCCGCGCCTATGCCCTGAATTTGATGGGGGCCAGGTTTGCCGCCTGAAAGTACGGGCGAAGCGTCAGGCTCCACGGCGACGGCTTTTACACCTGGATTTTTCTCCTTCAGCGCAGCGGCCGCGCCTGTAATAGTACCGCCAGTTCCCACACCGGCCACAAGTATGTCCACCCTGCCGCCCGCTGCCTCCCATATTTCGGGGCCCGTAGTTTTTCTGTGAATCTCCGGATTGGCCGGGTTGGAAAACTGCTGTAGCACAAGGCTGTCCCTGATCTGGGCGTTAAGCTCCAGGGCTTTATTCACCGCCCCCTTCATGCCCAGAACGCCTTTAGTCAGCACAAGTTCTGCGCCAAGGGCAAGGAGAAGCTGCCGACGTTCAACGCTCATGGTGTCGGGCATGGTGAGGACGAGCCTATATCCCCTGGCGGCAGCCGCAAAGGCAAGGCCGATTCCTGTGTTCCCGCTCGTAGGCTCGATGAGGACAGTCCCAGGCTTGAGGCGGCCCCGCTCCTCAGCGTCTTCTATCATGGCTTTTGCGATACGGTCCTTGACGCTGGAAAGGGGGTTGAAGCACTCCAGTTTAAAAAGTATCTCCGCCTCCTCTATCCCCGCAAGTTTTTCAAAACGCCGGGGCCGGAACAGCGGCGTCCAGCCTACAAGTCCGGTTAGACTATCAACAACAGCGCTTCGCATAAGGTTCATTTTCCTTTCCGGCAACGAGGTTTTCCGCAAATTCTTTTACCGCTTTAGCGGTGTAGTTATAGGTCATAAAGAAATGAATCCCCTTTTCCCTAAGCCGGCGCAGGGGTTCATCACCTATACGCACAGCGATAACGCCGGTACATCCCGCAACGGTTTCAATGATTGAATTAAGCGTTTCTTCATGATTCCCAACGGCGCTTTCAATTTCAGGGCCGCAGTTTTCCTTTCCGCGGCAGTATTGTGATACTTCGCGGCGTTCGATAAATTCAACTTTTCCATTTTCGTACCGGTAAATATAAAAGGCCGAAGCGTGTCCGAAATGCATATCTACTACCATGCCGTTTTTTGAAGCTACCGCAAAAAGCGGAGCGTCAGCAGTATTACTGCCCTCTATCTTATTTTTTTGTGCCACATCCGGTTTGCATCCGCCGGTAAACAGATATGAAATATCTTCGTCCAGAGTTCCCGCGGCATCAGCCCGGCACTGCCGGCAGTGGTACATTTGGGGAAGAATTGCTTCGCACTTTTTTCGCATTCCGGTGATTTCGGCGTTGCTCACCATGGGCAGATGCTCAAAGATAGTTCCCGCAACCGGGATGAGCTGCATGATATTACAAACAGCGGCTCCAGCTTCCTTCACTTTGGCCGCAATATCCGGGATGATGCTATCGTTTAAGCCTTTGAGCATGACGATGTTCACCTTGCAGACCAGGCCCAAATCCTTAAGTCGCGCAATACCTTCATATTGATTCCTAATGAGTATCTCCGCGCCTTCAGCGCCGGAATAACGCCGCCCTTCATATTCTACAAAACGGTATATCCGCTTCCCGGCGAGAGGCTCCAGAGCGTTTACCGTTACCGTCACATGGGAGACGCCGAGGGCGGCTATTTCTTCGGCGCAGTTTGGGAGCATGAGACCGTTAGTGGAAAGACAGAGGGTAATATCTGGGTCCTCCGCTCGAAGGAGGGAAAAGGTTTCCCGTGTCTTTTCAAAATCCGCCAGGGCGTCTCCAGGACCCGCTATACCCGCCACATCTATCCTGCCAAGATGTTTCTTTACCGCCATATAACGTTCCAGAGCTTCTTTTGGGGTCAGTACTCCAGCGCTTACACCTGGACGGCTTTCATTTGGGCAAGCGTAGTTCCGGCGGCAGTAATTGCACTGGATATTGCAGGACGGCGCTACCGGCAGGTGGATACGGCTGTTTTTCCCGCCGCATCCGTTAAAGCATGGGTGGGTCAAAGACTTGAGAAGGTTCGCGTTTTTATCCGTCAGCCTCGCTGTAAAAAGGCTTTTTTCCTTTGCCAAAACCAGCTCCTAGTATTTATATCGTTTTTCTAAAATAAAATTACTATAACAAATTAGAAATCATTTTGTCAAGTATTCGCAATACGGGGAGTCCGCCGCGGGATAATAAGGTGAATACCGCTCGTTATGTCTTTAAACTTTGAAGTCCGCTTAATACAGACCGGAAGCCTGTTGCACAAAACAGGGGAATTATGATAAAATGTAAAACGGTAAATTAAAATTTACAGAGATTAGTCAAAACCAACAGGAGATTTTATATGCCGGAACCGGCGAAACGCGATGCCAATGCGCCCAAATTTCTCGAAATTACAATCAAAGACAACAATGGCAAACTTTGGTCAACCATCTATGCCCAGGGAAAAGACTTTTCCACAGGTTCGGTGGGTTACTATGCCTCGGATAAAATCGTAAACCCGGAAAGCGCCGAACGCTACCAGTGCGGTTTGAGTTTTACACTCATCGGGTCTAAGCCGTCAAAGTAAACTGCGGCGGCATAGTTTAGCCCTTCCTCCTAAAATACGCCGGCCTGATCCCATGAAGCGGCCCCAAGGCCGGAATAGCGTCGGCTTTTTTGTGATACCCCGCAAAGTATGAAAGGTAATTTAAGGCCCGGTTCCAGGGCGCCAAACTGCCTCAAATGCGTCCATTTCAAAGTTAGCTGGGACCCAATACATCCCCGCTCCTGCGGAGTCTTCGGGATAAAATGCCAAAACCTGCCCTCTACAGAAGTTTTCAGGGCCGCCGGCCTCCACTGTCCCTCATTCCAACTGAAAGATGGGGTCAAATGATGCCCCCTTCCCCCCTCCCGGTCCTCTAGCCCCACCCCAGTCCCCTCACCGTCCCGATTTCCCGCCTTCTCAACACGCCCGCGCCCCCCTTCCCCCTCCCTCCATATTCACCTAACCTCGAACTCCACCCTCGCGCTGGCCCCCCCCTCATCCTCCACCAGAACAGTGTGCCGCCCCCGTGTGAGGGGCAGCACGAAGACTCCCGCCTGGTTCAGCACGCCTTGCAGATACCCGCCGTCATAGACAAAAGCCCCGGGCGCGAAAGAGGCGGTCTCAATACGCAGGGCCTGGGCCTCAGGCGGAAGGCCGCTGTCCAGGTAGTACACCGCGCCGGGCAGGGGACTCCGTATCCGCCCGCCCCCTGAGCCGGCGCCGGAGGCGTTGCCAATTCCCCCGGAGCGGAAACGCTCCGTAAGCCAGGCCCGGTATTCCGGGGGGAAGCGCACCTCCCCGCCCAAGTGCCAGTCGCAGGGCGCGATCCTCCCGCCGCTGGCGGAAACGGAGTTTCCGAAGGCTGCGTCGCTTGAGACCCACTCCCGGGCCGTTCCCGGACACGAGGGACCCGCCGCCATGCCGGAAAGCGCGCAGACCCGCAGCTCCCGCAGCGAAGCCGGCGCGGGACCGCCCGGATGCTCCCCGGAACCCGCCCCGCCCGGACCCGCGGATTCTTCCATAGCGGCAAGGAGGTCCCGGACAATAAGGGCCGGGATGGAGCTTCCGGTCCGGCCCACCACAGTCTCGCCTGAGAAATTGCCCATCCATACCCCCACGGTGAAACGCCGGGTAGCTCCCAGGGCCCAGATATGCTGAAACTGATTCGCCGTGCCGGTCTTGAACATGGAGGG
>JAITSE010000086.1 GCA_031288005.1 Treponema sp.
TAAAATCCTCCAAACCAATTATTTTCAAACGGCCATACGTCCGCTTTAAATTATTCGTTTATATAAACCCAAGCATCCGCCACGAATGGAAACGCCGGATAAAATTGTCAGCTTATGAAACTTGCAAATATTATAAAACCATGCCAATAATCAGTCAAGCGTTTTTCTTAAATTTTTTTTACAGAAATTATAAAATTAACTATTCAAATGATGACGATTGATGCAGTAATTTTGAATTATAATCAACCATACCCCGGTCCCGGTGCAGAGGCGCAAACAAGTTTACAGCGGTGCATTAAAAACTCTCAGGGAAATAAAAAGCGGAGTCGTTATAAATTTAGATCGTTATTCCTGTCTTATCACGACTTCGCGTATACCCAATGCGCCAAGCTGTTGGATTAGACCTTCCATCTGCCGGGCAGCTATGCCAGGAATAACTACCCGCAAATTCTGACCGTACTGTTCGTAACCAGGACTCAAGCCTATACGGATCAAAGATTCTGCGGCGGCCTGAGCGTTTTTGGGATTTGCGTAGGAACCCACCTGTACCCGATATATGCCATTGCCTGCGGGATCTGGCATACGAGGCTTAACCACCACGGCGGACACCTCTGCCGGAGTCCGGGGTACAGTATAAACGGCTGCCGGGGTCTCGGGTTGGACATATACCTGCTGGGGCAAAACCTGAAGCTGAACCGCAGGAGAGGAAGACGTATAAACCGTCACCGGACCCTGATCTTTCGTAGAAGAAGGCGCTGTAGAAACCGTCACCGACATTTGCTGCTGTTGAACAGGAGACGACTGGGGCTGAACCTGACGATATGCTGGAACGCTGCTATACACTACCTGGGAAGGTGAAGAATAAATCACAGAACTCTGAGCAGCCGGGCATGAGGACTGAATCTGAGGTTTAGTTTGAACTGGGCTTACTTGGGTCCTAACCGGTACAACAGGTGCAAGCAATACCTTGTCCGGCACGGAAGGCGGACACGGAATGGAAATTCCCGCCGGTTGAACAAGCGGCTGGCTGTAAACCTGGGCCGGAGCTGCTTTGGGCGCCAACGTAATGGTATTATATATGACAACCGGAGCGGATGCCGCTGCGGGAGCCGGAGGTTCTGGAGCAGGAGTTGGCACGGGAGCGGCAGCCGCAGCTACTTCTTCACGGTAAACCTCAATGCTTACCGGCGTTGTCCCCGAAGAATTCATTTCCAATTGCGCCGCAACGCCCCTAGAAAGATCAATAACCCGCGTCCCCGAAGCGGGTATACGGCCAGTTACCGTAACGATAAGTTCTTTTCCGTTTGTAGTATTGACTACTTTTAGCTTGGTTCCCATGGATAGGCTGGGGTGGGAAGCCACAAGTTGATCCGTATTAAGCTCCGCAGTTGCGCCGCCGCTTTGCCGAAAACTCCTTAGACTCTGAGCCAGCATAAAACTATTTAACGTCAATCCGGTGAGAAATAAAGCAATTATCCGTTTCAATACCATACTATCCCCCTCCCACTCCTGTTAATATGCTTACTCCTGGCCTTAAATCTTAATCGCGGTTAATCTTTTGGTCAATTTCCGGTTGTCAAATCAATTGTATACATCTTGGGGGCAATTAGTAACAATACAAATTCAAAATGACTTTAACAGATGTTTATATTATTTTCAAGACCCTTTAACCAAAAATTCACAATTTGCCCGAATTTTTGCCATAAAAGCATACCAAGAGGGTAATGGATGCTTCGGCAGAGACGCTTTCGCGTTTTAGAAAAAGTCAACCTTTTTTAGGGTAAGGAGACTATTCCCATTTAACAAAACCCGTCCTGTAGGGGTGTACTAAAGCCGTGTGTTTGGGAAGAATACGGACCGTATGTCCCTGCCAACCGGTATCGGCACATTCGACCCTGACATAATAACGGTAAATATTTTCTTTCTTGGACATGGCCTTCATCTCCGCAGTGCGGGCATTCACAATTTCCCTGGTCTGGGTTGATACGGAACCATGATAAAGCTCAATGCAGAGTTCGTCTGGGGACATAACCCCCAATTCAAGGTAGGCCGTTACCATAAGAGAATCTCCTCGCTGCATCACCGGCTTCGCGTTGGACTCAATACTTACAATCTTAATAGCGTCCCAGGACTGTTTAAGCTTGTTAAGATATGCGGCAAGAGATTTAGCTTCCGCATAATCATCCTTGGTCATACGGTGGTAGTTCTTTAAGGCCGGAAAATAGAACAGATTCGAATAATCCATGAGCATACGATGGCTTGACATTGACTGCCCTATTGTCCGCATACAGCGTTTCATCCGCCGAATCCATTCCCTGGGAAGGCCGTCCCTGCCCCGCTGATAAAAGAGGGGTATAATCTCCCGCTCCAAGAGATCGTAGAGGGCCTTGCTTTCAACTTCGTCTTGAAGGTTTGTATCCTCATATTCCTCCCCTTGACCTATAGCCCAGCCGACTTCCGGGTTATAAGCTTCGTCCCACCAGCCATCCAAAACGGAACAGTTAAGCACCCCATTCATGGAGGCTTTCATGCCGCTGGTGCCGGAGGCTTCCAGAGGCCGCCTGGGGGTGTTGAGCCAAAGATCCGCCCCCGCGGTAAGGTAGCGGGCCATAGACATATCATAATTTTCCAGGAAGATGATACGGCTTTCCACATCGTATTGCTCGGCGAAGTGGATAATGCTTTTGATGAGTTCCTTGCCGGGCATATCCATAGGGTGGGCTTTCCCGGCGAAGATGAGTTGAATGGGCCGTTCCTTGTCCTTCAGCAGCCGGATCAGCCGCTCCGGGTCCCGGAGGAGGAGATTCCCCCGCTTGTATGTGGCGAAGCGGCGGGCAAAAGCAATGGTCAGGGCGTAAGGAGACAGAGCATCCTCAGCCTGCTGTATGCGGCGCTCCACAGCGCCGTTTCGTTTCAGGTTTTCCCTGATACGCTCCCGGGCAAAGGCCACAAGCCGTTCCCGGCGGCGTTCATGGGTACGCCAAAGTTCTTCATCGGAAATCCGGTCCATGCGGTCCCAAATAGCCAGGTCTGTCGGCTCATCGTAAAAATGGGGGCCAAAGTACCGGTCCAAAAGTTCGCTCATATTGTTGGACACCCAGGTCCTGGGATGAACCCCGTTTGTTACATGCCCTATAGG
This sequence comes from Treponema sp., assembly GCA_031288005.1. The sequence continues at coordinate 3,140 of JAITSE010000086.1, forward strand.
TACTTCATCCAGGGGAAGACCGGGCCAGAGGCCCTTCCACATCTTTCTGGATACCTCTCCGTGAAGAGCGGATACGCCGTTGGCATAAGCCGCCAGCTTGAGAGCCAGGATCGTCATACAAAAACTTTCGTGATCGTCGTAAGGATGTTCCCGGCCCAGGCTGAGAAAATCATACCAAGAGATTCCCAGAATCTGAGTCCATGAACGGAAGTATTTTTCCATGAGGGCGATATCAAACCGTTCATTCCCTGCGGGGACCGGAGTATGCGTTGTAAAGATATTGGTCGGCCATACCGCTTCTCTGGCTTCCTCAAACGTAAAGCCCCGCTCGGTCATTATTTCCCGGATTCGCTCCAGGCCCAGAAAAGCCGCGTGGCCTTCGTTCATGTGGGCCGCCACGGGAATAATCCCCAGCGCGCGAAGCGCCCTGATCCCGCCTATCCCCAAAAATATCTCCTGCTGGATACGGGTTTCCTTGTCCCCGCCGTAAAGCGCGGAAGTAATGCTGCGAAAATCCTGGGGATTATCTTCAATGTTGGTATCGAGAAGAAAGAGAGAAGAACGCCCCACCTTGACTTCCCATATCTGGGCCGCCGCCTTGCGCCCCGCCAAATCGACAGAAATCTTTATTGGAATCCCCGATCTGTCTGTTTTCAAAGTTACCGGCATATTGTACCAGTCGTTTTCTGGGTAGCTCTCCTGCTGAAAGCCATCGGCGTTGAGGTATTGCCGGAAATAACCCTGCCGGTACAGAAGCCCAATGCCCACGAGAGGCAGCCCCATATCGGAAGAAGTCTTCATGTGGTCCCCGGAAAGCATACCAAGGCCGCCGGAATATATAGGCAGGGAAATATCCATGCCGTATTCCATAGAGAAATAAGCGACAACCTCTTTCTTTGAACCCCGCCCGCGGTACCAGGTTTCACCCTTCTTGTACTTCAGAAAGCGGTCATAAATTTCCTTGAGAGCCGCTAAATAGGAGTCGTCCCTGGCGACCTCCTCAAGCCGTTTCTGACTCACCATGCCCAAAGCCCGCACGGGATTCTGCTGGGAATGCAGCCACACATCATAATCCAAACGGATAAAAAGCTCAACTGCATCAAAATTCCAGGAGAGCCAAAGATTCCTGGCAATCTCGTCCAAAGGTTTCAGGGAATGGGGAAGTTTAGGTTTAACCGTATATGTGGAAAGGTTCATATAGCAATTTTATGCTTCCTGACTAATTATGTCAATTGAGCTTTTCCAAAAGCTGAAGTTTTGGAGCGGCTTCATGTAACAATCACAAAAAGCGAAGGCATTGAAACAGAGCGTAACCCGCGGGCCAGAGGCTCTTGTTTCAGCATCCGGCGATTAAATTATGAGGGAGGCTGCTATGGCGGCGTGGTGGAAAGAGCGGGTTGTTTATCAGATCTACCCCAGGAGTTTTCAGGATTCCAACGGCGATGGGATTGGGGACATCCCAGGGATCATTTCACGGCTGGATGCGCTTAAGGATTTGGGCGCGGGGATTATCTGGTTGTCGCCGGTGTACCCCTCGCCGGACGCGGATAACGGCTACGACATCAGCGATTACCGGGACATAGACCCCAGGTTCGGGACGATGACGGATATGGAGGCCCTGATTGAGGAGGCGGGGAAGCGGGACATCAAGATCGTCATGGATTTGGTGATCAACCATACCTCTGACGAGCATGAGTGGTTCCAAAAGAGCCGGGACCCGGCAAGCGAATACCGGGATTACTACATCTGGCAGCCGCCGAAGCCAGGAGGGGGCCTGCCGAATAACTGGCGGGGGTTCTTCGTGGAGGATGCCTGGGAGTTTGACCCGCGAAGCGGCGAGTACTACCTGCACTTGTTCCACAAGAAGCAGCCGGATTTGAACTACAAGAATCCCAAGGTGATTGAAGAGATAAAAGGCATCCTGCGGTTCTGGCTGGACAAGGGAGTGGCGGGGTTCCGGTGCGATGTGATAAACGTGCTGTACAAGACAAGCCTTGCGAACGGGAAGGGCGGGATCCTGCCGGGTCTTGAGCGGTATAAGTGCCAGGAGGGGAATCACGAGATTCTGCGAGAACTCAGGCGGGATGTACTGGATGCCTATGACTGCTTTACCGTGGGGGAATCGGTGATGGTGGACCTGGACGAGGCGAAGCTGCTGTGTGGCGAGGATCGGCATGAACTCAACATGGTGTTCTACTTCGAACATCTGGAGGTGGACCGGCGGGTGGCCAAGTACATCCCCAAGCGGTTCAAGGCGGCAAAGCTCCTTGAGGTCCTGACTAAATGGCAGCAGGGGCTTGAGTGGAACGCGGTTTACCTGGAGAATCACGACCAGAGCCGCATCGTGTCCCATTACGGCGATGACCGGGCGTATTGGGAGCGGAGCGCCAAACTGCTGGCGGTTTTGGAGCTGACTCTGCGGGGGACGCCCTTCATCTACCAGGGGCAGGAGATAGGGATGACGAACTTCGACTTTACGGGCTTTGAGCAGTTGAACGATGTGGAGTCCCTCAACATGAACGCCCTCCTCAAGCGCCGCCATGTTCCCGCGGGCCTTAGGTGGAAGTGGATCCGCGCGGCCTCCCGGGACAACGCCCGGACGCCTATGCAGTGGTCCGTGCAATCCGAAGGGACCGAAGGTCCCTTCGGATTGCTAGGCAGTTTTGGATCAATGGTCCAAAACTGCACGACAGATGGCGCGGGCTTCACCACGGGGAAGCCCTGGCTGGGGATTAACGCGAACCACAGGCGGATCAACTACGAAGCCCAGGCGGGCGATCCCGGCTCTGTACTGAGCTTCTACAAGAAGCTCATCGCGCTGCGCGCCTCAAGCGAAACCCTGAAGTACGCGCCCTTCACGCCGCGTTACGCGAAGGGTCAGGTCATCGCTTATGACCGGGAGGGAAAGGACGAAGTGTGGACGGCTATCCTCAATTTTTCGGGGAAGCGGGCGGACCTGGCCGGGGCGCTGCGGGCAGCCGGAGCGGACGATGACTGCGTGATAGCGGCGTCCAACACCGGAAGGACGGCTCTGACGGGCAGGCTTGAGCCCTGGGAAGCGCTGGTTCTGGCGCGCGCAAAGGCTTTGCGCTGCCCGGAACAACCGGCCAATTCCCCTCTTTCCTGTGGTTAATGGGGGTCCGGGGGGTCGGGGACCGGAGACCGCTTGCGTGCAACCTTCGGTTGCAAGTCTCAAGGCTGTAGGCAGGAGGGTCGGACTAAAGTCCGCGACTTCCCCCCTCCTGAGTAATCGTTGAACTCACGTTAAATAAGGCCGTCAATTCCTGGCGAACAATTTTTTGCGGACATCTGTTCATACCAGCGGATGTTAAGCAAATGCCTTAGATATAGAAAGAACCAAAAAGGGTAATTTGACGCTTTTCTTAGAGCTGTTTTGTTTAGAAGATAATGGATCCTCTGGAAGCGGCTCAAAAGACTTGTAATTGCCAGCTTTCAATTATTACATTTAATTTTGGAGTTAACATGGCAGAGACTCTTATTGTTGTAGTTGTTTCTTTTATATGCTCATTCGTAACCGTATGGGTAATATGTCGTATATCTCATAAAAATGCATGGTATGACAAGATTGACGAGCGAAAAATACATACCGGGGATGTCCCCCGCCTTGGGGGAGTTGGTTTTTCCGTGGTGTTTATTGTTGTTTCCCTGTTTCTTGTCTTCGTCCGGACGGAGATTTATTTGGGCGTCAGGTTTATCCCGGTATTCATAGGTCTGTGTATCACACTGGTATGCGGCGTTCTTGATGATTTTCATACCTTTACTTCCAAGACCAAATTTTTTATCCAATGCATCGCGGGCCTCTTGGCTATCATCCCCGCCTATGCGTTCCAGCATTTTTGTTTTTTCGGCGATAATTTTTTTGAAGATAAGTTCCAGATTTTTACTTGGCTCAGGTTTCCCCTTTCCTTTCTGTGGATCGTGGGGGTTACCAACGCCATCAATCTTATTGACGGCGTTGACGGCCTTGCCGGGGGCATTTCGGCCATTATCGCCTTGACCTATGCGGTTATCTTCGCTTCCGCCAATACCGATTCGGTCATGCTTTTTTGCCTCTGCCTGGCCGCGGCTATCGGGGGCTTCCTGGTGTTTAATCTGCCTATACCCCGGGCAAAGATATTTATGGGCGATGGAGGAAGCCTATTCCTGGGGTTTACCCTGGCCGTACTGCCCCTCCTTAATCAGGGAAATACCGGGCTGAGTCTTCCCATTCCCTACGTTGCCGCCCTGCTTCTCATCCCCATCCTGGACATGATTGCAGCCGTATGGCGGCGTCTTAGGGACGGACGGCCCATAGACAGTCCCGACAAGGCCCATGTGCATCACAAATTGATGAATTTAGGGCTTAACGCCTGGGGCATTGACGCGGTTCTCTATAGCTTGCAGATAGTCCTGGGGATACTGGTGTTTTTTTCTATCAAATTTCAGAACCATTTCCGAATATCCCTGACCTTCCTAGGACTTTCCTATGTTATAGCCATTGCTTTTTTTACGACTATTCACTTTATGAATAGAGGAAAGAAGATGTTACGGGTCCAAGACGGCGACCCAGAAAACGCTTCCTGATTGTTTCCTCTATGAACCGCCGGTACTACTTTGACTGGGCCGCCACGGCGATCCCCGATATTTTCCCCTCAACTGGCGCTCCTTGGAACGATGTTCCGTTTGGGAATCCCTCTTCAAAACACGTTGAAGGACGAAAGGCCAGAGCCGCTTTGGAAGACGCCCACCGCCGTTGCGCCGCTGTCCTGGGGGCCGCTCCTGAAGAGATATTCTTCACCTCCGGGGGAACCGAATCCAACGCCATAGTCCTCCACTCCCTGCTCCGCAGGCAAAACCGTCCCGGCTGCGGCGGCCTCCTTGTATCCGCAGTAGAGCATCCTTCGGTCCGGGAAAACGCCGTGGTCCTGGAACGCCTGGGAAAGCCGCTTACCCGTATCGGCGTAGAGAAGGACGGACGGGTAAGCAGGAAAACCCTGGAGGGGGCATTGAAAAAGGCGGTCGATCCCCGTCTTGCGGCGATCATGGCGGTGAACAATGAAACCGGCGCGGTGATGGACATGCCGGGATTGGCGGAGGTTTTACGGAACGCGGCGGCCCCTATACACATCCACTGCGATCTGGTTCAGGCGGCGGGGAAGATGCCGGTGGACCTCCTGTCCTGGGACCTGGATTCGGCCTCCCTCAGCGCCCATAAGCTGGGGGGTCCCCGGGGCATAGGCATCCTCTACCTGAGGAAGCCCCTGGAACCCCTCTGCGCCGGGGGCGGACAAGAGGG
>JAITSE010000099.1 GCA_031288005.1 Treponema sp.
CTCTCCGCGCCCCCTTCCTCAGGCCGCGACCTTCCCCACTCGACCTTCACGCACCGCCGGGATCACCTCTTCGACTTTGACGGCGAAAGCGGCAACACCGTCTGGTTCTGCCTGCACTACGAAAACGCCAAAGGCGGCGGAGAAGGAGAGGGCCCCTTCGGTCCGCTCTTCAGCGCTGTTATTCCCTGAGCGCAGGCGGATGGGGATCATCGCGGCCATGCGGCCGCAGCCAGCAGTTTAAGAAGGGAACCAGGGAACCTAAGGTTCCACGTTCCCTTCTTAAACTGCCAAGCAAGCGCGCAAGCGCTTGCAGGTTCTGCCTGCACTACGAAAACGCCAAGGGCGGCGGAGAAGGAGAGGGCCCCTTCGGCCCGCTCTTCAGCGCTGTTATTCCCTGAAACTTTTGAGACCCTGCGGGCCGCAAAAGTTTCTTGGGAGTTTTTTACCGGGCATACAGCACCGGGCTGCAAGCGCTGCGCGGTTGCTTCAGGCCCGGCTTCTTCTTTACGGGGCTCTATAATCCGCATGATCAACAAATTAATCCGCAAGCTACGCTTGCTTGGCGATAACTGGTTATCGCCGGAGAAGGTTAAGCAATGGTAAACAAGCTTATCCTCGGCGACAACCTTGAAATCCTCAAAGGCATGGAGGCGGAAACAGTAGACCTCATCTACCTGGACCCTCCCTTCTTCTCAAACCGGAACTACGAGGTAATCTGGGGGGACGCGGGGGAAGTGCGGAGCTTCCAGGACAGATGGTCAGGCGGCATGGACCACTACACAGACTGGCTGTACGAGCGGGTTGAGCAAATGCACCGGGTGTTAAAACAAAGCGGGAGCGTATACCTGCACTGCGACTGGCACGCGGACGCGTATATAAGAGTAAATATACTGGATAAAATTTTTGGAATGAATAATTTTATTGCGGATATTATCTGGTACTACTCATGGGGCGGGAGAAGTTTCAAACGATGGAATCGAAAACATGATGTAATATATCACTATTCAAAAAGCGGTTCTTTTACCTTTAACGTGAATGAGGTATTGGATGAAAGAATGTTGACAGAAGCCTCAAAGAAAAGATTAGAGTACAGCGGCGCAATGATAATGAAAAATGCTGATACAAAAGAGGACCCTAATTTTATTCCTCCCTCAGATGTTTGGTATATTGCAACAATTAACGCAATGTCCAAAGAGCGCATCGGCTACCCCACGCAGAAACCCGAAGCCCTGCTTGAACGCATAATCAAAGCGTCCAGCAATGAAGGCGGCCTCGTGCTTGACCCATTCATGGGCGGCGGAACCACAATCGCTGTCGCTGACAGGCTGGGCAGGCAATGGATAGGCATAGACCAATCCGTGCAGGCGGTAAAAGTTACGGAATTCCGGCTTGAAAAGCAATACGGCGCAATGGACGGGCAGGCGGCCTTGTTTTCAGCGCCCTATATCGTCCACCTGCATAAATACGACAGGGACGTTTTGTTCAACGAAGACCCGTTTAAGTTTGAAACATGGATAATTCAGCAGTTTGGCGGCGCGCCACAGAACAAGAAAGGCGGGGACAAAGGCGTTGACGGAAAGACAAAAGACGGAACGCCCATACAGGTAAAGCAGTCGAACAATATAGGCGTCAATGTTGTAAAAAACTTTTCCGTGTCGGCGAAGCAGTTCGACAAAATTCTTTTTGATAAAAATGTGATGGAAAAAAAGCCGGCGGGATATATTATCGCGTTTTCCTTCGGCAGAGGCGCTGTTGAAGAAGCGGCCAGGCTAAAAAATTCTGAAAACATAATTATCGAACTTGTAAAAGTTGAAAAAATAGTTCCGCTGTCTGAAAAGCCGAATGCCGCCGTGCATATAAACGAATTGAAAAAATACGAAGACGGCGGACGGAAGATAGAACTCCTCGCCGCGGCGGAGAACCAGTGCGGGGAGTTTTTTGAGCCGTCAGGCTCAAAAAACTCCAAGTGACCCGCTGCGCGGGTCGCAGAATTTTATAGCTGGGATTTTCATTACGATATAGAAAAGGAGAAATTTAAGCCGCAGGTTTTATTGGATAAGGCGGGCAGGCAGTGCAAGCCTACGGCTTGCTTAGGAGTTTTGGGACTTATAACATGAGCCATAAATTTAGATACCGCTCCCAAAACTCCAAGCGACCCGCAAGGGTCGCAGGAACGCATAACATAGCGGTGAAAGTTGTTGACAACGACGGCCTTGAAAATATAGAAGTTATTAAGCTAAAGATAAACGGGGGTGTTGAACAAATTGAGTAAGCCCGAAGAACAGACCGGGGGACAGACCCCTGGAACCAATGAGACCGCTAAGGAACCGCAGGTTCCACGGTCTCAGGAGTGATATATGAATGAAATGGCCCTTTTGGGCGACGAAGCCGCGGCCCTTGGGGCGCTCCACGCGGGGCTGAGCGCGGCTTATGGGTATCCGGGGACCCCTTCCACGGAAATTCTTGAATATCTTATCGCGGAATATGAAAAGGGCGGTCCCCGGGCCGCATGGTGTTCCAACGAGAAAACCGCGCTGGAAGCCGCCCTTGGGGTGTCTTTCACGGGGCGGCGGGCTTTGATCGCCATGAAGCACGTGGGCCTCAACGTGGCGGCGGACCCTTTTATCAACAGCGCGCTTTTGGGCATTAGGGGGGGGCTGGTCCTGGCTGTCGCGGACGATCCGGGTATGCACAGCTCCCAGAACGAGCAGGACTCCCGCTTCTACGCGGCCTTCGCGATAACGCCCTGCATTGAGCCGCGGAGCCAGCAGGAAGCCTACGACATGGCGCGGGAAGCCTTCGACGTTTCCGAGCGTTTCAGGACGCCGGTGCTACTCCGCCTTGTAACGCGCCTGTCTCACGCCAGGGCGGGCGTCTCTGTGCGGGAGGCCCGGGGGCAAAACTCCCTCTCCCAAAGGGATGACAGAACGAAATGGCTGCTGCTCCCGGCTTTCGCAAGACAGAATTATCTTTCCCTCATCGAAAAGCGGCGGGACATGGAGAAATGGGCCTGGGATCGCGCTCCCGGGGCGCTTGAGATGGAAGGCCGGGACGCTTCATTTGTCGTAATCACCGCAGGACTCGGGGGCAACTACTACGAGGAAAACCTGGAGGATTTCACCGCTTCAAGGGGAGGGAAGGAGCCGGCCCGCTTTCATGTGAGCGCTTATCCTTTGCCGGAAGAGGCGCTGCGCCGGCTCTGCGCTGACGCGGAGAGGGCGCTCGTCATTGAGGAGGGCCAGCCTTTTATCGAGGAGAAGCTGCGGGGAATCCTGCCCCAGAGGGTGCGGGTTTCAGGCAAACTGGACGGGACTCTGGAGCGGACGGGCGAGCTTGATCCTGACATAACGCGCCGCGCCCTGGGGCTTCCGCCCCGGCCCTCAATTTTTTCCGTCCCGGCAGGGGAGGGGAGTTCCGCTTTCGAAGCGCATAATGGCGGCGTTGATTTGCCCCAGGCTTTTGGGGACTTGAAGCTTCCTCCCCGCCCGCCGCAGCTTTGTGCGGGATGCCCCCACTGCGACAGTTACGGGGCCATTATGAAGGCGGTGGAAGAACTTGACCCGGCGGAGGGGCATCCTTCTGTGGCGGTGCTTTCGGATATAGGCTGCTATTCCCTGGGCGCGATGCCGCCTTATTCCGTCCCGGAGAGCATTGTGTGCATGGGGGCTTCCGTGGGCATGGCGAGAGGCGCGGCTGAAGCCGGCGTGAAGTACGCCATAGGCGTCATCGGGGATTCAACCTTCCTTCACTCCGGGACGGCGGCCCTCATCGACGCGGCCACAGCGGGAACGCCCATGACCCTGGTGATCCTGGACAATTCCGCCGTGGCAATGACTGGCTGCCAGGAGACGATATTGCCTTCATCCAGGCTGAGGGAACTTCTGCTTGGGATCGGGATAGCCGCGGAGCGCATCCTTGAGCTTGAGGCTAGGAAACAGCTTATTGAATACAACGCCGGGCTCCTCAAAAAAGAAGTTGAGCATCCCGGAGTCTCGGTAGTCATCTTCCGGCGGGAGTGTCTGGAAGCCGCGCGGAAGCGGAAGAAGGCTGAGATTTAATGTAAGGTAAAAAAAATACCCCGGAACCGCCGTCCCGGGGTATAATTTTTTTAAATGTGTGGAGGAGGAAAATTGTTATGCCTGCGGTAAAACGCCGGCGGAGCGGTACATCAGGCGGCTTGCATTGTCTGCGGCTGTAAAGCGCATATATAAAAGCATACCAATTAATTCGTAATGGGCTGCTAGGCCAAGGCTTGATCCAGGTCCGCGATTAAATCATCCGCGTCCTCAAGCCCTGTGGAGAGCCGGAATATGCCGTCCCCGGCAAAGGCCCTCCATGAATCAAACTGCTTCCGCTCCGCAAATTTGAAGGAACTGGCCAGCAGGTCCTCCGTATGCAGATAGAAGATGAGGGAGCGGTGATGCCCCAGGGAAACGGCGTAATGGATGATCCGCAGTTTTTCCGCGATGCACCGGGCTGTTTCCTTTCCCCGGGGGGTCTGAAAAGTAATCATGCCGGAGAAATTTTTCATCTGCCGTTTCGCCAGTTCGTACTGTGGATGGGAAGGAAGGCCGGGGTAGATCACCCTTGTTATCCCTGGTCTTGCCTCAAGCCATCTGGCGATTTTCATGGCGTTTTCTTCATGGGCCTTCATACGAAGCGGCAGTGTCGCCAGTCCCCGCAGGATAAGCCAGGCGTTAAAGGGGCTTAAAGTTCCGCCCAGGCGGATCGAAGTTTTTTTACGCAGCGGAACAAGGTCTTCCGTCCTTCCAAGCAGAACCCCGCCCAGGGCGTCGCCGTGGCCCCCTATGTATTTTGTCAGCGAATGAATAACGAAATCAGCGCCGAGGCTCAGTGGCTTTGTCGCCGCTGGAGTGGCGAAGGTTGAGTCCACCGCAAGGCGGGCGCCGGCTTTATGGGCAAGCTCCGCGGCGGCGGCTATATCTGTGAGCCTGAGCAGCGGGTTGCAGGGGGTCTCGATGTAGACTAGTTTCACCCCCGGTTTAACCGCCTTGGCCAGGGCCTCAATGTCGGACGTGTCAACCTTGCTTATATTGATTCCAAGGCCGGGAAAAAGCTCGTTGGCGGCTTCGGCCACCGCCGCGTAGGTAACGTCGCTCACCACCGCCCAGTCTCCGGCCTTGAGGGTGTGAAACGCCAAGGCCGTAACCGCGCTCATGCCGCTGGCAAAAGCAATGGCGGTTTCGGCTTTTTCCAGGACGGCGAGTTTTTCTTCAAGCTGCCGGATGGTGGGATTGCCCCAACGGGTGTATATGAAAGGATCATCCTCACCCAAGCCTTCAACGGAAAAGCCCGTGTCCGCGCCAACTACGAAGGTAGTTGACATGACAAGGTTCGGCGATGACGCGCCGGTATTAGGGTCTGGAAACTCCCCCGCGTGAATCGCCGCTGTTTGATCTCCCAGGCGGGAAAAATCCTGTTTGTTACCGGGCATTGTAATTCCTCATAATTTCTCCTGGGAAAGCGCATCCGCGTCATATATCCTAGTAATAGGATAGACTTTATATAATATATTTTAAATTGTCAAGAGGCCGGCGCGTTTTTTTTGCAAATCATGCCCATAGATTCTTCCAGAAACACCCGCCAGAGGAGGCCCGCATCCCGGCGGCGGGGGAAATCGTCTTTAACCGCGAGGCGCCGCCGGCGTACGTGCTGTAAACCGGCGCTTCCACGTACGCTAATTCCTTGAGGAATTTAGGGTATAAACTTGAAACTTTCAGGCTTTAGCCTGAGAACAATAGCGGCCTTGGCCGCACCCGGCAATTATATTTTGTTTTCCTTATCATGGATAACCCCATATTGATCTCCGGAAGCTGATACTCCCGGATAGTCTGCCTTGATTTGGGTTGCTTTTCAAAATGGGGCGCGGCCTTTTCCGGCTTACATTTTCAATGAGGCTATGCGGGGTATTGGCATATTCACAATAAAAGCGCTAAGCTGGCTATGTAAGGGCCTCCTTTTTACTAGGCAAAGGGCAGTAAATTTTTTCATTGCCCTTTGCTTTCTTTTGCGGTACATAGTTAGTCTTCCAAGTATGCGAGAAACGCCGTCCCCTAAATATATTGGACGCATAAGCGCCGCTTTCGCAGTCCCCATACCGATTGTAAATTTATTTCCTGCCGACGCGGATTCGTTTCCATATACGGGGCGGTAAACATATCTAAATAAGGACTTTACCCTGGCCGCTGAGATGGGGCTGTTTACCTTTTGCTGAACCGGGAACTGATTCCCACGGCAGGAATGCATAGATGAGTCTGGAGGGGACAGTCAGCGCATCCACAAGTTATGAGCAGATTATGTTTCAGCCTTTTGCAATCAGCCTGAGCGCCGGATATACCTTAAAGGACAGGTTCGCCTTTTCACTCAGTGGCGGTATCTTCCCTTTCCTTTGGCAAAACAACAGACGCCTGGCTTCCGGCGTTTTATGAAACAACACTAGAAGATGGGGACTTGTTTTCCGGCGAATTTGCCTGGAATGCCGGATTTAGCCTATACTACTATCCATCAGACAAAAAAACATCGCGTCTTTTATCAACGGCGGCTATGATGCGTTACAAAATTTTGCGGGCAGTACCGTATCCGGCAGCAGTAAAGACGGCATTGTTCCCGGTGAAATTATGCCGCAAAAATTGAATATCACGCTATGAGTTTTTCTCTGGGAATGAATCTGTACAGCGCCAGCTAAAAATTCGTTCCACCTCACGGCGCAGAAGCAGAGGCCGCCGGTTCAAATGAAGAACCCCGCCGAATAGAGTTGTTCGATAACTGAAGCTGCGGAAACATCGGAAACTTCGTTTCCGATGTTTCCGACGAACAACTCCATTCAGTGGGTATTAAATCTTCAAGACAAATATTTTTTTATAAATACCGCTTTGGTTCTCTGTCCTGTATCACAGCGTAAAGTTCTATGTATCCTTTGACTGGACTGGCGGCAATTTTCCCCAGGAGTACTTCCTCTACCTGAAATAGGCCGACTTCGCCTGACATTATGATGCTGACATGGATGGGCTTTTCCCTGCCAGGCATTATCTTTACTTCTTCAATGGCGTTAGCCGAGTATTTGTGAATATCTCCCACCCGCGGGCTTGCGGCAAGAACCATGGGGATGCGCGCCCGGCCCTTGGTCATATCGCAGCCGTCGGCAATAAGGAGGAGTCCGGCTTCCAGGGAGTGAATAATCCGGTTTCCCATGTGTCCAAAGATAGCTTCCAGGGTCAGGGAACGGACTATCACCTGCTGTGTAATGTTTTCCGGATATATAATGGGCAGAAGCCGGTCCAGTATGGGGCGGGCAAGGCTCATGCTGTGGATTTCGTGACCCTGACGGCTTATACCCATGCCCAAATCGTGAAGGCTGGCCGCCAGTATCACAGCGATAAGACTGTCTTCAAATACGCCGCATTCTTCGGTTTCCAGACTGGTTTTTATGCCCGCCTTCCTCAGGAGACCCATCATGATCGCCGCATTCAGCGCCACGGTACGCATATGGACCGGGCCGTGATCGTTGTAACCCAAACGTTTAATAGAGACAGTATTTGCGTACTCCTGGAGCGCCCTGACTTCCCCATCTTCCAGCACGAGCTGCGCCGCTTCCCCGGCTTTGGGCGTTAGGCACAGCCCTGAGACGGCTTTAAGTATTTTAGAATCTAAAGAAAGCTCTTTTGGCGATCTCATACAGGTTTAAATATACTCTTTAACACAGATTAGGCAAAGGCCCGGCGCGCCGGCACGGACATCTTTCATAAATTCCCCCGGCTTCTCCGTCCGGGATAAACAAATCCAAGCAAGGGATTTAGCGGCTTATGAGTTATTACCAATGCGAAGCCATGCCGCCGCTGTATATTGACACACCCCGGAAATACAAATATATTTACAGTTACCTTAATTCCCTGCGGAGTCGTTAATTGCCGCCGCTGAAGGCCTAATTCTCCCGGGGAATTTGTAAGGATCGTTTTACGGTTTTTATAATAGAATTGTTCAGCAAAAGCATCGGAAACAAGTTTCCGCGTTTCCGTACCAATTTGGCTGCTGAATAAGTCCAATAAAATCAAAAACGCCTGGAAGCCGCCAGCGCATTGCAGCCGGCCCCTTCGTCTATCGGTTAGGACATGAGATTCTCAATCTTAAAAGAGGGGTTCAATTCCCCTAGGGGCTAAAAGTTATCTATGCTAAAATTCGGGCTTGAGGCCGGCAGAAACAATACCCAAATAGACGGCTCAAATGGATAACGAAAATACTTTTAAAAACCTGGCCCGGGAATTATCACCGGCGGAACGGGAACACCTTCTGGAAAAGATCAGAGGCCAGCTTTCCCTGAACCAGGAGCCTCTATATGTGGATAAAAAATTTCTTGTTATCGAGGCGGAACGGGAGTACGCAAAGCTGCCTTGGTACTACCGCATTATTTTTTTTATCCTGAGCGCTTTTTCAGGAAAATCTCCGCTTACAATCTTTCAGGAGGTGGAAACCTCCAAATTAGGCCGGATCATTGCGGCCCAGGCGCCGGGGATTTATAGCTATTCAAAAAACTTGCTGCTCCCGGAGTTTTACAAGGCCCTGGCCGATTTAAAGGAGAGCGCCAGATTTTTTTTTAACGCCCTGGATCTTAGCGTAAGCCGGGACAGGGGCGCATTTTATGTGTTTTTGGGATCCCTCGAAATGGAAAATATTCACAAAAGTCTGGTTTCGGAAACGGACCCCATTACGCTGGCGGAAAAAAATTCTGGACTGAGCCCTTTGGAGCTGCGCCGCATTGCCTGGCAAAAAATAGAAGATGCGATAAATTTGATAGATGGTGTGCAGCGGAAAATCATGTATGAAGACATCCGGTTCTTATATTGCCTGAAGCAGCTTGCTTCTTTTATGTTTGACCGGGTTATCCTGGCTTTCAGCAGAAATACTGCCATAGGCGGGATGACCTGTCCGGCTTTGGCCGTCAGGGAACTGCTGTCCAGACTGAACAATATTCTTTTTTCTTTTAGAGAAATTCCCTCAATGTCCCTTTTTGAAGCCCTTTTTGTCTTTATGCTCCAGGAAAAGATGAGTGAAAAGGAATTTGATGTCAACACGGAGAGCGGGAAACTTCTTGCCGGTGCGGAGCGTTCCCTTGAGGCCATCAGGAAATTTAATAAAACGACGCCGCTCACCCTCATAGTCCGCTGCGCTTCAAGGGATCCTTCTCTGTCCCCAGTTTTAATAAGCGGTGGAGAGGACTGGCTTGCTGTATACCGGGAGCATTGGAAAAATCTGGTTAAAGACAGATTTAACAGATATATGCGGACAACCCGGTACATGGAATTACAGGAGTCCTTTCGCTCTTTTTTTAAGGGCATTAACTTAAAGATCCTGGAAAACGCGGAGTCTGAAACTAACCCGGACGGGATTCCGGTAAACGAGGCGCTCAGTCTATCCTTCCTTAGAACATATCACGCCGCCGTTTTTACCGAGGATAACGCCGCTGCGCTGAATGCTATCCTAATTGACGGTGAATTTTACAACCAGGATAACCAGCTTGATTTTTCCTCCAGCTACAACACCTTGAGCAAGCTTGAAGAAGCAGTAAATATGTTTGAACACAGAATTTCTCCTTCCGGGGATTTAGGCCTCCGGTACGCTGCGGCAAAAAAAGAACTTGCTTCCCCGGCGCTTAAACGAAGGAAGTCGCATGGCGTTATAGAAGAGACGGATGCGGCGGCGCTTCAAATCATCGAACAGAGCAAGGCCGCCCTTGCCGCAATGATTAACGTTCTGAACGGAATCATGGAAAAGGAGCCGGTGAGTAAATATGATGCTTTGATCAATTTTTCTAAACTTGCGGGCAAAGGGAGCGCTTTTACCTCCAGCCTCTCCACGGCGGCTCAAAACGCCCTCACCGCCCTGACGATCCTGGAAGAAATCAGTGTTTTAGAGGCGGAAATATTTGATTGAATCTTAGCTTCTTTACGCTGAATTTCCTGTCTTCACTGAATTACGACAGGCTTCCTTTTATCTTTGAAGGCCGGATAATCTCCGGCGTTTCCGCAATTGTTTCTTCCCGCGCCGCCGGGAATATGCTGTATTCGGGGGGCAAAGACGGCCCGGCAAGACTTGCTCTCTTCCGCTTTCTGGGCCTTGAGCCGTCCCTTGTTTACGCCTGCACTCAGGTCCATTCCAGGGAAGCGCTTGAAGTCAGCCGGCAAAGCCCGAACACAGGCCCCAGGGTGGACGGGCTGATAAGCCGCGACAAGGCGCTGACCCTCTCCGTTACCGCGGCCGACTGCCTGCCTGTCTTCCTTTACGACACGGAAAAAGAAGGTTTAGCCCTGGTCCATTCCGGATGGAAAGGTACGAGCATAGTCCTCTCGGCGCTTGAGATGATGGAGAAGCGCTGGCGCACCCGCCCGGAAGATGTGGCCGCGGTATTCGGCCCCTGCATAAGGCGCTGCTGTTACAATGTAGATCAAGGGCGGGCCGGGGCTTTCGCGGCGGAATTCGGGGGGCCCGGCGGGACCTTTCCACTGGGGCCGGTAGTTTCCGAATCCGGGGGAGAGTTTTTCCTGGACCTCCAGGCGGCCAACGCCCGCCTCCTTGCCGGCGCCGGAGTGCGGAACATCTCGGTCTGCGAAAACTGTACTTTTACGGACGAGCGCCTCGGCTCCTTCAGGCGGGAAGGCCCCCTGGCCTATACCAAAATGGCGGCGCTGACCGGCTTTTTTTAATAGCCGGGCGTCCAGTAGGCCGCGCACTTCTCCACGGGTCTGTCCCTCCGGGCTTTTCTCCCGTAGAATAAATCCGGGGAGTTTTGGAACCGCTGCGACCCTAAGCAAGCCGTAGGCTTGCACGGGTCGCTTGGAGTTTTTTGACCCGTTGTAACTGTGGATATCATAGGCGGCAAAAACTCCAAGCAATCTTGAGACCTCCGGTCTCAGCTTTGCCTGATTGCAGGGTTCCCCGGGGAAAACGTGCGGGGAGTTTTGGGACTTATAACAGATCCATAAATTTAGACGCCGCTCCCAAAACTCCTAAGCAAGCCGTGAGACCCATGAGACCTCCGGTCTCAGGTCTCTTAGCGGCTTGCACGGTACACCAAGAGAGATTTTCGGTATACCAAGAGCGGCTCCCGGTGTACCAAGAGCGGCTCCCGGTGTACCAAGAGCGGCTCCCGGTATACCAAGAGCGGCTCCCGGTATACCAAGAGCGGCTCCCGGTATACCAAGAGAGGCTCCCGGTATACCAAGAGCGGCTCCCGGTATACCAAGAGAGGCTCCCGGTATACCAAGAGAGGCTCCCGGTATACCAAGAGAGGCTTTCGGTATACCAAGAGAGGCTTTCGGTATACCAAGAGAGGCCCGTAGAACCAGTCCAGGCCCATGAGACCGTTGAAACCGGCGTTTCCGATGAAACAGCTTTCAATAGAAATAGAAAAGGATTTGTATGAAAAACTTTCAAGACCCCTGGAAAGCCCGTATTGCCCGGACCCTGACGGCGCTGCTCAAGGACTCAGGCATTGCGGGGACAGTCGAACCCGCCCAGATCATCGCGGAACAACCTCCCAAACCAGAGTACGGAGACATCGGATTTCCCATGTTCGGCTTTGCGAAGCTTTTCAGAAAAAGCCCGCCCCAGATAGCCCAGGCCTTGGCTGAAGCCTTGGCTGAAGCCCTAGCTGAAGCCTTGGCAGAGACGCTGCCAGCGGAGGACGCAGCGGACTTTGAAGCCCTGGGACCATACCTCAATGTCCGCCTTGACAGAGGAGCGGCGGCGGCGGCCATCCTGGACCAGGTCCTTGAGGACCCCGCATTAGGGCGCCCCGGAACCCTGGCCGGTTCCCGCATCATGGTAGAATTCTCAAGCCCCAACACCAACAAACCCCTGCACCTGGGCCATCTCAGAAACGACGCCTTGGGAGAAAGCGTCTCCAGGATTCTGTCGGCCTGCGGAGCGGAAGTCCGCAAGGTCTGCGTCATCAACGACCGGGGAATTCACATCTGCAAGTCCATGCTGGCCTATATGGATCACGGACGGGGACAGACCCCGGAATCCCAAGGCGCCAAAGGCGATCACTTCGTAGGCGCCTGGTACGTCAGATTCAACCAGGACCTCAAGGCGGAAACGGAAGCGCTCATAGAGAAAGGGCTGGAGCCGAAAGCAGCCGGGGCAGCTAAAGCAGCCGGGGCGGAAGCCCCGCTTCAGAAGCGCGCTCAGGAAATGCTGCGGCGCTGGGAAGCCGGAGAAAGCGAAACCGCCGCGCTCTGGAAGAAGATGAACGCCTGGGCCGTTGACGGGATCAAAGAGACATACCGGCGGACCGGGGTATCCTTTGACCAGTACTACTTTGAAAGCCAGACTTACCTCTTGGGCAAAGAAGAAATTCTCAAGGGCCTTGAGCGGGGGCTTTTCTACAAAGCTGGAGACGGAGCGGTCATGGTTGACCTTGAAGCGGAAAAGCTTGACAAGAAGGTCCTCCTCCGGGGAGACGGGACTTCCATCTACATCACCCAGGACATCGGCCTTGCAATAAACCGGAACCGGGACTGGCCCTTTGACCGCCTTGTGTATGTTGTCGGCTCAGAGCAGCAGTACCACTTTCAGGTCCTCTTTGCCATACTCAAAAAGCTGGGCTTCGAGTGGGCCGGCAGCCTCTATCATCTTTCCTACGGCATGGTGAATCTGCCGGAGGGCAGAATGAAAAGCCGGGAGGGTACAGTGGTTGACGCGGACGACCTCATCGACAGCCTGAGGGACGAAGCGCTTGCGGCGATTCGTGAGAAGGAAAGGGAAGGCGTCCTGGAGAAGCCGGAAGAAGCGGCGGAAAAAGTCGCGCTGGGCGCGCTGCATTACTACCTGCTCCAGGTTGACCCCCGGAAAGATATGCTCTTTGACCCGGGTGAATCCCTCTCGTTTAACGGCAACACCGGGCCATATCTTCAGTATATGGGAGCGCGCATCTCATCCATGCTGCGAAAGGCAGATGCCCAGGCAAACGCTCCTGAAGCGGTCTTTAATCCCGCGCTGCTCTCAGGCGAAGCCGAGTGGGAACTTCTTAAAGCTCTTGCGGGCTATTCCGAAGCCGTGGCCGGCGCGGCTGCCCGCATGGACCCTTCCGTTATTGCGGCCTACCTCTACGAGCTTTCCAAAGCCTTCAGCCGTTTCTACCACGACTGCCCCATTCTGAACGCCCAGGACGCGGCTTTGTCCGCCGCCCGTCTGTCGTTGAGCCGCGGCGCCTTGCGGGTTCTCAAAGACGCCATGAACCTGATTTGCGTCCCCTTCCTGGATATTATGTAGCTCCAGGGTCCGGGATAAAAAGTCCGTAAAAAACATGCATGGAGTTTTTATGGACTGAAAGTCCCTAAAAACTCCTAAGCGACCCGCAGGGTCGCAGGCCGCCCGGCCTTATCTGATTTTTTTCACCGGAAGGACGATCCATAATTATCAGTTCATTAGGCAGCCAGCGGATCAGGATTTCAGACAGCGCTTTGATATCTATGGGTTTAGAAAGAAGGCCGTTGAAACCGTTTTGCATGAACATTTCCCGGGCGCCTGAGACCGCATTGGCCGTAAGCGCTATGACGGGAGCGCCCGCGCTGCGGGAATTTCCTGAGCGGATGAGCCTGACCGCTTCCAGGCCGTCCATCTCCGGCATCATGTGGTCCATGAGGATGAGATCATACTCCAATGTTTCCGCCTTTTTAACGGATTCCGCGCCGCTTTTTGCGGTATCAGGACTGATTTTAAAGGTGTTCAGCATAAAGGCGGCTATTTCCAAATTGATATCAATGTCGTCCACAAGGAGAACCCTGGCGCCAGGAGCTGCAAATGGGACCGCTGTATGGTCCTCCGGGGGAATATCCGCGGGCTTGCCCGTTTTAAGGGGGATTGCGGCCGTAAAAACAGAGCCGCTGTCGTAGACGCTGCTAACGGTGATGTCCCCATTCATTAGGCCGCAGAGCCGTTTCGTGATCGCCAAGCCCAGGCCCGTACCCTGAACCTGCTTGTTCCTCACCACATCGAGCTGCTCAAAAGCCGAAAAGAGCCTCGGCAGCGCTTCTTCCTTGATGCCGATACCCGTATCTTCCACAATAAACCGGATTTCTACGAAATCTGACAGCGCCCCGTGCCCGCAAGGGGACGCTTCAACCCGCAGAACAGCCCCGCCGTGAAGAGTGTACTTGAATGCATTGTTGAGAAGGTTTGCGATAATCTGCCCTATGCGTTTTTTATCGCCGTACAGCACATCAGGAATGGCGTCTGAAAAAATGCAGCGAAAATCCAGGCCCTTTTCCTGAAACAGAAGTTCAAAAACTTCTTTCAGCTGTTCAAGGAGGCGGCTCAGGCTGAAATACTCGTTTATTATTTCAAGTTTTCCGGCTTCGATTTTTGAGAAATCCAGAATGTCGTTGATAAGATTCAGCAGTATTTTGGATGAGTTCTGTATTTTTTTGAGATAATCCCTTTGCTTCCGCGCAAGCTTCGTATTTTCAAGTATGGCCGAAATGCCGATTACCGCATTCATGGGAGTGCGTATTTCATGTGATACAGTAGCAAGAAAATCCGACTTGGCTTTGTTTGCTTTTTCGGCTTCCCTTCTTGCCTCAAGCAGCTCTGTAATGTCGTAGAAGAGAATCATGGAGCCGCGGTTGTTCCCGCTCTCATCCTTCATCGGACTTACCTGTACGGTGTAGTCCCTGGGATTTCCCTTCCCGCTGAAGTCTATGGTTCTGTGCAGGGTCATGGGAGCGAATCTGCCGCTGCCGGCCATTTGCCCGTAAACCGCATCATCCTCACGATCTGTCAGGGACTTAAATCCAAATTTCCCCAGAATGTCCCGGCAATGCTTGTCAGCTATCATGCCGAAGCCGGCGATTCCCGCTATCCTGAGAAAGGCTTCGGTACAATAGGCGATTCTGCCTTCCCTGTTGAAAAGCATGATAATGTCGGGGCAGTTTTCCAGAAGGAGATTCATATACATCTCAAGCTCTGACTTTTTTTCTTCTATAACTTTGCTCAGATTATCTTTTGCTTCCGCAGAAATCCTGTTTCTCTCAATGGCTGTATTGGCCAGATTGAGTTCTCTCTCGATTTTTTTAATGGCGAGCCGGGCCTTTTTTAATTCGGCCTCAAGGCTCTCCACATTGTTTTCCATGGACATTCCGGCGCGTTAGTGAAAGAGGCAGATAATAATAGTATCGTTGTGGCTGCGGTTGGCTGTTTTCCCGTTTTTCCCTGTCACCGGGCATAATTCCGTCCCCGAATAACAGAAGTGGAAAGGACTATCCCCTAGTATTTCCCTGGTTTTATCCATTTCCGCGGTGGTGTTAAATCCCTGGGCAAAATAGCGCCCGACGCATGAAAAGATAAGGAGGCTTTTGCCTGTTTCAGGCGGTCTTGCTTTGGCCCTTTGAAGCAGGGCGGAGGAAATTGTGAGGACTTCCTCTTTATTGATGATCCCTACGGCGATGCTTGCCCCTTCAGGAATTTTCCCTCCGCATACCGCCCAGCCGTCTGGCGTGATGGCAAACATCACCCTGATTACCGGCGGCGTCCCGTCGTTGTAATTCAGGATGAAGGGGAATGAGTTGATCCCTTTAAGGACTCCATTTTCATCTTTTTCGAGACCGAGGGAGCCAAGATATTCCGCCACGGGAACTCCGTTGACCTCTTTAAGCAGGTTTCCCCTGGAGGCAGTAACCACGCCCTTTTCCCTGAAGGCTTTTTCTTCTGACAAACCGCCTACAAAAAATTCAGGTTTCATGTCTCCATAAAAGAGAATGAATACATACCGGTCCCGGAAAGCCTCTTTCCCAAGAATTGTTTGAGATTCATGGTAGTCCTGGTTATGGTCCACCGCCAGGGTGCCGAAATTGGGCACATCACCAGTGATGCGGCTCCATGTATCGGCATAAAAATCAGCGGCTACATTCAGAAGCAGAGGCGCGAAGCTCAGCATCAGCCGGGGTTTTTCCGTCCTTCCAGCCGTTGCCTGTTCCCAGGCGGCTTTGAACGGCGCCGCGCTTTCCTCCACGATAGGATCAGTCACGCCAAGGACAAATTCAACATCGTCGCTTGTGAGAACCGTCAGGATAAGGACTATCTCACCCTGGATTCCGTTTGCCGCCGCGGCCAAGGTTGTAGTCCCGGCAATTGGAAAAGGCAGTTTCTCAGACAAGGCGGCGACTATTCCTGAACTGATAAAATCCGCGAAACAGCTAAGTATTCCTACGGAATAGCGCAGAAGTTTTTCCTCCGCAAGCTGCCCGGTTATTTCAGCAGCCGCAGCATCCACATCATCTGCTTCTACAGTCTTTAAGCACATAGACTTTATCATTAGTATAGCATATTATAAAAATATGCTGAAAACAACATGGGAGAAAGATAGCTGCCTGGTATTAGCCGCAGAATACAGAAAAAAACTTCAAAATTTACTCAAAAAATCCACATTGGAATTAAGCGGGATTGTTCCAAGCGGGAGAAACAAACCGCCGTATCATTAACGGCAGGATACTTGAAATAATCCGTGCAGTCGTATATAAATAAATTCTGAAATATATTCGGGGAGTTTCCAGAGTGGTCAAATGGGGCAGACTGTAAATCTGTTGGCTCAGCCTTCGAAGGTTCGAATCCTCCACTCCCCAGAAAGAGCGGCTTTCCGAAAGGAAAGTCGTTGCTGTTTTCAAGGGAGGATTCGAAGGGTTTAGCCCGCCGACCCAAGGGAGGAAAAGGCGCCATGGATGGCGCCGGCAGGACCAAACCCCGGCCCGGAGGCCCGAGACAGGAGGTTGAGGGCCGGAGGGCGAATCCGCGCGGCCTATGGCCGCGAACACTCCCCAAAGTGAAATAGGTCCTTGTTCTATAAGGACTTAAACACTTCTTCATTTAAGAAAAAATCGAGCAGCGTGGCATCGTGCTTTTATTCGTATTGAGGATTTAATACCAAAGAAACCAGAGACCGCAAGGAACTGGAGACCATGAGACTAAAAGTCGCCGGTCTCAGTTTTCAGAACCAGCCTGCGCGGGGGAGGCTCCGCGGCGGTCATCTGGAAGCAAGTTCCCTTCGGAAACTTCTGAAACTTGTTTCCGAAGTTTCCACGGTATTAAACCCGAAAAACAAGTCCACAGCCGATGCCGGCCTTATCGCCCTTATCCGGCAAACGCCTTCTTGAGCAGGTCTAAATCCAGTTCGGGATAGACCGGGAAACGGTCCAGGAGCTTCTTCACCCTGTCCAGGGCTTCGGCCTTGGCCCCTTCATCGATCACATACTTTGCCTTGCTCTTTTTGGCCGGATCCCTAGACTCAGCGGCGGGATTGGTGTTTTTCAGCACTAAGGCGATGATGGCCCCCAGCTCTTCCATCTCGGCCCTTCCCATCCCCAGGGTGGTGACCGCGGCGGCGCCGATACGCAGACCCGATGTGTACCAGGGACCATTTGGGTCAAAGGGAAGGCTGTTCCGGTTCAGGGTAATATGGGCTTCGTGAAGGGCGCTTTCAGCCTGACGTCCGGTGACGCCCAGGGGACGGACGTTGACCAGGAACAAGTGGTTGTCCGTACCGCCGGTGAGGACCTCAAGCCCGTTTTGGACGCACGAGGCGGCCAGGGCCTGGGCGTTTTCCACGATGCGCCGGGCGTAGTCCCGGAACTCAGGCTTCCCGGCCTCCCGGAAGGCCACGGCTTTGGCGGCGATGACGTGGGGCAGGGGACCTCCCATGGTAAGGGGACAGCCCTTGTCCAGAGCCTCGGCGAACTCGGAAGTGGAGAGGACCAGCCCCGCCCTGGGACCCCGCAGGGTCTTGTGGGAGGTACTGGTTACCACATGAGCGTGGGGAATGGGATCGTAGTCCCCGGTAAAGACCTTGCCCGCCACAAGACCGGCGAAGTGGGCCATGTCCACCATGAACACGGCCCCCACGCTGTCGGCGATTTCCCGCATCCGCTTAAAGTTGATTTTCCGGGGATAGGCGGAATAACCGGCAAGCAGGATGAGGGGCTTCACTTCTTTTGCCTGCCGTTCAATGGCGTCATAATCCAGAAGCCCGGTTTCCCTGGATACACTATAGCCGTAAACATCGAACATCCGGGCGGAGACATTGTACCGGTACCCGTGGGTCAGGTGGCCCCCGGAGTAGTAGTCCTGCCCCAGAAGACGCTGGTTTCCCAGTTCCGTTTTAAGATGTTTCCATTGATCATCAGTGAGTTTGTAGAGATTGGTTTCCCCGTATTTGGCCAGCGCGGGCCCTTCGATACGGGTGGTAAGAATGGCCCAGTAGGCCAGAAGGTTAGCATCCGCCCCGCAGTGGGGCTGGACATTGGCGTATTCCGCGCCAAAGACCCTGCGGGCTTCTTCAGCGGCCAGGGACTCTATGGCGTCCACATTCTCGTTGCCCGCGTAGAACCGGTGGGCGGGCATCCCCTCGGCGTATTTATCGGTAAGAAGGTTTCCCATGGCAAGCTGTACGGCCATAGAACAGTAATTTTCACTGGCGATGAGCTTGACCCGCTTCCGCTGGTTTTCAAGCTCCCGGACTATGGAACAGGCGATTTCCGGGGCAACCCGGGAAGTTTCCCACAGATTACAAAGATAGGCAAGGAAGCCGGCATCCACTTTTTCGGGAGGGACAGCGGTAAGATATGCGGTTATGGGATTTATATTCATATCTTAGAATAGCTGGAGAACAGAGCAGATTCAAGGGGGGCGGAGACGCGGCCGGCGGGAATCGGCCTTTTGCTTGACAGCCTCTGAATTTTAACTATACTGAGTTTCACGGAAAAGTTTCATAAACCTGTCCCCGGACGATTCCCAAGGAGGATTATTATGGGAAAAACCTTGACGGAAAAAATTTTCGAGGCGCATCGGCGGGATAGGCCGGCGGACGATACGTGGGTGCTTAGTCTGGACCGGGTGTTCTGTCACGAAATCACCACGCCTATTGCTATCAACGACCTTATTTCAAAGGGGATGGACCGGGTCTTTGATGCTTCCAAGATTAAGGCGGTGATTGATCATGTGTCGCCGGCCAAAGATTCTAAGACTGCCGAACAGGGTAAGATACTGAGGGATTGGGCTAGGCGGCAGGGTATACGCGATTTCTTCGATATTGGCCGGAATGGGGTCTGCCACGCTATTTTCCCGGAAAAGGGTTTTGTGCGGCCAGGTTTTACGGTCATCATGGGGGACAGTCATACGTGTACCCACGGGGCGTTTGGGGCTTTTGCCGCAGGTGTGGGGACGACGGACTTGGAGGTGGGTATTCTCAAGGGGGTCTGCGCTTTTAAGCCGCCGGTTAGTATCAGAATCAACCTTAACGGCGCGTTGAAGAAGGGGGTGTATCCCAAGGATGTGATCCTCCAGGTGATTGCCCGGCTGGGTGTGGCTGGGGCTACCGGGAGGGTGATGGAATTCCGGGGGGCTGTGGCGGAGGCAATGAGCATGGAGGGGCGCATGACGATTTGCAACATGGCGGTGGAGGCTGGGGCTACGAGCGGGGTTTGTATGCCTGATGGGATCACGGCGGAGTATCTCTGGCCGTTTATTGGGCCTGAGGGGGATAAGACCTATGTCTCGAAAGCGGATGCTCTGGCGGATTTTGAAAGGTGGCGGAGCGATGATGACGCTTGTTACGAGCAGGCGGTGGATATAGACTGTTCCAGCCTGGAGCCTTTGGCTACGGTGGGGTACAAGCCGGATCAGGTCAAGTCTATCAGGGAGCTTGAGGGGACGCGGGTAGACCAGGTTTACATCGGGTCTTGTACCAACGGCCGTATTGAGGACCTGCGGGAAGCCGCGGCGGTTTTTAAGGGCAGGAAGATTGCCGGGGGCGTCCGGGCTATCGTGTCTCCCGCTACTCCCGGCGTATACGCCCAGGCTCTGGCGGAGGGGCTTATCACGGCGTTCATGGATGCGGGGTGTTGCGTTACCAATCCCACCTGCGGGGCCTGCCTGGGTATGTCTAACGGCGTGCTGGCGGAGGGTGAGGTCTGCGCTTCCACCACGAACCGGAACTTCTACGGCCGCATGGGGAAAGGCGGCGTGATTCACCTGATGAGCCCTGTATCGGCGGCGGCGGCGGCGGTTGCGGGGCGTATTGCGTCCCCGGAAGGCTTGTAATATGGCTTCTGCGGCCCGCTAAGAGACCATCGGAAACTTGTTTCCGCAGAAACCTCCGGTTTCGGTCTCACGGGTCGCTTGGAGTTTTTTAGGCCCTTGAAACTGGAGACCGCTGAGACCGGAGACTTGAGACCGGAGACTTTTAGTCTCATGGTCTCCCAGTCTCATGGTCTCCCGGTTCCTTGCGGGCATGGATGCGCTGTACTCTAATTTGCGCTCACCCTTTTCCCTCCACAATGCTAATCTCTTCCTCCGTCAGGCCGTACAATTCGTACACCAGCGCGTCTATCTGTTTATCCAGCGCCTGAATTTGCCGGCCCAGCATTGTTTTTACCTGGGGAACATTTTCGGCCTGCTCTTTCTTTTTTAGGGCAAGTATTTGATCGACAAGAGCGGTAAGTTTATCGTGCCGGGCTTTATCGGGCAAGATGAACGGAAGTTTTTTAACATTAACAGTCTTTACCTGTGCAAATGCTCTTCCCTGCTCCTCTGTTGTTATCTGATAGTAATAGTTCAGAAGTTTAGCATTGAACAGCGCAAGAATATACCTCAAATCAACACTTGTATTGTCTTTTAGTAGAATTATATGAACTGTCTTATCATTGTGGCAGCCTTCGGTTTCGATTGTTCCTACTAATGATCCTGAAGTTTGCCGGTAAATAATTTTAGGGCTTGTTTCAAGCAGGCTGGGAGTAAATCTAAATATATCATTCTCCTTTAAAAATTTATTATAATTATATCTTAAATATTGAGATGGTTTGCTCAAGAAATATCTCTGAATATTTGATCCTTTATAATACGGAATATCTTTGGAATTTTTAAGATCCCCTGAATACAGAACACGCGAGCCTATAGAATCGCCTCGTACTTTACCTCTGCCAATGGACCAATAATTATATCCAACATCCTTTATAATCAGCACATCACCGAATTTCACACATTTGTTCAGTTTTTCCAACAGGGCATTGCCAACAACAAAAACATCAGAAGCTGAATTTACTTTACCCCGTACAATATCTATATCTGACTTCAAAATCCATTCGTTTTCGGGGTCTTTTTTTGTCACATTTGTTATTGCTGTAAATACATTTGCTTCTTTAAAAACTATTTTAATTCCAAAATCTACAACTTCATTAATCCGAAATTGCATTAAATAAGCTCTAAGCGCTTTAAAATAATCACCTTTTAAATATGTATTCGGTGTAATATAAGAAAAACATCCTTCTTGTTTTAGCAAAGAAATTCCTTTCACAATAAACGCAGCATATAAATCATTGTTCCTCCTGAACTGAGGATATTTCTCTTCGATATACTTTTTGCTGCGTTCATCAAATATCAACACATACGGCGGATTTCCAATCACCGCGTCAAAGCCGCCGCCTCTGAAAACCTCGGCGAATTCCGTTTCCCAGTCAAAGGCGTTTATCCGGTACTGATCATCTTCCGTTAAATCAAGGGTTCCCTGGGCGTAAAAATCGGTTCCAATAAGACTGTTGCCGCACTTTATGTTCCGGCTTAAATCCGGCAAAACCCGCTCGTTAAACAGCTCTTTCTGTATCTCCTGCTCGTTCATGCCTTCAAGCGCCTTTAACAGCAGCGATAGTTTTGTTACCTCAACGGCCTGCGCGTCAATGTCAACGCCGAAAATGTGGGCGGTAAGGAT
>JAITSE010000036.1 GCA_031288005.1 Treponema sp.
TTACTAGTTGAAAGGGACTCCCACACCCTTGCGACCGCTATGAGACCTTCGGTCTCACGGTCGCTTGGAGTTTTGCGGCCCTACAGTCCGCGAGACCGCAGGTCTCAAAACTCCCCGCACTGGCCTCCGGGCCGGTCCTCCAGGTCTGTCCCTCCGGGCGGGGTCTGTCCCCCGAGGCTTTCTCCCCGCACTGCTTCTTAGGTCTCACAGGGTTGCAAAATAATCGTCTATAGTCTCCGCCCGGCGAATTTGGAGGACCGAGCCGTCAGGTCTAAGGAGCAGCTCCCCGCAGCGGAGCTTCCCGTTGTAGTTAAAACCCATAGCCCGGCCATGAGCGCCCGCGTCATGGATCACCACAAAATCACCGCTCCGGGGATCCGCCGGGTTCTCCGCGGCAACCGCAATCCTGGGCAGCTTCCGCTGCACAGCGAATTTGTCGTTGTTCTCGCAGAGACTCCCCACCACATCATAAGTCTCAACAGCCGGCTCATTCTCCTTGCCGGGTATAGTGATGTGGTGATACGCGCCGTAGAGGGCGGGCCGCATCAAGTCTGACATGCTGGCGTCAAGGCCGATGTAGTTCCGGTAAATCTCTTTTTTGTGAAGCGCCCTGGCCACAAGCCAGCCATAAGGCCCGGTAACAGGCCGCCCGTACTCGGTGTGAATAGCCAGCCCCGCAAGACCCGCGGGAACCAGGATTTCGTCGTAGAGCTTCTTCAAACCCCCGGCCAGGGCCTCCCAGTTCACCGCCTCCTCTTCAGGCCGGTACGGTATACCCACGCCGCCGCCGAGATTCAGCAATTCCAAAGCGATCCCCGTCTTGCCCTTAATCTCCACCGCAAGCTCGAAGAGAAGCCGCCCCGTCTCCAAGTGGTAGCCCAGGTTAAGCTCGTTGGAAGCCACCATAGTATGAAGGCCAAAGCGCCGCGCCCCCTTCCGCTTCAAGAGCTTGAACCCGTCAATCAACTGCTCCCGGGTAAACCCGTACTTGGCCTCCTCAGGCTTCCCGATAATCGCGTTCCCCTCTTTAAGCGGCCCGGGATTGTAGCGGCAGGAAATAATCTCCGGCATCCCTTCGCCGCCTGAAGGAGACTCAAGCGCGAAGACCTTCTCCAGATACTCAATGTGGGTAAAATCGTCCAGGTTGATAATCGCCCCCAATTCCCGGGCTTTAAGATATTCCCGCGCCGCGGTCTCGTTGGCCGTGAACATAATATCCTCACCCCTGATCCCCGCCATATCAGTCAGGAGCAGTTCCGGCAGGCTGGAACAATCCGCGCCAAAACCCTCCTCCGCAAGCGCCCTAAGCACAGCCGGATTGGGCAGCGCCTTAACCGCAAAGTGTTCTTTATAAGAAGGAAACGCCGAAAAAGCCTTGATAATACGCCGCGCGTTTTCCCGTATGGCCTTCTCGTCGTATACATAAAACGGCGTAGGATACCGCTCCGCCAGGTCCTCCAACTGAGTTTTGCTCAAGGGAAAATTCTTTACGCTCATGGCTCTACTATACCGGCTGGGGAAGGAAAGAAAAAGTCCCCGGAGTTCAGCCTGCCATTTCATTTCTGAATTTGGGCGCATCCTGCCTGGCGGCAGGACCGGGCTTTCCGCTTAAATCTTTTTTTGCCTGCGGCAAAAAAAGGATACCGCTTCAATCCCTTGCGCGGCAAACTGCCAAGCAAGCTGAGACCTAAGCAACCTGCTTTGCAGGTTGCAAGGGTGTGAGGGACAGGCTCGAAGAACCAATGCGGGGAGTTTTGCGGGCTGTAGGGCCGCAAAACTCCTAAGCGACCGTGGGACCGGAGGTCCCTTAGCGGTCGCAAGGGTGCGGGATAAAAAGCCCATAGAATAAATGCATGGGGTTTTGCAACACTACGGGTTGCAAAACCCCTAAGCGGCCCGTGAGAGACGCAGGGGTCCTTAGGTAATTTGGGACAGCAGGTCCCAAATTACCTAAGGAGTTTTATTTTCCACCGGGGTGAAAAGTAAAACTCCACGGGGTCTACTAGCAATAGGGGAGAGAATATATAATTATTAATATAAAGCAATGTTTCGATATTTTTCCGGCGGAATCAACTCTGAATCAGGAACCATCTCTTCACCTGAGTGGAACAACCGCGCCCTTTTCAATATGATTTGCCCCCTCATAATAGAACAACTCCTGGCTGTAACCATGGGTGCGGTGGATACCGCTATGGTAAGCTCTGCCGGGGAACACGCCATATCCGGGGTAAACATTGTTGATAATATTAACAACCTGCTGATTATCGCCTTCTCCGCCCTGTGCACAGGCGGAGCTGTGGTGGTGAGCCAGTACATAGGCCGGCGGGACACAGAGAACGCTCGGCTTGCTTCCCGGCAGCTTGTCTACATCGTAAGCGGCGTGTCCCTTATTATTATGGCTGCGGCCTTTACGCTGCGGAGATCTATTATCACACTCATTTACGGAAACATAGAAGCCGGCGTAATGAATGCTGCCTCAACATATCTCATGATAACTTCTCTGTCTTACCCGGCGCTGGCGCTGTACAATTCATGCGCCGCCTTGTTCCGCGCCGCGGGTAACAGCAAAATCACCATGCTGACAGCGCTTCTTGTAAACATCCTCAACATTGGAGGCAACGCCATTTTTATTTATGTCTGCGGGATGGGCGTGGCCGGAGCCGCCCTGTCAACCCTGATAAGCCGGACGGCGGCGGCGGCGGTTTTGATATTCCTGCTGTGCGCGAGCCGAAGGGGGCCGGTTAGTCTTGCCGGTATTCTGAAAATTAAAATTACGCGGCCGATGATACATAACATTTTGAATGTGGGGATACCAAGCGGCCTTGAAAGTTCCATGTTCCAAACAGGCAGGCTTCTTACCCAGCGCATATTTACTACCTTCGGAACCGCCGCCATAGCGGGAAACGCCATAGCCAGCGTCATAAACTCTTTTTCCTTCATGCCAGGCAATGCCTACGGCATGGTCCTTTTGACCGTAGTGGGCCAGTGCATCGGCGCGGGGGATTACGCCGCGGCCAGGCGGAACACCATAAAAATAATGAAGCTGTCGTACATTACGCTGTTTGTGATGAACCTTTTTATCTATATCTTTATGGAGCCGCTGATAAGCGTTTTCAGTCTGAGCGGCGAAGCCCACAGCTTTGCAAAGTCTTTTTTGAGGGTCCACTGCATTTCCATGACTCTGGGCTGGGGAATGAGTTTCGGCCTTCCAAACGCTCTGCGCGCCGCCGGAGACGTCAGGTACGTGATGATTGCCGCAACTGTCTCCATGTGGGCGGTCCGGGTAAGCGCGGCCTACCTGCTGTCTTATACTTTAGGAGCGGGGCCTTTGGGCGTGTGGCTTGCTATGGGCGGCGACTTTATCTGCCGGGGGACCTGCTATCTGATCCGCTGGCTCAGCGGCAAATGGGAAAAGCAGCGGGTACTGGCTAACTGACAATGGGAGCGGCGGCCCCGCAATACGCGCAACAATACGATTGTCCGCCCGCTTCTTCTTTTTGTACAAGCCCTCCGACATCGATTTTATATCCCCGGCGGCTGATCAAAATCCGTCCGCAATGAAGGCAGAGGGTGTCGTGCAGTTCCTGGGAGTCCGGTCCGCCGCTGATGTTGCCAATGTACACGTAATGAAGGATTTCCCTGGCGCGGCGGACGGCGCGGATGAGGGCGGCTTTGTTTGTTGGAGGGGCCGCCCAGCGGTAGTCAGGGTGATAGGCTGAAAGGTGCCATGGGATGTCCCTGGAGACGCCCGCGATAAAGGCGGCGCCGTCCGCTGTTTCCTTGGCGCTGTCGTTGAGGCCCGGCACTACGAGGGTGGTAATTTCAAGGTGAACCCCCGCGGCATGGGCCGCTTCGATGAAGGCAAGGACTGTTTGAAGGTCTCCGCCAAGAACGCTTGAGTAAGTTTTTTTTGAAAAGGCTTTAAGGTCTATGTTGGCGGCGTCTGTGAGGGCAAGAATCTCCGCCGCCGGTTTCTTGTTTACGCAGCCGTTGCTCACGATGATGTTGGCTATTCCCGCTTCTCTGGCCAGCTTCATGCAGTCAAGGAGAAATTCAAAGTGAACAAGCGGCTCTGAGTAGGTGTAGGCAATTTGCCGTAATCCCATCGACCGGGCGGAGGCTGTCACTTCGGCGGGGGAAAGACGTTTGAGACGCGGCGCCGCGGCGCTTCTCTGGGATATGCGCCAGTTCTGACAGAAAGGGCATTGCAGGTTACATCCCGCAAAGCCTATGGAAAAGACGGATGAGCCGGGTCTGAAATGGTAGAGGGGCTTTTTCTCTATGGGGTCCGCCGCCATTGCGGTAACAACGCCGCTGAATGGCGTGTCCCCCGCGGCGTTCCGATTCCGCCTGACTCCGCAGTTCCCGAAGCCGCCCGGAGCTATAAGACAGCGGCGGGGGCAGAGTCCGCACCGGATACGGCCGCCTCCAGTTTCGCAGGGACTGAAATACCGGGGCGCGGGAAGAATCGCCGTTTCCATTATTCCGTGAGGAAGCGAATCCGCTGTTCCACTCCTCCAGTGGCATTATTCACAAACCTTATGGGGTCCTGCACTTCAAAAGGCTCCATGATGACGCCCCTTGCGCCCCGGCGTATCCAGAGCTTAACGAGCGGGACCCCTTCTCCCGCTTCAGTCACCGCGGAAAGAGCTTCTTCCGCATAAAGCACATCGTCAAGCTTAAACTCCATGACCGCGGGATTGTCCCCCAGCGGATCGTTGACCAGAATGACTTTGCATTTATCCGAGGGGTGCTGCCGGAGAAATCCCATAAACAGAACCGTATTCTTTGGCGGGCCGCCGTTATATTTGGCGATTTTATTAAGGGGTAATATTTCAAGACAAGCGTTAAGGTCCATACAAGTCTCCTCCATATTAAGTATACAGCGCAAACAATGAAAAATGAAGAAGCCCGGCGTGGGGTTGTTGATTAGAGTTATTCGTCGGAAACGCGGAAACATCGGAAACTCCGTTTCCGCGTTTCCGATGTTTCCGCGTTTCTGCAAATTCAGTTATTGTCGAACCATCGGTTCGCCAAGTCCATTGATTATTGCGCTTCCGCAACCACGCAGTTCAGCGCGCGGGCGATAGCGATAATTTTGTCCGCGGCTTCCTGCGGGCGTTCAGCGTATTCCTTGTAGAGCCTGTAGAGATACAATTCTTCGTCCACAGACTCAAGACCCGGGTAACGGGTCCCATAAAAGACAAAACCGCTTTTTTGCGGAATGCTCGTTTGATGTACCCATTTGCTTATTTCGATATGAGCGCTTTTGTTTTTCGTCCTGACAAAGGCAGCGTAATCGGTGACCAGGACGCCTCTCTTAACTATTACCTGCGGCCCATCTTAAAATGGCGTTTCCGCTTCCATGTAGGCGCGAAAGGCAGCGGCGCGGGCTGTGTCAGGGCTGTTTTCAGGGATGTAGTCATATACACCGTTCGGCACGGCGAAGCTCTTTAAAATATCCATTTCTTCTTCCGTTACCACCTGCGCCGGATAGGGCTAGCGATGGCGCAGGACAAAACAGCGGAGGCGGTAGTGCGAGGAAAGCAGTGACAACATTTTTTGTGCATCGGGATCGCCTATGGAAAAAGCGATGATAATATTTTCATAGTCTGCATCGCGGATGAATTGCTCAAAGCGCTCAGGAATGTCAGTGTTGGATGTACGCCTGATGTAAAACTCGTAGGCATTGCCGTCTTTCTTGCTTACAATGTTTATACAGGCCATCCTGAAATCACCATCGGTTAAGGCGCGCAGAGTCCGGGACTTGCCCCAGTGTTTGCCTTTTCCGACGAGCAAGTATGCCATTCCTTTTTTGTTTTCCATATCTATATACTCCTATTCCAGAATATTCGGGGGTGTATTTTCCGTACGCTGGTCTTGCGTTCATGCGGTATGTTTCCCCCGTCATTCACTCCTCACACCGCCCGCTACTTATACTCAATTTTCAGCGTGATGTTCTGGCTGATACTGCTCGCACCACCGCCGGTATTAGTACTGAAGGCCCCGTTCTCCCAGCCGCCGCCACGAAAGCCGTTGCCCCAGCGCTCCGTAGTATCGTAACCGCTGTAAGTTGCCGGCACTGTACCGTATCCCGTAGCGCCCGCGGGAACCTTCACGGTAACAGTTTTAGAGGCGGAAACATAGTCGAACATCCTATACCCCAGCGTTGGGGCCGCGCTGCCAAGGGTAATGGTCAGGGCCTGTCCCGCGGTAAACTGGAAAGCGAAGTAACCGATGGTTTCCGCATTAGGGATGTTTACCGTGGTCAGTCTGTTGCAGGATGAGAAGGCGCTATCGCCGATGCTTGTCGCAGATGGGAAGTCAGCCGTGGTCAAGCTGTAGCAGCCGTAGAAGGCGCTATCGCCGATGCTTGTTGCAGATGGGAAGTCAGCCGTGGTCAGGCTGGTGCAGACACTGAAGGCACTGTTGCCGATGCTTGTCGCCAATGGGAAGTTCGCCGTGGTCAGGCTGGTGCATCTGGAGAAGGCGCCAGCGCCGATGCTTGTTATGCCGGAACCGCTGATGCTTTTAAGAGATGTGAAGTACCTGAAAGTTTTGCCCTCAGTAAGACTATAATATTTAATGCTCGTTGCCACATTCGGCAGAACCAGGAACACGATTTTGCTTTCCCAGGTATTGGCCCTCGTGCCGGGGTCGAATTCTGTCCCGCTCATGGTGCATTCCGAAAGGTCCAGGGCGACATATTTACCCGCCTCATATATCGCGGAAAGAAGGCTGTTCCAGTCGCTTGCCAGGTTAAGCGTTAGCGCCAAGGATACGGGGTTGACGGCTGATTGACCTCCTGAAGCGGCGGCAAGGAAATTTTTGACATCGTTAATGCTTTGTATCTTCCATTGCGCTGTGAATGTTACGCTGCCGCTTGCCGTGTACGAGGCTCCCGCCGCGTATGTCCCGCCGCCGTCCGTCTTCCAGCCCGCAAAGCTTTTGCCGGAAGGCGCGGTCATGCTTCCCTGAGCGGGAAGGCTTATCGCATTTTCAGCGTTCACGGTCTGGCTTGCCGGGGCGCTTCCGCCGCCTTCTCCCACGCTAAACGTAATCGTGTACTGCGTAATCCACTGGGCGTGCATCGTCAGGTTCCCGTTCAATGTGTAGGGCCAAGAGAAAAGCTCCCCGCCATCCGCCGTGCTGAACCAGCCCAGGAAGATATATCCCTCACGCAGAGGGTCTGCGGGCTTATCAACCAAGGCCCCTTCATCAGCCTTTATTGGCGGGACTGCCGTCCCCCCGGCGCTGTTAAACGTAATTGTATACTCCCGGACCGTGGCTGCCGTAAACGCCGCCTCAACCGTCACATTGCCGGCGGGCATCTTAAAAAAATACTGCGGGTAGCTGCCGCCTATCGGCACTGCGCCGTTATTGACATTGAGGCTGCCTTCCGTATACCGGTAGCCCGCATCCGGCGTTACCGTGATGATCACGTAGGCCCCCGCCTCCGCATTCGCCGGACTGAGCGTAACCGCGCCGTTCGTAATACCGTCCGCTGCCTCCGCCTTGTAAACAGCCGTCGCAGAGGTTTTATCGCCCATATTGCACGCCGGGAAGCCCAACGCCAAAACCAGCGCCGCCAAAAATAACCGGGAAACCGTCTTTTTCATATAAATCTTCTTTAGAACCGCAGGTTCCAGGCGTGTAAGACACGCCTACAGTCTGTTTTCGTTTTCGCTTCTTCTGTTGTACAAAGCATGGAAATTATTATAGTATATTATGACGAATTTGTCAATTATCCGAATCATACTGTAATTTTTCCAAGTGAAAAGACGGCGTGAGCTAAAATCAGCTAAGCCCGCCGCAGAATTCAAATCCGCGTTTCGGCGGCGCTCTTAATTTTGGAGCAATACGCCGGCTTGAAGCGGAATATGTATCCTGCTATGATAATTTTTCATGGAAACGTCTCTGCCGGAAGGCCGGGCTTCGCGGATATTTGTTTTTTATGGTGATGCCCTGGCGGTTCCCACATCTCTGCTAAACGGAATTTCTCATGAAATTGGCGGCTTCTCTTTGTTCAAAGGCTTTGGCCGGGAGCAGCTTCCTGAAGAATGGACAGAAAGGGCAGCGGATTATTTTGAAATCCATGAAACCTGGGGAGAATGCAGCATAGCGGGTTTGCTCCTTGATGCCGCCGTGTCCCTGCCCGAAGGATGGCAGACGGTCAACATACGGCATTATCTTCCATTTGCGGAACAATGCGTCTTTTCACCAGGCCGGGAGGACATAGCCCGCCTTTTCAGGGCCTGCCACGTTATGCATTGGCGCAAGGAATCTGCCTACTGCGGCGTCTGTGGCAGCCGTAACACGGACGCCCCCGACGAACTTGCCCGGCTTTGCCCGATTTGCGGGCGGCGGGAATACCCCCGGATTTCCCCGGCTGTCATTGTCCTGGTTACCAATGACCGGGACGAGGTTCTCCTGGCCCACAACAAAAAGTTCTCAGACGGCGTTTACAGCCTTATCGCGGGATTTAACGAAGCCGGGGAAAATCTAGAAACTACGGCGGAACGGGAAGTCCTGGAGGAGGCGGGAATCGGAATAGACTGTCTGCGCTACGAAGCCTCACAGCCCTGGCCTTTTCCTAACTCCCTGATGATAGGCTTCACCGCCCGCCATAGCTGTGGAGAAATCCGCCCGGACGGTGAAGAAATAGACGATGCCCGCTGGTTCCGCCGGGATTTCCTGCCGGATCTGCCCAGTCCCGGCTCAATGGCCCGGTATCTCATCAACCGGTGGCTTTATGGAGCATCTCCGTGTGCCAAACAATGACTAGTTTCATGTCCAGACATTGTTGGTCTGAGATTGGCTTTCGTATACCACCAGAACATAAATATCTAACGATGCTTCAAAATCTCAAGTTTGAAACATCTTCCTTAAAAAAATGAAGCATAAACAGGGCCATCGAGGACTTGAACCTCGGACCAAGAGACTCATAATCTCTTGGTCCGAGGTTCAAGTCCTCGATGGCCCAAAGCTAATTCCTTACTATATAAGGAATTACTAAACGACTTCCTTCTAATTTTCTCAAGATTGCCTGGCATCGTGCACTTATCGTGCATTTATTTTTCCACCATACCGGAGGATAATGTCATGCCCAGGCTTCAAAAGCCGTTTACCGCCCTCAGCCGGCGGGATTCTAAGACCTTCCAATTAACCATAAATCCGTCTTGCGGCCTCCCGGACAAGATATGCCGGGAGTGGCGCCGGAAAAGTTTCCAGAGCCTGCCGGATGAACTGTCTATGTACCGGTATCCCAAAACGAAAGCCGCCGCGGAGTCAGGCGCCCTGGCCCTTATTCAATACTTAAAGAAACAACTGGAGGA
>JAITSE010000039.1 GCA_031288005.1 Treponema sp.
CCCCCCCCCCCCCCCCCCCCCCCCCCGTCAAAATAATCGAAATAAAACTTATTTTCTCCAACAAGTAGATACTATCCGCATTTACCGGCATGAATGGCCGGCAAATTTTTGGCGTATAATAATTGGAGGTTTGCGTTGAAACGTATTGTTAAGGCTATTTTAAGAAAAATGCTCAGGCCGGTTTTATCAAGGTATCATCTGATGATGAATAAACTTGATAAGTATCCAATATCCATTCTGAGCGTGCTGTCTATCAGCGCCCCTATTACGGAATATCCGCCGGCGCGGGGAACTTTGCGTAAAATACAACTGGCAAAGACAAATGTATTATTCGCGTTTGACCGGTTTTGTAAAGAAAAAAACTGCGGTATTGGCTTTATGGGGGAACTCTTCTTGGAGCGGTCAGGCATGGCGGGTTTATTCCCTGGGACGATGATATAGACGTTGGTATGATGCGGGAAGATTTTGACCAATTCATCAAGATAGTCAGCAGTATGCCTCAAAATGGGAAAATACAATACTATTGGTGCGGCGGGTTTATAAAAATAAAATACATAGAAAATGATTTTGTTTTAGACGCTGTGGATATATTCCCTTTTCATCAATATCATAAAAGAACCAGCGCTGTTGAGGGAACCCAATTGAAAAAACGTATTGATAAAATTAGCTATAATTACCAACATCATGTTCCATTGTCAAGAATGCCTTTTCACGGTACGCCGTCTGAAATTAAAATTATGCGCGAAATAATTATGGAGGGCAAAAGTCCGACGGAAGACGGGGACATTTTTAAACCCAATGATATTTTTCGATATGAATGGATATTTCCGCTTTCAACTATGACTTTTGAGGGGAGGAAACTTCCTGCTCCAAATAATGCTGATAGTCTATTAGAGAGTATGTATGGTGATTTCATGATGTATCCGTCGGGTATGTACAGTTGGCATGGTTCAATATCTGGCGAATTAAAAGATAACTGGAGAAACTATGAAAAGCTGGACGTATTCTTATCTATGGACAGCGATGCTATTTATGACGGGAGTAAAAGAATGATATTTCTATGGGGCTTATAATTTTTCTACGTCGATTACACGGTCAATATCAATATTTAGAATTTGTTTTGTTACATCTATACTTTTACTGCCTCGCAGATAAAAAAGCCACGCCCTGACCGGCTTTTTAAAAATATCGGATACAGCCCGGCTGTATACAGCTAACTGTACATAATGGCGTTCCGGTTCCTGGCTACGGTCCGTCTTGAAGTCTACAATATGCATAATGCCCTCTGATTCAAAAAGGAAGTCTATTTGACCCGTGACAGATATTTCACCTGTTGTTGTTTTTATCATAGTGATAATGGGGAATTCTTCTTCCCGGTATGGCGAATTAATGGCAAGTTTTCCCATATCTGAACGGAGAAACCCACGGACCATATTTTCCGCAGTGCCCATGACAATTGGAATATCCCTGTCCTCAATCCTGGCCATAAGCCGCGGCGAAATTTGATGCGCTGCACCTTTAAGGTGAGCTTCCAGAAAACTATGGACTATAGTTCCAAAACCAGCGGCATCAAGGGAAGCCCTTTCAAGAATAGTATCAATAGTATCCCTCGCTGCCTGACTGCCAGGTATGTGTATATTTGTATCTGCGGTAAAAAAAGCGTGTAGTTTACTGGCGTGAAGGGAAATCAATCGAGGTGTCTGGATAGTAATTATTTCAGCATTGGAGTAATGTATCGCGGCGGATGCAGATGCTTCAGCCATAGAAACTATTCTACCGGAAGTAAAATTACCTCCAGCAAGCCTGATTTCTTCTCTGGTACAAACTGGAATAATTTCAATAGTCCAAGGTTTCTCTCTTGAATTTTTTTCGTCTTCTCCCTCGGCAAGGACAGGGAGGAGCAGATCTAAAAATGAAGAGGCCGTATTGCCGGTCTGATTCTTTATTTCAAGAAAGGTTAGACGTTCTTTAAGAGACCGAACGGTATAGTCTCCGGACGTCTGATTTTCTTCATCCTCATACCTATCTGCATTTTTCACTTCTCTTTCATTCTTTTCTGATTCCGGAAGGCTTGCGGTAATAAAGAGCCTGCTTTCAGCCCTGGTCATGGCGACATACAGGAGCCGCCTGAGTTCGGCGGTTTCTTTCCGCTTTTCTTCTCCCAGGCTCAATTTAAAAAAATAGTTTTCAAACTGTCCAGGCAGTTCTTCTGCTTGAGGAAGATTAAGGGTAAGTCCCCAGGTATCATCAAAATATGCTGTTTCCCTATTGCCATTATTTTTTATATAGCTGCCGCAAGAGTACACAAAAACTACTGAAAATTCCAGGCCCTTGCTCTTGTGAATAGACATAATCCGTACGCCATGACTTTCTACAAGCGGCGGGAT
Source organism: Treponema sp. (assembly GCA_031288005.1). The sequence continues at coordinate 2,388 of JAITSE010000039.1, forward strand.
ATCGAGGTCATCAAGTTTTTCTTCCTTGTTGATTATATCATCTATGTACTCCAGAAATTCAGCCAAAGTTTTACCCCTGCTATCCATATTTCTGGCAATCTCAAAAAAAAGATCAAAAAGTTCGCTGTAGATTTGGGAAAATTCCGACCAGAGGGTTTCGTAGCGGTAACCAGTGTCGTACCAAAGTCTGGTCAGCAGTTCTGCAACAGGCAGATTACGGGCGTCTTCCGACAATGCCAGGTACCGTTTTCGCGCCAGGCGGTAAAGTTCCTTATCTTCCGTGGGGAGAGTGTCTTCCAGAGTTTCGTCAAATGGAACATCGCTGCCGCTGAGCAGGCACACCGATAATGTAATATCGCTCAAGCGCATAAAAGGCGATTTTATAAGGGCGGCGTAGGCTATTCGATCTTCGGGATACGCCAACAGCCGTAAAAACATAAGGAGGTCGTTTATCGGGGCGTCGTTAAAAATACCCGCCGGACGGTCGGAGGTGAACGGCACTTTAAAATTTTTGAATTGCCGCTCCAGAGAATTTTGATGTGAATATGAGCGCTGTAGTATCGCAAAGTCGTCATACTTGCACGGGCGCCACAATATTCCTTCAGATGCCCGTTCCCGAACCCGAAAGCCTGAGTCAACCATCTTTCGTATCCGCTCCGCAATATACGCGGCTTCAAGCTCATAATCAGCGAGATCACCATGATTGCCACGGAAAAGACGATCTTTGTCTAAAAGACAAAAATGAACCAATGGGCTTTGGCAATCCTCAACGCTGTCTTCTCCTAAAGCAGTACGCGGGGCATGGACACTGTGATACACAGCTTCAAAACCAGGAAGTTCTTTATTATCAGGCAGAAATACTGCGGTTTGTCTTTCGTTTTCAGAGGATCGCACGGCAATACCGCCAAAAATGCGGTTAAAGGCGACTATAAGGCGCGGGGCAGACCGGTAATTACGTTCCAGGTTAAGGACGCCATCTGTGCCACCACTTCCAATTTTCGGCACGATCCTGCCGACAGAGGAAAGGCTGTAGGCAAGACTACGAAAAACCGAAACGTCTGCTCCCCGAAAACGGTAAATCGACTGCTTTTCATCGCCTACAAAAAACATCACGTCATTTCGGAGCTCCTCTGGCATAGGAATACCAACAGCATTTCTATCAAAATTCTCAGATAATAAAAAAACAAGATCCCTCTGGAGACTGTTGTTGTCCTGAAATTCGTCAACCATGACGAATTTACATATTTCTTTGTAAACCTGCCTTATATCCGGGTGTTCGGAGAGGGTGTCCACAGCTAAACAGGCAATATCGTTAAACGTAAGTATCCCTGCCGCCCTTTTTTGTTTGTTAAATTGACGCTGGAACTCTTCCACCAAAAGAAAAACTTCTCCGGTAATCCAGCTTTGAAGAGCGGCGTTGGCAAAAGAGCCAATATCGCCATAAAGTTCCCGCAGGGTCTTTATGCTTTCCGTGATCATCGTGAATTCCTTGGAACTTCCTACATTGAGGTTAAGAGATTGTAGGCGGTTAAACCAGGAAAAATACTCTGTGATATGCTGTCTAAGCTTATCATCACCGTCCGAATTATACAACAGGGAAGCGATGTCAGGTATTTCGGGTGGTGGAGTTTTAAACAGGTCATGAAGAGCCATGTAAAGTTTGGCGGTTTTTTTAATAATTTTTTTAAATTCTTTATAGATAACAGAAACAATACCGGCTGCTTCTTTAGTTTTTTTGTTCCACTGTAGCAGTATTTCTTTCTGCTGTCGCCGCATAAATCCGCCAAAGTCCATAGGACGACTAATAGAACCATGTTTCAATACCGTGTCCGCAAAAAGTTCTTCCGCCACTGTTCTGATCTTACGGTTGGCTATGATAGCCTGGAGGGCCGGATTATCCCGATGAGCCAGAACAAAAGGCAGTGCCATCTCCAGCGCAAGTTCTCGGACCGCATGATTGTCGCTTGTAAAATCTGGACTGATCCCGTAACGGGAAGATGCGGTACGGGCTATGGCTGCACAAAAAGCATCCAGGGTGAAGATACGCGCCTTGTGGAATTCCTCAATCGCTTTCCGTGCTCGTTCATTATCCCGTCGGTCCGCAAGTAACGCATATATGCGGCCGTACATTTCATTCACCGCTTTATTGGTAAAAGTCAGGGTAAGAATTTCGTCTACATTGCAGTTCTTTTCCATTACAAGCCAGGCATATCTGGAAGCTAGAACCTTAGTTTTTCCAGATCCGGCCCCGGCGGTCACAACCGTGTTATATTCGGAGGTGGCGGCTTTTAGCTGTTCCGTATCAAGGCCTGTCAGCATATCATCAGATGACACGGATTCTCCCTTTCGACTCATCAGAGGCAATATCTTCGATAGTACTGCTGTCATCGATGGTGGTTTTTACAGCTGCCGGCAAAGTTTTATCGTTAAGGGTAAAAGTTGTACGGCAGATACACCGGTAAGCACATTCCGAGCAGGTCCTCCAGTCAATTTCAGGAGGCACAAAGTCTAGGGTGTCAATAGCTTCGGCAAATCTCCGAGTACAGCCGTCAAAAACATCCAGGGTTTCCTGATATGCCTCACGTGTATGGCCTCGTTTCTTTCCAAAAGAACCAATAATGGTGGTAATATCGTGGTTATTGATGCTGAGAAAACAGGCCGTTTCCACAGGAATCCCTGTTGCCGCCTCGTAAAGTTTGATGTACATGGGCATTTGAAAATCCCTGAGGGGCGTATCATCCGTTCCGGTACTTTGGGCTTTTGAAGGTGTCTTGCTTGTTTTATAATCAACAATCACTGGCTTATCCTCAGGGGAAACAGAAACCCTGTCCAAAATACCATTAAGCAGCACCCCGTCCTGTTCAAGTCGCAGAGAAAATTCCAGATTGGCTGGAACATACCCGTCGAAATACTGCGATTCGATTTTAAGAAGCGTCATAATCCTGCGACTTATAGCCGCAGCCTGGGAAACCACCAAAGGTACCGCTAAAGGTCCCTGAAATGGAGGATAATTACCTGCGGCGGCAAACGTAATTTCCTCCACCCACGCATTGTAATCGGCAAGCCTTTCTCTCCTGAACGCCGTATCGTCATCCCGTATCCTGGCAAATAGGTCTTTTAATATTCCGTGATAGAGAAGGCCCAAAGAGGAATCATCCATAAGCCGAGCATCCAGGTCCAGTCTCTCCACTTCGAATATTTTTTGATACAGCCACTTGGCAGGACACAGAAAAAAAATATTGAGGTCAGTGGTAGCTGATGCTTTTATCAGATTCAGCCCGCCTTCATTTTCACTATGAATGCGTTGTTTTATGGAAATTCTGTTTTCCAAAAGAACGGACGCCTCCGTATTCAATGGAAACGGATAATTCAGCAGCGAATAGGCTTCCTGCTTTCTGAGTTCCAGTACGGCCTGCCAGTTTTCAAATCCCAACTTCTGTACAGAAAAGAGCCGCGGCGGAAATATCGTGTCCGCATTAACTGTTGACGAATACCCGTCTGCCGCCCACCAGTCATGTTCCTGCTGGAAAAAATCACAAGCGGCGTCTCGTAAAGACGGCAAAACAGCGGAGGGAGCGGATTCAAAAAATACGCTGTGCGGGATGACCCAGCCGGAAAAAGTCTGATCCGAAGCGCTTATACGCAGTCGAGGCGTAAAATTTTGCCAAGGGTCAAGCCTATAGAGACGAAAAAAACTGCCCGATGCATCGGCATCCTCAGCCGCGATACCCAGACGTTTTCGTTTGTCTTGTCGCAGAAACATGAAAGACTGGTAAAGAACTGTTGCAGCGCTCTGGGAAGCATTAAGCACAAAATGGCAGGTAAAAGGCGCTACAGCGGCAACTCTGTAAGGAAATATGTTCACGCCGCCTTTCTCCACAGTGGGGACATATTGTTTTTCTCTGAGAAGACCGATGAAAAACTGAAAGGGCTGGGAAGGCGTGAGACCGGGATACTTCTCTTCTATTTGAACTAGTGCCGACAGTTCTTCGATGCAACGGGCAAGCACTGCATCCCCTTCAGTAGTACAGGCGTCCAAACTTAGAAATCCTGCCGCCTTGCCATCTTTCTTCCACTTCCCCCTGAATGCAAAATAGTATTTACGTATATCGCTAAATGTGCCGGAGCCTGCCATGGAAGAAAGCGCTGCTTTTAGAGTCATGTAATACTGCATGAGCCGCTCTTCCCGGTTCTTCATCTTAAAAGCCTCAACCCAGACATCAATCTGTTTTCCCCTGTCTCTGTAGGCGGAAACGCAGTTATTCTGTATACCAAAACTAATAAGTGCCCTGTTGAGGTCAGGCCGGCTCCAGGGCAGTCTTTCATTTAACACCAAGGATTTAAGCGATGTAAAAGAAAAGTTGTTCGCAACACATAAAGCAGCCAAAGAAAATAGTTTTCCTGTTCCATAATCTCCAAGGGGCATGCCAGAATGCCGGTGCAGGGGTATGTCAAAAAGAGACATTTCCCTGAGCAGATAAGGCGCCATGGATTCAATGTCCGGTACGCTTACTGCCATATCATCATAGGGGATACCATCTTCTTCATGAAGACGCCGTATCTCAAGCACAGCGGAACGTATCTCAGCCCTGGAGGAACTAAACCGGACAAAAGGAGGCGGCTCCGATTTATTCAGTTGGACGAGGCGTATAGTCGGTTCGTCCCTGAGTATCCCCTCATATTCGGCAAAATCTTCGATAGCCTCGGGGAAAAAAATGTAATAAAAGTGTTCGCGGTCTTTTAGAGGCGGACGCTCCCATGAAGGCTCAAACAGTTTTCGTACTTCTAAAAAAGAGGCGTATTCATTTTCCAGCGCCATAAGGTCCAGATCTTCTTCGTCCTTTTCGTAGGCTGCCCCGGCGGCTTCAAGCCTTGCTTTGAAAAGCCTGAGGGAAGAGAGCATCCCGGCTATCCGGGAGACAAATACCGCGCCGTCTTCCGCAAAGACCGGTGGAATGAGAAAACGGAAAGGCAGATCCGCCCCGCCGAGAGACGGCGTATTCCCACGCCTGATGGCTTCGGCGTTCCTTTTAACAAGGTCCCAGACGAAAAGTTTCCGCAAGACGGCTGAAACCGGCTCTCTATCCTGCACTTCCGATCTGATGATCCCTTCTTTGAAGCTGTCCCAGGCGAGGAAGCGGTTCATTGCGATAGAGCGTATTCCCAGGAGACCGCAAACTTTCCGTGCCCAGAGGGAGGAAGCCGCTTCAGAGGGAAACACGAAGCGGACCGGCTGATTGTGCAGTTCCCCGCTGATAATGGAAAGAATGACGTTCATGCCAGGGAAGCATAACACGGGAAGCGAAAAAGATACCAGCACGGCAAGGTCTGTTTTTCTTCACCACCGGGTTGAAAAAGAAGCGCCTGCTTCTATCCAAACAGAACACACATCGAAACCCTTATGGCGATTTTACTTTGCTGAATCCGGAACGTTAACGGAAGCGTTCACCCCGGTCCAATTCTAACCTAACGCTGATGTTTCCGCTGTCCAGGGTTTGCGCGTATTCCAGAACCCTGAGACTTTCGCTTTCCTGTCCCAGGGCGCGGAGGCAGCGGGCTATATGGAGCTGTATCTTTGCGGCTGCTGTCTTTTCCTGGACATGGGCGGCGGCAGTTTCGTATTGCTCCAGGGCCGTCGTGTAGGCGCGCTTTGCTTCCATTAATCGGCCAAGATTGGCGTATATCTCCCAGGAAATCTCCGCTTCCTGGACAGCTACTATAGCTAATAGTATCCCTTCCGCTTCGCCAAACCGTCCCTGCCTAATATGTTCAAAAGCCCGCTGCAAGTCCAGCCAGGAACCGGTAAACCCATTTCGCTCCGCAGCACGGAGTAAGGGAGGAAGTTCATAATACCGCCTTTGAAAGACAAAGTAGTACCCCGCCCACCGGTAGAGTTCTTCCGCGCCTGGATGCCGGTTTATTAGCAGCCAAGTCTCCGGGATTATCCGGTCTATTGGCCAGTTTTCCAGGCGGCGGCGAAGAAGTTCCAGATCAGCCAGGGCTTCCCATTCCGGCATAGAGGTGTCTTCAAGTATAGCTATGGCCCTTGGAGCCGGCAGAAGCCGCGTATATCGGATCGCGCCAAAAAGATGTTTTCCATCCAGAGCAAAAAGGCGCTCCAGGACGGATGTCGCTTCCTCCGCATCCCCGGTGGAAGCGGCGAGGTTGTAGAGGCTGCGTATGCGGATATCCCTGGCTGTTGGAAGGCCGCCGGAAGACACGGATGTAAGGACGGTCCAGAGACTCCTGGCTGCGTCTGTACGGCCTGCAAGAACAAGCGAGTCAGCCTGCCGGGATATGCTCCTGTCATCACCGGAGCGGGCAAAGAGTTCCGCCGCCTTATTTGGATCGCCGAAATCGTAGATTAATTCCGCCCCAAGGCGCAAAGCGGCCCCTGAGTTTCCACCCGAAGTCTGTTCTAGCAGAGGTTTGAGGCGTTCCAATGCTACGGGCGCGTTTTTTTTCAGAACAGCGAGGATAGCGGCGTCTACTACAAGTGATTCCCGGCCCCGGAAACGCCTGTGTTCCGCGGCAGCCTGAAGAAGCGCCTCCCCGTCCAGGACAGTCAGGGCCTGGGCCGGGTCTGACAGCGCTCCTGAGAGGACGTAGATGCTCAGAGCGGCCGGTTTAAGCCGGGAATCTTCACCCATGACGGCGGCGTATTCCGCAAGCTTCCCGGCTTCATCCTCTGGAAGCGGCGGGACAAGGCCGGCATTATCCTTAATGGCGGAGCGGATCATCCCTTCCGCGGCGAGAGCCGCCAGGGGCCCGGAATGAGGAAATAAGGCGGCGGCCCGTTCAGCGGAAACCCGGTAAGCTGCAAGGGCGGCGGCGTTCCCGGACCAGGAATGTCCTGCGGCAGAACCTGATGCTCCGGCGGCTAGATCTCTCCGCCTTTTGAGGACTGATAGATGGGATTCTACCCCAAGGGCGTTTTTTTCAATCTCGTCAAGAAGGCGGCTGAAGCTTTCCGTATCCGCGGGACCGGCGGCGGCTGGACTTCCCGCCGCCCGGTCATAATCTCTAAGTTTGCGGAAAAAGACGCTTTCTCCACCGGCGCTTCCAGATGGAAAAAGGCTCCGGCCTGAATATTTTAGGAAAAAAAGCAGCGCGCCCCAGCTTATTAAGGCGATGATGATCCCGGCAAGGCAGATTTGCAGCAAAACCCTTCGCTGGAAAAGCCGCTTCCACAGCGCTGGGCGGGAAATATCCGTTTTTTCTTTTTTTTCTCTTTGGAAAGGAAAAGGCATATACGCCTCTAAGCCCCGGCAAGGCCGGAGATTCCGGAGCGTTCGCCTTGAAGAAGCGTTTTGCGTATACCGTCCAGAATGCCGTTGATAAACCGGAAGGAATCGTCCGCGCCGTATTCTTTGGCGATGCCTATCGCTTCATCGATTACAATGGAAGGAGGAAGATCTGACTGAAACATTAGAGTATAGACGCTCATTCTGAGGATAGCCAGATCCACCCGGTTAATCCGGGAAATGTCCCAGTTTTTAAGATGTTTCTGTATCATAGCGTCTATTTTTTTTCTGTTCTCTATCACGCCTGCTATAAGAAGCCGGGAAAAATTCGCTGTTTCCTCATCCAGCTTTTCACGTTTGTCCTCAAGCCAGGAAAAATTCATCAAGTCTTCGGGAATCCCTGCCTCCTTAGCGGCGCGGGAAGCCTCCCAGGAATAAATGGCCTGGAAAGCAAGGATCCGGCCTTTTCTGCGGGACGCCATCTTACCAATTCAGATTGTTGTCGTAAATTTTGATGAGCGCCGCCTGTTTTCTCAGTTCGTCAACCAGTTCCTGGCTGGCCTGCAAGAGGCGCTCCTGTTCCAGCCGCGAACCGATAAACTGCCTCACTGTCGTCTGGCTGCCAGGCTGGGCTATATCGTCCAGGTTGAGCGGTTTCATCTCGTATGTTTCTGTTACCTTAATGATAAAGAAGCCCCGGGAGGTTTCAACCAGAGGAGAGACTTCCCCCTGCTTCAGTTTGAAAGCCGCCTCAAGAAGTTCAGTCCCCACTGCCTGCTGCCCCTGGGGATTCCGGGGAAGATATCCGAAATCGCCGCCCTGATAACCTGAATTCGGCGACTGCGCCCTGAGCGTGGTTTCATCGAACTTTGCCGGGTTTGAGCCAATCTCACGGGACAGCCGTTCCGCTAATTCTTTCGCCCTGGTCTTGCCGGCAGCGTCATCCCCCAGCGGAATCTGAATCATGGAAACTCTCACCGTTTCGGGTCTGATAAACTGCGTCTTGTTGAGGTTATAGGCGGTGTCGATCTCGGCTTCCGTTGCGGGATTAACCGTCTTCCGCGCCCTAAGGTATTTTTCTATGGTGGCCTGCTTGCGGTATTGCTGCCTGTAAGCGTTCATATCCAATCCCGTCTGTTTTCGTACCTCCGCCGCCAGCTCTGCATCCGAAGGCTGCCGTCCGTAGGTTTGAAGCGCCGCGGCCCGTATCGCCTGGGTTACCTCGTTGTCCGTTACCGTAAGTTTATCCCGTTCCGCGGCCTGAAGAACCAGTTTTTGATTTATAAGTTCGTCCAGCACTTGTTTACGCTCTTCAACCGTTAATTTTCTCCGGTATTGGGTTTCAAGCTGCTCCACAAGAGGCTTAAGCTCGCTTACCGGGATAGGCTCTGTCCGGATAAGCTGTATCTCCGCGGCGGGCTGTAAATTGAGCTGAGCCGGCAGAAAAAAACCTGGCAAAACACCCAGAAAAGCCAGGAAAAAAAAGCGCTTCATATTCATGCTGTTAATTATATGGTAAAGCGGCAATTTTGGCTATTCCGGCCTTAGGCCGTCAGGTTCCAGCGCCGCCCGGATGCGTCTGACCCCCGCGGAGGAAGACTGCTCCTTCTGGATAACGAATTTCCCCAGCTCCGCCGTATGTTCCACATGGGGTCCCCCGCAGACTTCCTTGGAGAAGAATTCCTCCGCCGATTTTCCCACGGTGTAGACTTTCACCTGGCTTTCGTACTTTTCCCCAAAAAGGGCTATGGCGCCTGCGGCTTTCGCGGCCTCCAAACTCATCATTTCCATAGTGACCGGCAGGTCCTCTCTGATGACGCTGTTCACGATGTCCTGGACCTGGGCGATCTCCGCAGCTGTCATGGGAGCGCCGTGGGAGAAGTCGAAACGCATCCGCTCCGCCGTGATATTGGACCCCTTCTGAGCCACATGATCCCCCAGGACCATACGCAGGGCCTGATGGAGCAGGTGAGTGGCGGTATGGTATTTGGTGGCGATTTCCCCGTGGTCCACAAGGCCGCCTTTGAAGGTTCCGCCCCCCTGGGACCGGGAAAGCTCCTGGTGCTTTTTGAAGGCTTCATCGAACTCTTCCCGGTTCACTGTCATCCCATGTTCCGCCGCGAGCTCCAAGGTGAGTTCAATGGGGAAGCCGTAGGTGTCGTACAGTTTGAAGGCCAAGCGGCCTGACATGATCTTCCGGGGATCTTTCAGAAGGTTGGGGAGCAGTTTTTCGAATTCATGTTCTCCCTTCTCCAGGGTCTCCCGGAATTTCTCTTCCTCTTTGTTGAGTTCTTCTATTATATACCGCCGGTTTTCTTCCAACTCCGGGTAGGGACCGCCGAATTGCTCCACTACCACCTGGGCGATGGGGGAAAGCACCGCTCCCTGGATGCCGAGCTTGCGTCCGTGGCGCACCGCCCGGCGTATGAGCCTGCGCAGCACATACCCGGCCCCCACATTGGAGGGGCTTACCGCTTTCGGGTCTCCCAGGATGAATGTAGAGGACCGCGCATGATCGCATAAGATCCTAACCGAGCGGTCCTTGCCGGGATCGCCGCCGTAGGTATAGGCCGCGGCGCGTTCTATCGCCTCCCTTATGGCGGCAAAGATTTCCGTATCATAGACCGAAGACTTCCCGTTAAGGACGGTGACGGTCCTCTCAATGCCCATGCCTGTGTCCACGCAGGTGCGGGCAAGGGCTTCGTAGGAGCCGTCTGACATCTTGTTGTACTGCATGAACACGTCGTTCCAGATTTCAAGCCACTTGCCGCAGGAACAGCCGGGCTTGCACGCGGGGCCGCAGGGTTCGTCCCCTATATAATAGAACATTTCCGAGTCGGGGCCGCAGGGTCCCGTGCTTCCCGCGGGCCCCCACCAGTTGTCCTTACGGGGAAGGTAGGCGATACGGCTCTCCGGGATGCCCAGGGACTTCCACGCCGCCGCGGACTCATCGTCCCGGGGAACCAAGTCGTCTCCCCGGAAAACCGAGACCCCGAGCTTTTCAGGCGGGATGCCGAGCCATTGCGGAGAGGTGAGAAATTCAAAGCTCATCTTGATGGCCTCGTCCTTAAAGTAATCCCCCAGAGACCAGTTTCCCAGCATCTCGAAGAAGGTAAGATGGCTTGAGTCTCCCACGGAATCAATATCCCCGGTGCGTATGCACTTCTGGTAATCCACAAGGCGTTTTCCCGCGGGGTGTTTCTCCCCCAAAAGATATGGCACCAGGGGGTGCATCCCGGCGGTGGTGAAGAGCACCGTGGGATCGTTGTCGGGCAGCAAAGACTTGCCCTGAATCTGGGCGTGGCCTTTGGACTTGAAGAATTCGATATACTTGGTTCTAAGTTCGTGGGCGTTCATGGAAACAGAGTAGGCCAGGGAAAGGGTCTAGTCAAGTGCAACCCTAAGAAACCTCCGGTTTCACGGGTTGCTTGGGAGTTTTTTGCCCCTGGGACTAAAGTCCCTTCAGGGTCAAAAAACTCCATGCATTGGTTCCCGGGGTGTGGAGTTTTGGGACTTATAACATAATCCATAAGCTGGATAATGCTCCCAAAACTCCTAAGCAACCTTCGGTTGCAAAACTCCATGCTTTTTCTAATGGCTTTTTTTAATGGTTTTTTCTAATTCTTAAAGAAGAAGCCGTGCGTCCTAAGGAACCGGAGGTTCCACGGGCCGCTTAGGAGTTTTTGCCCCGCTGCGCAGGTCAAAAACTCCATGCATTTTTTTAATGGGTCTTTTTTTTAATTTTTAAAGAAGAAGCCGGGCCGCAGGCCCGGTGCGTGTGAGACCCTGCGGGTCTCTTGGGAGTTTTTTAGTTCCTAAAGGAACTAAAAAACTCCAAGCGCTTTTTTTAATTCCAGTGCGTGGAAGTGTTTATTTCGCCGTAGGCTTGGGTTTCAATGGCGCCTTCGCCGAACTTGATCAGGAAGGCTCCGCCGAGGCCGCTTCCGTTGGTGTCTGCGTCTGTGGCGCCGGGGGCGTCAAGGGCTTTTGTGAGGCCGTTTGTGATGGTCCAGGTTTTGAGGGCGGTTTCAGCACTGGCGCTGAAGGCTTTGTAGCCCAGGCCGAAGACGAGCTTTCCGTTCACGTTCAGCTCCGGGAGCTGCCCGTGGCCTGCGGTCTTGTCGTTTGTAAAGCTGATTATTATGGAATCTGGAATTGTACTTTTTACTATGTTGTATTCCAGGTCGGTTCCGGATACGCCTGTACCGTCAGTGTCTCTTTTCAGCGTGACGTAGGGAAAGCCGCCTCCGCCTGAGTCTCCAAAGGACAGTATTTCCACGGTCTGGGACTCAAACTTCAGCTTATAATTGGTAGTGTCTGTCGGGGAGGCTTCGATTAGGGGTTTCAGTTTTAACAGGTTGAAGCTTGCGGTGAATGTTGTGCTGGCTGGAATAATGCGGGGCAGTCCTATCTTGGGGCTGATTGTGTTCAGCTTCGGGCTTACCAGGATGGCCCGTTCAGTTGGAGTGCCGGTAACTGTAAAATTGTCGGCGCCGAGGCCGCTATTAGTGCCAGTTATATCAAGGCCGGCCACGGCGAACTCGAAATCGTTTTGGTTGGCGCCTGACGTTGCTATCACGTTATTTGTGGACGCCCCGGTGTCCCACTGGGGGGTGATGGCCTGCATGGTTATTGGAACCGTATTCGTCTTGCCCGCTTCGATTGGTTGGTTGGGCGTAAGGCCCGCGCCAAGGAGTACGTTTCCTTTTCCGGCGAGGAGCAGCACGTCATAAGTGAGGCCCGGATAGACGCCGACTTTTATGAAGCCGCTGTCCGCGCTCGCCTCTCCCCGGTAATACGCCTTCGCGCTGGTGTTGGCAATATCGCCCTTTGTGCGGAATACCGCTTCGTAGGTGTCAACGTCAAACTCCGCGAAAGCGGGGTTCAGGGACCGTGAGACAGAAGAAGCCGCGCCGCCCGGCAGCGCGATTGTCACGGGGGTCAGACCTTCCCTGGCCCAGGCCGCGGTTTGCGCGGCTTGCTGCGCCGCTGCTTGCTGCGCCGCTTCCGCGTCAGACCCGGCGGGCGCGGAGGCGTAGGAGCATCCGGCCAGGCCGCCGGCCAAGGCCAGGCTGAGGGCGAGGGCGAATACGCTTGTGAAAAGACGTTTTTGTTTTGTTTGTTTGTTTGTAAGTTTCATACAACCTTCTTTGCAACCCGTGGGACCGGAGGTCCCTTTGCGGGTTGCGTAATGTTTTACGGGGGTCAGACCCCTGCAACCCGCTACGCGGGTTGCTTAGGAGTTTTTGCAGCCTTTTGTAGCTGTGAACCTCTTGGCCGGCAAAAACTCCATGCACTTTTTTTTAATGCTTTTTCTAATTACTTTTTCTAATGCTTTTTTAAATGTTTTTTTTAATACACGCTCCTTCTTTACCCTCCTTTTTTGCGTCCCTTTGAGACCTGACCCCTGCGGGTCTCTGATACCCTACGGGTCTCTTGGAGTTTTGAGACCCCAAGGAACCTTCGGTTCCAGGGTCTCTTTCAAAACTCCCCGGACTTCTTCCCCGGACTAATTCTCCGGTCTCCCGCGGTCTCAGCGCAGCGCCGTAAATCTGAGACCCTACGGGTCTCTTGGAGTTTTTTGCCCTTTTGTGCCGCTGTTAGTCTCTTTGGCAAGTCAAAAAACTCCCCGGACTTCTTCCCCGGTCTCAGAGCGGTCTCAGCGCAGCGCCGTAAATCTGGGGCGCAGCGCCGTAAATCTGAGGCGCAGCGCCGTAAATCTGGGGCGCAGCGCCGTAAATCTGAGGCGCAGCGCCGTAAATCTGAGACGCAGCGCCGTAAATCTGGGGCGCAGCGCCATAAATCTGAGGCGCAGCGCCATAAATCTGAGACGCAGCGCCATAAATCTGAGACGCAGCGCCGTAAATCTGGGGCGCAGCGCCATAAATCTGAGGCGCAGCGCCGTAAATCTGAGACCCTGCGGGTCTCTGATACCCTGCGGGTCTCTTGGAGTTTTTTAGGTCCTTTGGACCTAAAAAACTCCCCGCACTGGTTGTTCTGGTTTTTCCCCGGACTCCGGCCCGTAGAACCAGTGCAAGCCTACGGCTTGCTTAGGAGTTTTTTCCGCCTTTGGCGGAAAAAACTCCCCGGACTAATTCCCAGGGGTCAGACATGGAACCAGTAGGTTCCTTGGAACCAGCCCGTAGAACCAGTGCATGGAGTTTTGCGGCCCCTGCAATCAGGCAAAGCCTGATTGCTTAGGGGTTTTCAAGCGGCCTCCAAGGGCCGCTTTGGTCCAATCCGCAAAACTCCTAAGCAATCTTGAGACCTCCGGTCTCAAGATTGCAGGGTCTCAATTGCATTATTCTTGCGAAGGATTCTTGAGCTGGACTGTTTTGTATTCCACTTCGTCCGGGTCGCCCGCGCCGAATACGAGGTGAATCGCGCCGCCGTCGGTGTCTCCGGTAAGGTCAGTGGCGTTAAGGGAGGCGTAGTCCTCATTGCTGTTGAGGCCGTTGCGGATGGTCCAGAGTTCGCCGCCCGAATCCTTTGTGCCGAAGGCGTAGTAGTCAAGCTCAAACAGGAGATGCCCGTCTTTGTTGTTCCCCGGGAGGTTGTCCGTGGTTCCGCTGGGGCTGTTGAAAAAGGCGATGTATGGAGCGGTTACGGAGCTTGTGGGAAGCGTAAACTTGCCGGATGTGTGTAGTATATTATCGCCTGAACTGGTTCCGGTGGCGGCGTCCAGTTTGATGGCGGCAAAATACTTTGTATCCTTGTTGTCCAGGGCCTTAATCCTCACCCGCCGGTTCGCGAATGTTACGGCCCCGCTGTCCGTGGGAGTCGAATCTGTGCTTTTTTCCGCGGCCAGCAGGGGCGCGAGTTTCGAAAGGCCGTACTTCACGGTGAACACCGCCGAGCTGGACGGGATGGGTTTTTTGGCGTTATCACTTTCACCGGAATCAGGCTCAGCCTCAGTGCCGGGGGAGATGTGAACGTAGCGGTTCCCCAGGCTGACAGTGATATTGTAGCCGCCGGACGACGTGCTTGCCGCGGAGAACGCGAAGTCCGTTGCGCCGCCGCTTGTAATAGCGTTAGCCGATGTGTTCCACTGGGGCGTAACGGGCGCCATGTTGATGGTGAATACGTTGTTTATGCCCGCGGTGATGTAGTTCACATGGTTGGCCGGGTCGGTGTCGTATTTGCCCGCTCTGTAGCCCGCGGCCAGGAGGGTTTTGCCTTGATAGTCCGTGGAGCCCGCAAGGAGCAGGATGTCGTACGCGTAACCTGGAATGACGGACGCGGTGATATAGCTGTCTTCTTTGTTTGCGGTGCCTTTGTAATAGGGTTTTACTCTGGTTGGAAGGGGGGCTGATGTTGACGGGTTTATGGTTCGGAATACGACTTCATAGAAGTCAACGGCTAATTGTATGCCGGTGGTGGATACGGAGCGTGAAATTGAGTTTACAGGGTCTGGGGGGGGGGGGGGGGGGGGGGGGGGGGGGGGGGGGGGGGGGGGGGGGGGGGGGGGGGGGGGGGGGGGGGGGGGGGGGGGGGGGGGGGCGGGGGCGGGGGGGCCGGCTCGCCGCGGGGATGGTAGTAGGGGGGAGTGTCATGTATGGGATATTGTTGATTGTTGTTTTTTTTTGTTTGCTCGCTCCGGCGCCGTCCCCCGCGACCCCCCCCCCCCCCCCCCCCCCCCCCCCCCCCCCCCCCCCCCCCCCCCCCCCCCCCCCCCCCCCCCCCCCCCCCCCCCCCCCCCGGGGGCGTTACGGGGG
>JAITSE010000007.1 GCA_031288005.1 Treponema sp.
CTTACGCCGTCTGTGGAATACGCCGCCTTGCCGCCTGCGCCGCCCGCCACGAATCTGGCGTTGGCGTCTTCGCCGCCGTAGCATATAGCGGTGATTTCGGCGCCGCCAAACTTAGTATCACTCACCGCCGTCCAGCTTACGCCGTCTGTGGAATACGCCGCCTTGCCGCCAACGCCCCCCGCCACGAACTTTGCGGCGGCGCCTTCGCCACCCGCGGAAACTCCGTTTCCGAAAGCTATGGCGTTGATGCCGTTTATACCTGTGGTATTCGCCGGCGCCGTCCAGTACAGTTCTTTGATTGATACGGATTTCTCTACACTCGCAGTCTCATCAAAGGCGGATGCCGCCCTCACGGTAATCGACGGGAGAGTTTCTCCAAAGGCAACGGTGAGACAGCCCTCCTGAGTGATAAAAGTTCCCGCGGATGCGGGGCTTTCAACAATGGACCAGATAATCTCCTGCGGCGGGTTGCTGCCATTAACAGCGGCCGTATATTGCCGGCTCTCCTCCTCGCCCCGGTAAATGGCGTCATCTCCGGTGATTTCTACGCTTTCAGCCGTGGTATTCGCGGCCAGAAGCGGGCCTTTGGCCGCGCTCTCCACACTGCTTGAGTATCCCTCACGGGTAACAACTACTTTGATGTATTTGCCCACATCCACGTTAACGGGGGTATAGGTTTCGCCTGTTGCGCCTTCAATGTCCGCGTAGTCCCCGTCCGGGCTTCCGCTTATCCGCCACCTGAAGCTGATCGTCCCTGCGCCTTCAAGCTGCGTGAAGTTGGCCGTCAGTTCAGCACCGGCTTTGCGAAGGCCGCTAATGCTGACGGAGGCTGTAAGCGGGGGAAGCGGCGCAATGGGGCCCAGGACTTCGCTGCTCAGCCCGCCTGCGTATCCCTCGCGGGTAACGTTTACTTTGATGTATTTGTCCGCGTCCTCCGGGGCGATGAGATAGGTTTCGCCTGCTGCGCCTTCAATGGGTTCAAAGTCCCCGCCCTCGCTGCCGCCGAGCAGCCATTGATAAGTGAACGCTCCATCGGCTTCATTCTCCAGGGAAGCCGTCAGGGTTTCGCCAACTTTGACCTCGCCCGTGATGCCGACTGTTCCGGTAAGCAGCGTCACAACCGGGCCTTTTGCCGCGCTGCTCAGCCCGCCTTTGTATCCTTCGCGGGTAACGGTTACTCTGATGTATTTGCCAAGATCATCCGCCGTAACGGTATAGGTTTTGTCGTTTGCGCCCTCAATAGGCGCGAACTCCCCGGCCGCGCTCTCGCCGCTCTCCCATTGATAGCTGACTGTCCTGGTTCCCGCAGCCTGTAGGGAAGCTGTCAGCGCCGCGCCCACTTGAGCTTCGCCCGTGATGCTGACAGTTCCGGTAAGCGCCGGATCGGCGGCGGAGCTGATGTTGACATTCTGGCACCCCCCTCCTCCCCATATTAGGAAGAGAGCCAATGCCGTAAGAGCGGCCCGCGTCCTTAACGGGCGCTTTCCATTGAAAACGGCGGAAACTTCTCTTTTCATACCAAGACCCCCTATACAAATACAAGCAGACTTCGCAATCCCATAATGGGGTTGCTTAGTAAACATTATAGCACATATATAGAAATCCGGAGAATAATTTTTACAAAAAAGTGAAAGATTTTACAAAGTGCGTGGAGTTTTTTAGGTCCAAGGACCTAAAAAACTCCTTAGCAATTTGCGAAGCAAATTGCAGGGCTCAGACCCCTGCGTCCCTACGGGCCGCGCTGTTCAAAAGTTCGCAAAACTCCAAGAGAAAGCGGGACCGCGCAGCGGTCCCGCTTTCTCACTCCTGCAAGTTGGAATAGACTATCAGTTTTCTGCTGTGATCAGCCGCCACAAACTTGCCCGCGCCGTAGGCTGTGGCCTCGATGGTGGAAGCGCCCAAAGCAGAGTTAGTACCCGCCGTCCAGGTTACGCCGTCCGGGGAATACGCCGTTGTGCCGTTATTGCCCACCGCCACGAATTTACCGTTTCCGAAGGCTATGCTTTGGATGATGGAAATACCAAACTTGGTATCTGTTACCGCCGTCCAGCTTACGCCTCCGTTTGTGGAATACACCGCCCTGCCGTAAGTACCCACCGCCACGAATTTCTTGTTTCCGAAGGCTATGCCGGCTATGATATCATCTCCACCATTACCGAACGTAGTATCCCTATCAGAGATATACCACACTACGCCATCCTTGGAATACGCCGCCTTGCCGTTATCGCCCACCGCCACGAATATGCTATTTCCAAAGGCTATGGCCCGGATGGAGGAATTGCCAAACTTAGTATCGACAGACGCCGTCCAGGTTACGCCGTCCTGAGAATACGCCGCCTTGCCGCCTGAGCCCACAGCCATAAACCTGGAGTTTCCGGCGGAAACAGAGTTTCCGTAGGCTATGCTGTAGATATCGGAACCGCCAAACTTAGTATCGCTCACCGCCGTCCAGACTGTGCCGTTCGGGGAATGCGCCGCCTTGCCGCCAACGCCTCCCGCCACGAACCTGCCGTTTCCGGCGGAAACAGAGTTTCCGAAGGCTATGGCGTTGATGCCGTCTATACCCGTGGTATTCGCCGGCGCCATCCAGTACAGGTCTTTAATTTGTACGGGGTAATCCTTTTTTATACGCTCATCAAAGGCGGACACCGCCCTCACGGTAATCGACGAGAGAGTTTCTCTAAAGTCAACGGTGAGCTGGCCCTCCTTGGTGATAGAAGTTCCCGCGGATGCGGGGCTTTCAACGATGGACCAGATAATCTCCTTCGGCGGGTTGCTGGTGCCAGTAACATCGGCCCTATATTGCTTACGCTCCTCTACGCCCCGGTAAATGGCGTCAGGGCCGGTGATCGTTACGGCTGTAACCGTGGTATTCGCGGCCAGAAGCGGGCCTTTGGCCGCGCTCTCCACCATGCCTAAGTATCTCTCACGGGTAACAACTACTTTGATGTATTTGCCCACATCCGTGTCAGCGGGGATATAGGTTTTGCTTGTTGCGCCGCTAATGTTTGTGAAAGTCCCGCCTGCGCTGCCGCTTATCTGCCATTGATAGCTTACGGTCCCGGTTCCCCCAAGCAGATCGGTATTAACGCTCTGCGCCGCGCCGGCTCTGCGAAGGCCGCTAATGTTCACGGAGCCTGTAAGCGTGGGAAGCGGCGCAACCGGGCCTATTGCCAGGCTGCTCAACCCGCCTGCGTATCCCTCGCGCTTAACGATTACTCTGAGCCATTTGTCCAGATCGTCCTCAACGGGGGTATATGCCGCGCCTGTCGCTCCGTTAATGTCTGTGTAAGTCCCGCCTGCGCTGCCGCTTATCTGCCATTGATAGCTGAATGTCCCGGTTCCCGCAGTCTGTGGGGAAGCTGTCAGCTTCACGCCAACTATGGCTTCGCCCGTGATGCTGACTTCTCCTGCAAGCGTGGGAAGCGTGACCGGTCCCTTGGCTTCGCTTGTCAGCCCGCCTGCGTATCCCTCACGCTTAACGATTACTCTGATGTATTTGTCTTTATCCGCCAAAACGATGGTATAAGTTCCGGCTGTCGCGTTTTCAATAGGCGCGAACTCTCCGTCCGCGCTGCCGCTTATCTGCCATTGATAAGTGAACGTTTCATCGACTTCATTCTCCAGGGAAGCCGTCAGGGTTTCGCCAACTTTTGTCTCGCCCGTGATGTTCACGGAGCCTGTAAGCGCCGGAATTTCCGGGGGAAGGGGCGTCACAACCGGTCCCTTGGCTTCGCTTGTCAGCCCGCCTGCGTATCCTTCGCACTCAACGTTTACTTTGAGCCATAAGCCCTCATCCTCCGGGGTAATGGTATAAGTTCCGGCTGTCGCGTTTTCAATAGGCGCGAACTCTCCGTCCGCGCTGCCGCTTATCTGCCATTGATAAGTGAACGTTTCATCGGCTTCATTCTCCAGGGAAGCCGTCAGGGTTTCGCCAACTTTTGTCTCGCCCGTGATGCTCACGGAGCCTCCAAGATGGGGAAGGGTGACCGGGCCTTGTGCCTTGCTGCTCAGACTGCTTGTGTATTTCGTGTGGGTAATAGTTATTCTGATATATCTGTTAATATCCGCCTTGACGGGAATATAGAACGGCGGGTCTTCGCCTTTGATCCAGGTCCCGGACGCGCCTTCAATTTGAATAAGCGTCCAAGGCCCTTCCTCGCTGTCGCCGCTCTCCCACTGATAGCTTATGGTTCCTTCGGAAACTCCGTTTCCGCCGGAAACTCCGTTTCCGCCGCCTTCAATGTCCGGGAAGCCGGCGGTCAGGCTCTCGCCGACTATGGCCTCGCCCGTGATGCTGACCTCGCCCGTAAGAACCGGCTCTCCGGCGGGACTGTTAGTGGCCTTCTTGCACCCCCCCCCCCCCCATATCAGGAGGAGAGCCAATGCCGCGAATGCGGCTTTTCCGCCAAAACTTTCTCTTTTCATACAAACGCCTCCTTACAAATACAAACAGACTTGCAACCCTGATCCCCTGCGGGTCTCTGATACTCGTGCGACCTTACGGGTCGCTTTAGCGGATCTCAAGCTTGCTTAGTAAGTATTATAGCACTTATTATAGAAATCTGTAAATGATTTTTAACAAAAAAGTGAAAGATTTTACAAAGTGCGGTGCAAACCGGCTCCGCCGGTTTGCATTTCTCACCGGGCTTATTCCCCGGGGTCTGACCCCTGTAAGCAGCCTCCACGCGGCCATAGAAGCCCGCAAAACTCCCCGGATTTATTTTACGGGGACCAATGCGGGGAGTTTTTTGACCTCTCAAAAAAAGTTCACATTCGCGAAGGAAGTCAAAAAACTCCAAGAGAACCGCGCAGCGGTTCTCAGAACTTCTCTGTTTGTAGTCTTGCAATCAGGCGGAGCTGAGACCGGAGGTCTCAAGATTGCTTGGAGTTTTGCGGATTGTTTTTGGGTGAAAGATTTTTCTAATTCCGCAAAACTCCCCGGATTTATTCTACGGGGACCAATGCAGGGAGTTTTTTGACCTCTCAAAAAAAGTTCACATTCGCGAAGGAAGTCAAAAAACTCCTAAGCAAACCGGCTCCGCCGGTTTGCACGACTCTCACTTAAACCTGAGCGGCTCCCACTCGAGTGAGAGAGACTCCCACTTAAACCTGAGCGGCTCCCACTCGAGTGAGAGAGACTCCCACTTAAACCTGAGCGGCTCCCACTCGAGTGAGAGAGACTCTCACTTAAACCTGAGCGGCTCTCACTTAAACCTAAGCGGCTCCCACTCGAGTGAGAGAGACTCCCACTTAAACCTGAGCGGCTCTCACTTAAACCTAAGCGGCTCTCACTTGAGATTGCTAAAGCAATCTCTTAGTGAGAGGGACTCTCACTTAAACCTGAGCGGCCCGTGTAACGGGACGCGCGGCTCCTACTTGAGATTGCTCTGAGACCCAGGGAACCTGCGGTTTGCAGGGGTCAGACCTCGGAGAACCGGCCCCGGGGAATAAGTCCGTGGAGTTTTGCGGAATTAGTGGAACCTGAGACCGCTGAAACTCTGACAACCCCCAAGCGTTGCAAGTCCGGTCTCAGGTTCCCAGTCCGTTATATCCATAAAAGCCCAAGAGACCGCTGAGACCGAAACCGGAGGTTTCTGCGGAAACAAGTTTCCGATGGTCTCTTAGCGGGTCTCAGAGCCTCTCTGACTGTAGTCTGCGACCCTACGGGTCTCAGGGAATCAGCCCGTAGGACCAATGCGGGGAGTTTTTTGACCCCTCAAAAAAAGTTCACATTCGCGAAGGAAGTCAAAAAACTCCAAGCGGACCGCAGGTCCGCACAAATTGCAGGGAAAAACTCATGGCTTTTACGCCGAAGCTGTAGTACAATAAACCATTCTCAAATTCTGGAGGAATTTATGAACTATAACGGAAAAACTTTCATGGACCAGGATTTTCTGCTGGAAACCCAAACGGCGAAGTTTTTGTACCACTCGGGGGCCAAGGACGAGCCAATCTATGACTTTCACTGCCATCTCATCCCGGCGCAAATCGCGGAGAACAAACGCTTCGCCAACCTCACGGAGATATGGCTTGGCGGGGATCACTACAAATGGCGCATGATGCGCGCCATGGGCTTTGATGAATCCCTCATAACCGGAGACGCGCCGCCTTATGAAAAATTTCTCGCCTGGGCGCGGACTGTGGAAGAACTGATAGGAAATCCCCTCTACCACTGGACCCATCTTGAATTGCAGCGCTACTTCAAGATCCATGAGTCTCTCAGCGAAAAGAGCGCTCCGCGAATCTGGGCGGAGGCTAACGCCATGCTCGAAAAGCCCGAATTGTCCGTTAAAGGCGTTTTTGAGAAATTTAAAGTTTACGCCGTCGGCACCACGGATGATCCCGTCGACTCCCTGGAATGTCACAGGGCGATAGCCGCGGGGGAAACTCCCATAGGCGGCATAAAAACCCGGGTGATTCCCTCTTTCCGGCCTGACAAGGCCCTCAACATCAACCTGCCCGGATTCGCGGCGTATATCGAAGCCCTGGCCGGGGCAAGCGGCCTTGCAATACGCTCCGTCCAGGACCTAATCGCCGCGCTGGAAAAGCGCCTGGACTTCTTTATCTCTCTGGGCTGCCGCGCTTCGGATCACGCTCTTGAATACCCGCCTTTCGCCCTTGCGCCGGACGCTGAAATCGAAAAGACCTTTCAGGACGCGCTGGCTGGAAAAGCCGCTCAAACAGAAGCGGCGGACGCGTACAAGACAAAAGTCCTCTGCGCCCTGGCGGGGCTTTACGCGAAGCGGAACATCGTAATGCAGCTTCACCTGGCGGCTATACGCAACTTCAACAGCTTTAAGGTTAAGCGCCTGGGGGCGGATACAGGCTATGACGGCTCGCATGACATAGAGCAGAGCGCGAAGCTCGCTGCGCTGCTTGACCGCGCCGGCCCGGACCTGCCGAAAACCATACTCTACACGCTGAATCCCAAGGACTATTATCCCCTCGCGACCATCATGGGAGCCTTCCAGGATAAGTCAGACGGAAAGCCCGGGGTCCGCGGGAAGATACAACTCGGCTCCGCCTGGTGGTTCTGCGATCACCGGGACGGCATGGAAGAGCAGCTCCGCGTCCTTGCCAGTCTGGGCGTACTGCCCGCCTTTGTGGGGATGCTCACTGATTCCCGCAGCTTTCTTTCTTATCCCCGGCATGAGTATTTCCGCCGCATCCTCTGCAATCTCATAGGAAAATGGGTTGAGAACGGGGAATACCCCGCGGATCAGGATAAGCTGCTTGAGATAGTGCGGAATATTTCCTTTGGAAACGCAAAAGAATACTTTGGCTGAATGGCGGACGGAAACTTCGGAAACTTCGTTTCCGCCGGAAACGCGGAACAAGTTTCTTAAGTTTCCGCCTGATATGTTTAAGGCCCCGCCGCGCGGCGGGGCCTTTTTTACGGCTCAAACTCGGAAAGCAAAATCCCGTCGTTGGCAAGCTCCTTTTTTTTAATATCCCTGAAGCGCTGAACTATGTCTCCGGTACTAAGCTTCGCCTTTTCCGCGGCGTCTATGTCCAGGATTATCTCCCCGCCGTCCATCATAAGAAGGCGGTTTCCGAACTCCAGGGCATGAGCCATATTGTGGGTGATCATCATGACGGTTAAATTATAGTCCGCCGCGAAGCGGAGGCTCAGGTCCATGATAAGCTCCGCATTCCTTGGATCCAGCGCGGCGGTATGCTCGTCCAGGAGGAGGAGGCTCGGCCTGGACATTACGGTCATCAGCAGGGTCAGCGCCTGCCTCTGGCCGCCTGAAAAAAGGTCCACGTTGTCCCGCAGGCGGTTTTCAAGCCCCATACCCAGGACGCGAAGCTGCTCCCGGAAGGTTTCCCGCATCGCTTTGTCCAGGCTTATCCTGAGTCCCTTGTAGCCCTTTTTACGGCAGATCATCATATTGTCTTCCAGGCTCATCTTGCCCGCGGTCCCCATGAGGGGGTTCTGGAATATGCGGCCAATGTAGCGGGCGCGCCGGTATTCCGCTTCCCGGGTAATGTCCCTCTCAAGAGCTTCTTTTTCATCTTTGATGAAGATCCTGCCGGAACTTGGGATGCAGGTCCCGGCTATGGCGTTGTAAAGGGTCGATTTTCCAGCGCCGTTGGAGCCTATGATTGTGATAAAATCCCCCTGCCGCACCGTCAGGCTGATGTTTTTAAGGGCGTGGTATTCGTCAGCCGTGCCGGCGGCAAAGATCATATTAAGATTCTCAAGCCTAAGCATCTTGCGCCGCCTTTCCCGGACGCTGTTTCTTCTTGACGCCTGAGCGGAATCCCTTTTTGGAAACGATGATGCACAGGATAATCAGAATTCCGGTGATCAACTTGAGATCATTTGCCGTCATGTGTACGTAATACCCGTAATTCCGGGCGAAGTACATAAGGCCCCTGTACAGGATGGAACCGAGAATCACCCGGAAAGTAAGGAGGCCTATCTTGTTGGAGCGAATGAGGAACTCCCCGATCATGAGGGAAGCCAGCCCTGAGACAATCATGCCGCCCCCCAGGTTCACATCGGCGAAGCCCTGATACATAGCGGCAAAGGCGCCTGATACCGCGACGATGCCGTTGGCCAGGGAAATGCCGCACATCTTTATTATGTCCGGGTTCATCCCTTGAGAAATAATAAGCTGCTGGTTTGCGCCCAAAGCGCCCAGAGACAGGCCGAAATCAGTGCGAAAGAAAAGGTCCAGAAGCGCCTTGATGAAGGCCGCCGCCAGGATACAGAAAATGACAATCGCGATTTGGGAGGGCATGAAGGCCCCGGCCCATTCGGAAATCCGGGTGAACATGGTAGGAACCCGCAGCAGGGACAGATTCGCCCGGCTGGACATAATTCTGAGGTTCACCGAATAGAGCATGGTCATTGTGAGGATCCCCGACAGGAGGTCTGGGATTTTAAGCCGCGTATGAATGAGGGACGTGATTAGGCCCGCAATCGCGCCTCCGGCAAAGGCTATGCCCAGAGCCGCCGCGGAAGGCAGCCCCTTGATGAGCATCACCGCCATTATAGCCGCGCCCAGGGGAAAAGACCCGTCCACGGTCATATCGGCAAAATTCAGGATTCTGAACGTAATAAACACCGCCAGAACCATTATGCCGTAAATAAGACCTTCTATCAGAATGCCTTCAATCATCTTAGCGCGCCGGAATACAGGAACATTGAGGGAGAAACCGCCTACTTACGGGTTAATTTTCCGTTTTCAAAGATGTAATTCGCGGCGGCAAGGTACTTTGCCGGAATGTCGATTCCGCAGGCTCCTGCCGCGTCAAGATCAAAGAGCAAATCCGATTCCGAAGGGTCCGTGAGAAATTTGACCGGAATATCCGCGGGCTTTTTTCCCTCAAGGATGTCAGCCACTATGTTCCCCGTGGCGACGCCGGCCTTGTAGTAGTTGAAACCCGAAGCTATCGCGCAGCCCCCGTTCAAGGCCCCGGTAACATCCCCGGAAAAAATCGGTTTCTTCGCCTCTCCGAACACCTGAATCAGGGAAGAGAGCGCCGAATATACCGTGTTGTCCGTGGTGAGGTAAATCCCGTCCACCCGGTTCACGATGGCTTCCGCCGCCTGCCTAAGCTCCGCGGAAGTGGAAATTGACTGGGTTACAAGCTCAAGTCCCAGAGCTCCGCAGGCTTCCTCAACCAGAGCCAGGGCGGAGATGGAGTTCGCCTCTGAGCTTGTATAGATATAACCCAGCGTCTTAATTCCGGCGATTTCCTTAAACAGCGCGATGTGATCCCCCGTCGGTATGGCGTCGGAAAGGCCCGTAACATTCCCCTCTCCCCGGTCAAGGGAGGAAACCAAATTGGCCCCCACAGGATCGGTTACCACGCTAAACACTACAGGCGTGCCGGTTAAAGTATTCGCCAGGGCCACGGCGATGGGCGTCGCTATCCCCACAGCGACGGTAACTTTATCGCTCTTGAACTTGTTGGCGATCTGCGCCGCGGTGTTCACGTCGCCGTTCGCGTTCTGCAGGTCCACTATCGCGTTAATCCCCCTGGCCTTGAGCCCGTCCTGAATCCCCGTTTCACAGGCGTCCAGGGCTTCATGCTGCACAATTTTGGCGATCCCGATGCGGATCCGCGGAGCTTCGCCCTTGTCCCGCGCTCCGGCGGACATTAAGAGAACTGCCGTAAGACACAATGCGGCAGCCGTAACAAAAAATTTTCCTATCCGTTTCATTTGTACCTTCCTTATATTTAGAATTGTTCAATAACTTCAGTTGTTGAACAAGTCAATTGCTGATACTGATTTTTAAGTTTCGTCAAAACCTGTTTTGTTATGAAAATACAAGGTTTTTGAAAAGTATACAATACTTATTTCCCTATTTTTTTAATAAATAAAGTGGCCTGATTCACAGAGCCGGAGCTTGAAACGGAAATGTAAACTAACGCCGTTTTGCCGGAGCTGTCAGCCGGTAAAACGGAGGCTTTTCAGGCTCAATATTAAAAAAACGGGAGAAAAAAATGGTTAAAGGCAACTGGATCGTCTTTCTAAAGGAAATGCGGTGTAAAAACTGGGTCAACGGCATTGACGTTGGCTTTTATTTTGACAAAACGGGCAGGATCGAAGGAAAAATTCAATATCTGCCCCCGCGTTTGCTGGAGCAAATATCTTTATTCCCCAATCCCGGCGTTTTTCTGTTCAGGATGAGGTATCAGGCTGCGCTTATATTCAGGAAAATCTACCTTAAACGGCAAATAAATCCCAAATATTAAGCCCCTGGGCTTTCTTTCGGCAGGGAAGCAAGCCCGCTGTCTTGCCGGATAGCGGCCCTGTAGAACTCTACAAGGACGCTGTAGAACTCTACAAGGACGCTGTAGAACTCTATAACGACGCTATAGAACTCTATAACGACGCTATAGAACTCTATAACAGCGCTATAGAACTCTATAACAGCGCTATAGAACTCTATAACAGCGCTATAGAACTCTATAACAGCGCTATTTCACCGGGTAAGGCGGAGCGTTTTCAGGGCGCCTTAATCCGGTATCTGGAAGACCCCTTCCAATATGCGCTTAGGCTGATAGGGAAAGGCGGGTATGTCCTTGAGGGAAGTAACGCCTGAAAGGACGAGAATCGTTTCGATTTCCGCTTCCACGCCGGCGACAATATCCGTGTCCATCCTGTCTCCGATGATGACCGTGTCCTCCCGCCGGGAATTGAGGCGGCGCAGGCCGTGGCGCATTATGAGGGGATTGGGTTTCCCCACGAAGTAAGCCTTTACGCCGGCGGACAATTCTATTGGGGCGACAAGGGAGCCGCAGGCCGGAACTATGCCCCCTTCTACCGGGCCTGTCAGATCGGGGTTGGTCCCGATAAGGCGCGCGCCCCCAAGCACGAGTTTGACCGCCCGCTCCAGAGCCTCAAGGCTGTAGCCCCGGCCCTCTCCCACCACGACGTAATCGGGATTCACGTTGTTCATGGTGAAGCCCGCATCGTAAAGGGCCTGGATAAGGCCGGGCTCGCCTATCACATAGGCCGAACCTCCTGGACGCTGGGTCGAAAGGAAGGCCGCGGTGGCAAGAGCGCTCGTGTAAAAATGCTCCGGGTCCACCTGAATCCCCAGGCGGGAAAGTTTTTGGGAAAGTTCCAGGGGCGACCTTTCGCTTGAATTGGTGAGGAACAGGAAGGCTTTTCCCTTGGCCTCAAGCCAGTCCACAAGCTCCGCGGCCCCCTTGAGAAGCCGGTTGCCGTGATAAATCACCCCGTCCATATCAATGATAAAAGCTTTTTTTGCCCTGATTTGATCCTCGCCGCTATTCATGCCGCCAGCATAACAGATCCGCCATTTTTCGTCACCGCTTTTCGCTCCGCAATTCCAGCCGCCATGAAAGGCCAAGGTCCCATTTTTCCGGGAACTCAGGGGAGCTTAATTTAAGGCTTAAACGTCCCGCCTTTCCACGCAGAGACAAGCGCCACGAAGCCAGCCACACGGGAGAGGCGGAAGGGCTTCCCGTATATGCGGCCTTTGCCTCAACAGTGAGCGGGTTTTTTTGGTATGAAACCTGGCCTGAACCCTTGAGGGAATCGAAATCATAGCCTGCCCCGTCTGAGCTGTAGTTCATGGCCGCGCTGAAAGCCGTCCTGAGCGGCCCCAAATAAAGGCCGGCCCCGGCGTCAAAGCTGTCCATTATCTTCTCCGGGTCCCGGCTGTCCCGGGCCGCCCCAAAGCTCAGCTTCCCCGGCCTGAAATTCAGACCCCGGGGCAGAGGAAATTTTAAGGACGAGGGAAAGCGGTAAGACAGCTCCGCGGAGGCCCGGTTAAAGGGCGCCCATATCTCTTGAGACGCTGCTTCTTGAGAGCCAAACTCTTGATCCCCTGTCTCTTGAGACGCTGTCTCTTGGGATCGCAGGATCAGGGCGGCGCTGAAAAGGGCGGCGCTTTTCCCCTTTAGCTCAAACCGGGCCGCGGTCCTGAAACCCGGCTCCGCCGCGGCGCCGTCCCGGTCAACAAAACGGCCCCCCGCAGCATCGGCGGCCGCCGACACCCGCCAGGGCTTGTCTCCCACGCGGAGGGCGAAGCTCCCGTAAAGGCCCCGGCCCCAGGCGAAGGTCTCCGAATAGGCTCCGTCAAAAGCCGCGTCCATGACGGGGGATGAAAAAAACAGCCCCGCGCCTGAAAGGCTGAAATCCCGCTCCGGCAGGGGCGGCGGAAAAGAGAACCACGTGGAGGGAGAAAACGCTGCAAGGCGCTTTTGAGTATAGAAGCCTTCTGCCCTAAGCGCAGTCTTTTTAGAGAGACTCAACTCCGCGCCGCCTCCAAAGGCCGGACTCAGGCTCTCAGCCGCCTGAACCGAGCCAAAGAGCCGGAGCTTCCCTTGAAGGGGAACTTCCATGCGCGGGCTTCCCAGATAGAGAAAAGCTTTGTTTTCCCCGCTTGATGAGGCTTCTGTCTTTAAGTCGGCGCTCATGGCACGGCGGGCCGCGGCAAAGGGGACGGCTTTCCCCCAGGGATTCTTAAGCCGCGCGGAAAGCCCCCACTCGTCCAGGACCCCGTAGAGCAGCCTGGAGCCGCTGCCGTTGTGATAGATTCCGCCTGAAAGCAAAGTGAATCCCTGCTCCCGGTTTTCCCAGAACAAGAGGGGCCTTTTGTCCAGGACCAAAAAACGGGCGGAAAGCCCCAGGGTTGCGGCTTTTAATTCCGCTCTGTTTGAGAGATTCCCGCGTCCCTCTGCCAGGCCGCCTTCTTCCCCGGCGAGTATATCCGGCGCTTCCCCGGAGCCGGTCCAGAGAAGCGACGTCTCCGCCCCCGCATGATTTATGGGGATCATGGCCAGCGCCGCAAAGAGGAAAAACTCTTTGCGAAGGGAAAGGCATATACAAGCCCCGCGGGCCGCGCAATCCAGCTTTCTCATACATCATATACGGATCGATCCTTGCAATTTGCTTCACTTGAGAATCTTGAAACCCTGCGGACAGTAGTCCGCCTGGAGTTTTGGGAACCCTGCGGGTTCCCTTGAATCTTTTGCCGCTGTTAGCTTCTTTGCGGGTCAAAGCGACCCATCGGTTCGTAGAACCGCGGTTCGCAAAACTCCCTGCATTTCTTTACGTGGAGTTTTGCGTCACAAGCAGCCTCCACGCGGCCATAGATGTCCGCAAAACTCCAAGCAATCCGGCGGAGCCGGATTGCAGGTCTAAAACCGGAAATATTTGTGTTTTTTCTTTAAAAAAAATTTGCAATATTCTGAGATATCGTTTAATCTTATAGTAACCCCCTATTTCTGAGGGGGAAATCAATCTTGGAGTTTTTTCCGCCTAAGCGGGAAAAACTCCTAAGCAAGCCGCTGAAACTAAAGTTTCTTAGCGGCTTGCAAAGGAGAGTTCCATGAGAACTTTTGAAAGGAAGGCGCTGACCCGAGACCGGAGGTCCGTGTTCAGCGTCTTCACGGCGCTCGCTGCCGTCGCAGTGTTCGCCGCGTGTTCCTACCCCGCGGGAAGCGCGGCGGAGGCCGAAGCCCTGAGCGCGCCCGCGGGCCTCGTGTACGCCCGGGTAGCGCTCCCAGCCGGGGGGGGGGGGGGGGTCAGACCCTGTTTCCCGGTCTTTAGTAAACAGCGGCATCCGCTTTGACGCGGACTTGTACGAAGTCGTATTCAGGAACCAGGAACCTGACGCAAGCCGCCCAAGCCAAGTTGAAAAATATTACCGCGGCACGGGAACAAAGAGCGACGGCTACATCAACGTGGCGGTCTATCCCGGCTTCACTTATGACGTGCTGCTCCTTGCGGGCTCCACGGCCCATCAAAACAAAACCCTCCTTGCCGCGGGATACACCAATGGCACAAGCCCCATCAAGGAAGGCGTAAACAACGTAATCAACGTTGAAGTCAAAGCCTTTCCCCCCGTGTGGGACACTTCGAAAGGCAACGTCATCACCCGGGACACCACAACCCCGGAAAAAAGCGAGAACGACTTTGCCTTCTTAACATCAGCTTTAGGCACCGGCTATAGTTCTAAACTGAACAGCCGGAACTTCCATATCGCGCCGGAACTCCAGTCAAACGCTGATACTGCGGACGAGACCGCCGCCGTTCCCGATACCGCAACCCTCACGGTGCAGTTTAACGTCGTGCAGTTAAAAGCGCTGCTCGCTGCGGAAGGCGACTCCTCCAATCCCGGCGCCATAACCCTGATCCCTAATGTGAGGCTTGACCCCTTCAGCGGCCAGCCCCCCTACGGCTTTACGCCCATAGCGTTTACGCCCACAACCGGATCGAATGCCACTAATCAAGCTGAAATCTTCGGCGTGAGCGCTGCATCCACCGCCGGAACCGGGGCCTACAAGTTTATAAAAGTGTCAGGCTATACCAGTTCAAACACGTCGTTCATCTCCTTTGTAAGCGTCGTCTCCACCAACAAGCTCCCCAAAAACAACACCGACGGGCTTCTCGTGTTTGAACTGGGATACCGGGCCTTCGGAGAGACGGCTTCGGGCGGCTTCCTCTGGACGATCCGCAACGGCCTCAACGAAGGCGAAGACACCGCCGCGGCGGCTTCCACAGACACCACAGGCGACACTGACGGCGGCTCCTTCCGGATCAAGTTCGGCGCGGGCGCTCCCGTGAAGCTTGTAAACACCGAGACGAATCATCACGCCAACGCCGGCTGGTAGTTTTGGGAACCCTGCGGTTCGTAGAACCGCAGGGTTCCCTTGGAGTTTTGCGAACTTTTGAACAGCGCGGCCCTTGCGGGCCGCAGTGCAGCCGCTGGTTCGCAAAACTCCCCGCATTTTCCCCCGGGGTTTTCTCCGGGAATCAGCCCTTAGGACTAATGCGTGGAGTTTTTTGACCTACTAAAAAAGCTAACATTCACAAAAGGCTCAAAAAACTCCAAGCAAACCGGCCCCGCCGGTTTGCACTGCCCCGCCGGTTTGCACGGCCCCGCCGGTTTGCACGAGCCATCCGTAGAACAAATCCGGGGAGTTTTGCGGAATTAGAAAAGTCCTTTATATCCATCAAAGCCCGCAAAACTCCTAAGCAAACCGGCTCCGCCGGTTTGCACGAGCCACTGGTGGATATCCACGAGCGACTGGTGGATATCCACGAGCGATTGGTGGATATCCACGAGCGACTGGTGGATATCCACGAGCGATTGGTGGATATCCACGAGCCACTGGTGGATATCCACGAGCGATTGGTGGATATCCACGAGCGACTGGTGGATATCCACGAGCGA
>JAITSE010000016.1 GCA_031288005.1 Treponema sp.
CCCGGGCTTAGTCCCCGAGGGACCCGGGCCTAGTCCCCGAGGGACCCGGGCCTAGTCCCCGAGCTACCCGGGCCTCGACACAGATCGACCCGCGCGTACTCAGAGGGGGTAACCGGGCTTCTGCGCGTTGGGACGGGGGGTTGGGCCGGGTTCCCGGGGGGAGGGGGCCGGGGTCCCGCGGGGAATAGGCCCGGGTCCCTCGGGGACGAGGCCCGGGTCCCTCGGGGACTACGCCCGGGTCCCTCGGGGACTACGCCCGGGTCCCTCGGGGACTAGGCCCGGGTCCCTCGGGGACTAGGCCCGGGTCCCTCGGGGACTACGCCCGGGTCCCTCGGGGACTAAGCCCGGGTCCCTCGGGGACTAAGCCCGGGTCCCTGCAATCCGGCTCCGCCGGATTGCAAAAACTCCTTGCAATACCGGGGATTTTCTGGTAATTACATAACAATGAGTGAGGCATTTTCGCCGCCTGACGCCTTCTACGGCGGGGGGCTTTGTTTTTCCTGTACCCGCTGTTCGGCCTGCTGCCGGCTGGAACCGGGCTATGTATTTCTTTCAAAAAAAGACGCGGATACTTTGGCAAGCCGCCTGAAAATAGAATATAATGAATTTATAAAGGTCTATTGCCGCTGGATAAGCGGTTTCGGAGGAGCGGCCCGGCTTTCCCTTAAAGAAAAGGCCGATTACGACTGTATTTTCTGGAAAGAAGGCTGTACGGTTTACGGAGCGCGGCCCAGACAGTGCAGAGACTTCCCCTTTTGGCGGGAACTCCTTTCTTCCAGGGAAAGCTGGGACGCCGCCGCCCTAGCCTGCCCTGGAATCGGGAAAGGCAGACGCTACGGCCGCCGGTATATTGAAGCGCGGCTCAGAGAGCGGCAAAGAGAGCCAATTATCGAAAAAGCGCCCTGATTTACGGGGATGCCGGGTTTGCCCGGCGCATTTTGAAAAAACGCTCTGCTTTACAGGGCGCTTTTTTAGGGAAGTATTCATGCGTATCCGTTTTTGGGGCGTCCGCGGTTCGCTGCCCGCTCCGCTACTGCCTGAGCAAATCAAGAGCAAAATCTCCGCCGTGCTTGAGCGCCTCACTCAAAGGGATATAGAAAGCCCGGCCGCCCGGGAGCGCTTCCTGGCGGCTCTGCCGCCCTGGCTCTTTGGGACCGTCGGCGGAAACACTCCCTGCGTTTCGGTTCAATGGGGCGATTCCCTGGAACGGATCGTGTTTGACGCGGGCTCAGGCATGAGGGAACTGGGAAATGCCGGCGCCCGGGAACGCCCAATGCCCACGGCTTATCATCTTTTTCTTTCCCACCTCCATTGGGATCATATCCAGGGCTTCCCCTTTTTCGATCCCGCCTATAATCCGGCGGTACGCATTGATCTTTACTTTCCAAAACCCGGTCTGGAAACCTTTCTGAGCGGCCAAATGAAGGCCCCTTATTTTCCGGTGAACCTGGAATCCCTGGGGGCAGAAAAGCGCTTTCACCGGCTGAAGGAGCCTGCCGCGCTGAAAGGAGCGTCCGTTGCGTTCAGGATGATGAGCCATCCGGGGGATTCCTATGCCTACCGCGTTGACGACGGCCGGCGCCGTTTTATCTACGCCACGGATACGGAATTGTCCGCCGCGGATTTTGTTCAGAGCAAAGAAAACTCAAGCTTCTTCCGCCATGCCGACCTCATCGTCCTGGATTCCCAATACACCCTGGGAGAAGCTATTGAAAAATACAACTGGGGCCACAGCGCTTTCAGCCTGGCCGTGGATTTTGCGGCTACCTGGAAGATAAAGCACCTGGTCCTTTTTCACCACGATCCGGCCTATGACGATAAAAAGCTGGCCAGGATACTCAGATCAGCCCGGTGGTATACCGAGCGGATGAACATAAAGGGGATAAAAATATCCCTTGCCATGGAAGGGATGGAGATAACATTATAAATCTATGGAGCGCTCACAAAAAACGGGAATATCCGCCGATCCCGGAGAAGCCGCGGCCTTGCTCCCGGGGATCAAACATGAGGAATACGCCGCAAATCCCGGCATTGGGGGGCGGCGGATGACGCGGAAGCCGTCAGGCAGCGGCGCCGGCGGGAGGCGGCCTTGAAAAGCGGCGCGGGAAAGGCTCTCCGTTCCGTCTGCATGGCGCTGAGCCTTCTTGCCGCCCTCCTGCTCCTCCTGAGCGGCTTTGGAATTGGAGTCTTGGTGTACTACAATTCCCCGCCTGAAAGTCAGCCGCACTTTGAGAGCGAGTCCATCCGTATTCCCGGGGACGGCGCGGCGTACATCGAGGTTCGTAACGGGGAAAGCGCCATTTCCGTCGGGCGGCGGCTGGAAAACGCGGGCCTCATCAGGACCCGCTACTTCTGGAATTTAATTTCCCATCTGAACCCGGATTATATCAAGGCCGGGACCTATAAGCTTAATATCCCGGCGACCCAGGTGGAGATCCGCTCTCTTCTGGTTTCAGGGCGGCAACTCCTCACAAGGGTAACTGTTCCCGAGGGGGTAACTCTCAAAAAAACCGCCCGGATTATGGAAGAAGCAGGCATTTGCGGCGGAGAGGACTTCCTGATCGCCGTCTCAGAGAGCCGCACCCTGGAGGAATACCGCATTCCTGGTAAAACCATGGAAGGCTACCTCTACCCGGACACGTATCTATTTCCGGCGGATTATCCCGCTTCCCAGGTTGTTCGGACTATGGCGGATACTTTTTTCCAGCGGCTGGAAGAAATTTACCCAGGCGCCCTGAGTCTTACGGCGGAGGATCTTAACGAAAGGATCATCCTGGCTTCCATTGTGGAGCGTGAATACAGAATGGACGAGGAGGCCCCCGTAATGGCCGGGGTCTTCAACAACCGCCTCAAAATCGGCATGGCCCTCCAGTCCTGCGCCACCGTGGAATATGTGATCACCGAAATCCAGGAGAAACCCCATCCCGCGGCTCTGTATGACCGGGACACGCAAATTCAAGACCCCTACAACACCTATATAAACCCGGGTCTCCCTCCGGGACCTATTTCCGCGCCCGGCCCGGCGGCCCTTAAAGCCGCGTTTTACCCGGATTCCAATGATTACCTCTACTTCCGTCTGACAGACCAGGCAGCGGGACGGCATTACTTTTCCAGAACCCTTGACGAACACATCCAAGCCGGCGTTCTTTATGTCAAAGGGAGCGGCGGCTGATGCGGATTTCCGAAACAACCATACAGGAACTAAGCGCCAAACTGGATGCGGTAGCGGTGGTAAACGAGTATGTCCGCCTGGAAAAGCGCGGCGGACGGTACTGGGGCTGCTGCCCTTTCCACAACGAAAAAACCGCGTCTTTTACCGTGGACCCTGAGCGAAAGCTTTATTACTGTTTCGGCTGCCACAAAGGAGGAACAATACCCGGCTTCGTCATGGATATGGAAAAACTTTCCTTCCCCGAGGCCGTAGAGACCTTGGCTAAACGTTCCGGCATTGAGGTAATATACGAAGGCCGCCAGGACAACAGGGAGGAGCGGGAGAACGCCATCCGGAAAGATGAACTTTACGGTCTTTATCAGCGGGTAGCCGGGAGCTTCCACCACTGGCTAATGAAAACCGGGGAAGGAAAAAGGGCGCTTGACTATATCGTAAACCGGGGCATAAACGTGGAACTGATAGAACGATTCCACTTGGGATATACCCCGCGGGACAGGTCATGGCTCTTTGCCTTTCTGACAAGCAAAGGCTACTCCCCGGAATTCCTTGCGGTTTCGGGTCTCTTTTCCAAAAAATACCCCCGGTCGTCCTTTTTTTTCAGCCGCCTCATGTTTCCTATTGCCGACAGTCAGGGGAGGATCGTGGCCTTTGGCGCCCGGTTCCTAGCATCGCAGGAGGGAGAAGACTCAAGCGAAAGCCCCAAATACATTAATTCCTTGGAATCAGGGATATATAAGAAAGGCCAGACTCTCTTTGCCATCGATAAGGCCAAGGCGGAGATACGCCGGACAAAAGCGGCGTATCTTGCCGAAGGCTACATGGATGTCATCGCCCTCCATCAAGCCGGCATCGCCAACGCTGTGGCGCCTCTGGGTACGGCGTTTACCGGGGATCAGGCTAAACTCCTGCGGCGCTGGGCGGACCGGGTGAACCTTATATTTGACTCCGACAACGCGGGGCAAGAAGCGGCGGTCAAAGCCATTCTCGCCTGCCGGAAAAACGGATTGTCAGCTTATGTGGTTATTCCAGGCCGGGGGCTGCCAGGAAGCGGCGGCCCGTCCTCCGCTTTTAAGGATCCAGCGGATGTTTTAAAAGA
The DNA here is from genome assembly GCA_031288005.1 of Treponema sp. Next base: position 4,269 of record JAITSE010000016.1, read on the forward strand.
AATGGGGTCTGAGGCATTGCAAAAAAGCGCAAAATGTTGTATACTAGATTTTGAGTATCTTATAAGTCGCGCACGGGTTCTTTTTGATCTTTCAGGCGCCGAGGGGAAAGCCAAAGCGGTAACCTTCATGTTTCCCTATGTAGAGGCCATGGATTCGGAAGTTTCAAAAAATACCTGTATAGAGGACATTGCGGATGCCTTTAGGATTGAACGGCAGGCGGTAGAAGCTGATTTTAGGCAATACTGCCGGACGAACGGTCCAAGACGGGAAATGGTCTCCAAGGATGCCACTCTTCCACAGGCAAAACCGGTTCGCATGAACGATGAACTTTTTTTACTCACCGCTGTTTTGGCCAATCCTGATTGGTACCCAAAATTACGGGCGTCTCTTTCATCGGAATTACCGCTCGAAGAGATTTACGATCCCCTGGTTAAAGAACTTTATATCGCGCTGGAGGAATGGTTTAGAAACGGCTCTCCTGGAATGGATGATCTGCTGGCCCGTATACAGGACGAAGCCCTGCGTAATTTTGTTATTGAGCAGGCCGCTTCACAAGCTTTTTCCCAAAATACAGAATTGCTTTTTGGGGAAAGCATTAAACGGATACGGCAAAAACGGCTTGAGCGCAAACAAGCCGAAATCATCAATAAAATTGGGATTCAAAGAAGCGGAGACACAGGTATGGACTTGGAAGATCTCTTAGCGGAAAAAGTGAGCGTTGATGCCGAACTACGCCGGCTTAAGGAAGCAAACCAATGACAGATTTGACTACGCCGGGTATAGTACCGCCGGATGATATGGCGCTGGATCCCGCTGTTCTAAAACTACTTGAATACGCCAAAGAGAAGAAAAGCCTCTCTTACGATGAACTTTCCGATTTCTTGCCCGAACATATTGCCAATACCGACAAAATTGAGTATGTCCTTGTATTGCTGGAAATCAATAATGTTCAGTTGGAAGAAGCTTCGGGGGAAGACGAAAGCGAAGAAGATCGGCTGAAGGCTTCGGATGCCGAAAAAAAACGCCTGATATACAATGACAAAGAATCTTCGGTGGATGATCCTATCAGGCTTTATCTTAAAGAGATAGGGCGGGAAAATCTCCTAACAGCGGAGCAGGAAATAGAACTCTCCAAACAAATGGAAGACGGGGAGAATATCATCAAAAATGTGATAAAAAAATCGGGGATGATAATTCCGGAATTTTATCACATCGCTGTCAGAGCTTTCTCCAAGAAAGACCCAAAAGACCTCAACTTCTCCAAGAAAGAGATCAACGAGTATATGACCGAGCGCCGCAGACTCAGTCAGTTTTACAGGGAACCCCTAAGGCTTATAGGAGGGGACCTAAAAAATTATATTGAAAGCAAGCGGCGCCTTATTAACCGCGGTGGCAATCTTTTTAACGACCTGGAACTGAGCGCCAGCAGAAAACGAATCTTTTCCGCTATCGAAAACGCGGAAATTCATCCCGATGAAATCACCGGATTTTCCGAAAAATTTGTCCAGGCTGCAAAAAAAATCAAAAAATTCAAAAAAGAACAAGAACGGATCGAAAAGCGGCTCCGGGTCGGCTCCCTCAAGGAACTGCGGGCTTTGGGCCGGGGTCTCACCATCAGGGAAGAACGGGAACGCCTGGAAAATGATTTGGAACTCAGTTCCGATGAGATTAAGGAGCTAATACGACATATCCAGGTGACGGAAAAAAAGCTGCGGAACCTGGAGGCCGATTTTGAAGAATCCGTAGAAAACATCAACGAGATGGCCAAAGAGATAAGCCGTGGCCGGGTGATGATGAAAAACGCCAAGGATCGGCTCATCAGAGCGAACCTCCGCCTTGTGGTGTCCATTGCCAAAAAATACACCAACCGGGGGCTTCATTTCTTCGACCTCGTGCAGGAAGGAAATATTGGCCTTATAAAGGCGGTGGAAAAATTCGAGTATAAGAAGGGCTTCAAATTTTCCACCTACGCTACCTGGTGGATAAGGCAGGCCATTACCCGTTCTATTTCGGATCAAGCCCGGACTATCCGTGTGCCGGTCCACATGATAGAGCAGATCAACAAGGTGACCCGGGAAGGCAGACAGCTTATGCAGGTTCTGGGAAGGGAACCTTCGGACGATGAGATTGCCGAACGCCTGGGCTGGACCACCCAGCGGGTCAAACAGGTCAAAAACGTGGCGCGGGAGCCAATAAGCCTTGAAACTCCCATTGGAGAAGAGGAAGACTCCCTTTTGGGGGATTTTATCGAAGATAAGGATGTAGAAAACCCCGCCAATCAGACCGCTTTCACGATTTTGCAGGAAAACCTTGCCAAGGTGCTTTCTTCGCTGCCGGCCAGAGAGCAGGAAGTGCTAGAATTGCGGTTTGGTTTGAAAGACGGGTATTCTCTGACCTTGGAAGAAGTCGGCTTGTATTTTAATGTAACCAGGGAAAGAATACGGCAAATTGAGGCCAAGGCCCTTCGCCGGCTCAGACATCCAAGACGAAGCCGCAAATTAAAAGATTATCTTGACCACTAAGGGGAGTATGTATGGCGATGGAACAAATTTTTGAGAAACTGCGGAACCTACAGGATGTGCTTGCTCAAAAAATTACGCTGGAACAGGAAATTGAAGAAATTCCGAAACTTTTGACCCAGCAGGAAGAATTGGTATCCCGGTTAAAAAAGTCATTTATAGATGATAACCAGGGTTATGAAAAAGCCCGGCTTGCGGAAGCGGAATTTCGGGATCTCCTGGCTGTTACTGAGCAAGCCCGTGAAAAGGCTGAAAAAAATATGGATTCTATCAATACTCAGCGGGAATACGAAGCTCTGGATAAAGAGATCAAGGACACCGCCGAAAAAGAACAGCAGTACCGCAGGGATATGCAGAGGGAAGGGCGTATTCTGGCTGAGCTTGATGACAAAATGAAGCAGACATCCGATCTTATTGAATCTAATGAGAATGAATTGACCAGCCAGAGGGAGGGTATTGAGGCCGATATTGCGGAAAAACGCGGGCAAATTCAGGCGCTTGAAGCGGAAGAGCAAATCCTTACCAAAGACATCGACCCGGAGATTTTCTTTAAATTTGAGCGTATCATCCGCAATAAAATGGGCCGGGGCATAGTCGCCATCCGGGGGGGCGTGTGTACCGGCTGCCACATGATTCTTCCCGTCCAGTTCGCCAATGAAGTCAGGCTGGGAGAAAAAATAGTTTTCTGCCCCTACTGCTCCCGCATTCTTTTCTATGAAGAAATAGAAGCCGGCGAAGAAGAATTCTTTAACGTTGAAGATGCGGGAAGCCTGTCGGATCTGGATGATATTGATGAAGATGAAGAGGAAGACGAAGAGGAAGATGAAGAGGAAAAAGTCAGCATCGATTACGAATAATCAGCGATGAACCAGACTGCCGCGGGGGGCGGGGGAATTGCCCCTTCCCCTTGAGGAAAGTCCGGGCTCCGCAGGGCATGATGCCGGGTAATTCCCGGGCGGGAAGGACGAAAGTCTTTTTCGACAGAAAGCGCAGCAGAAAGTAAACCGCCGTTTAACGGTAAGGGTGAAAGGGCGGGGTAAGAGCCCACCTCGGCGGCGGCAACGCCGCCGGAAAGATTTCAGGTTTATCCTGAAAAACGGCAAGCCTCATCAGGAGCAAAGTCAAGCAGCGGTTTAACGGCCCGTTAAAAACCGCGGGTAGACTGCATGGAACTTGCCTGTAAAGGCAAGCCAAGACAGATGGCATTGCACGGCCATACCGGCGCAGGCCGGCATAGCCGCGACAGAACCCGGCTTATGGTTCATCGTTTTTTTTCTGCCTGCCGGCGGATTGCCGGAACAGGGGATTGCCGAATTGACTTTTTACAATAAAGCATATTTAATCAATTAAGAGATATTATTAAGAGATATTAGAAGAGACATGATACAAGAGTTGTCCAGATCGGATTATGGTGTCCGGATACATCGAAAACAGACCATTCACACCGCCGTGACGGTTTTGATTGGTTTATTGCTTATATCTTCCCTGGTTGTGGTGTTTATCGGCTGGAGGGCCAGAAAGGGGAATGAAAGAAAAGAACTGTTACGCCTGTGGGAAAGCGGTTCCTATGCCGACGTACAGCGGATAAGCGGTGAAAGGCTTGCCGCTAAACCGATGGATTATTTTCTTTTAACCCTCCACGGTTTTTCATCCTATGAACTGGCTATTGCCCAGATCAACAGTCTTGATACCCTGAAGTATATCAACGACAGTATCGCGTCCCTGAGAAAGGCGCTTTTGTCCAAAGAGGGAAGCGCCGATGCCCGGCTCCACTATGTACTGGGAAAGGCCTACTACTACAAAGGGCCCTCCTATGCGGATCTGGCGATACGGTATCTGGAAATGGCCAGGGAAGGGTCCTGGGTCGCCCGGGATATACCGGAATATCTGGGTCTGGCCTACGCGTCGGTCCAGGATTACCGGAACAGCGTGGCCGCCTTCTCCATGGCCCTGAACGCCCCCGATACCGGAGCGGAGGGCACGGCGGCCGGGGAGAATCAAGGGGGGATCAGCCATCCTTCGGATCTGCTCCTCCTCTCCATAGCCCGTTCGTATATAGCCCTGGGGGAAGAGGATTCCGCGATGGCCTATCTGGTCCGCTGTCTGGAAAGCTCCCGGGATTCGGACATCAGGGTTACGGCCAGACTACTCATGGGTGATATCCTGGGGAAATCCGGGGATACGGCGGCGGCGGAAACCCAGTATCTTACCATTTTGGAAGAGAACGGGGAAAATGCCGATGCCCACTACCGGTTGGGAGAATTATACGCCGCGGGGGGAGACCCGACCAGGGCCAGGGCGGAATGGCGCAGGGCGGTCCGGATAGATCCGGCCCATAAGCCTTCCCGGACCCGGCTTAATATGTAACACGAAATGGCCGGAAGGCTTACGGAGGGAATATGTTTGGCAGCAGTTCTTCAGATATCGGCATTGATTTGGGTACCTGTAATACCCTTATTTATATTCGCGGAAAAGGCATCGTCTTAAATGAACCTTCGGTGGTGGCCGTTGAACGGGGCACCAAGAAGGTGGTGGCCGTCGGAACCGACGCCAAACGGATGCTTTGGAAAACTCCGGGAAACATCATCGCCATCAGGCCCATGCGGGACGGGGTTATTGCGGACCTTGAATCCACAGAGAAGATGATCCGGTACTTCATATCCCGGGTGCTTCCCCGGTACCGGTTCATTAAACCCCGGATGGTGATAGGCATTCCCTCCTGTATAACCGAGGTGGAACGCCGGGCCGTGGAGGAAAGCGCCTACAAGGCGGGAGCCCGGGAGGTGATGGTCATTGAGGAGAGTCTTGCCGCGGCAATCGGGGCGGACATCTCCATCTTTGAGCCCGCGGGACACATGATCTGCGACATCGGCGGGGGTACAACCGAAATTTCGGTAATATCCCTGGGGGGAATGGTGGTAACCAACGCGATACGCCTGGGGGGCGATGAATTTGACGAGGCGATCATCAAGCATGTCCGCAGCGTCCACAACCTCATCATTGGGGAGCAGACCGCGGAGGGCCTTAAGGTGGAGATCGGCAATGCGTCGCCGGACAAGACCATTGAAAAGGTCGAAATAAAGGGAACCGATGCGATTACGGGCCTTCCCCGGCGGCTTGAGATCGATTCCGTTGAAGTCCGGGAGGCCTTAAAGGATCCCATCACCCAGATCATTGACGAGATCAAAACCACCCTGGGGCAAACGCCCCCGGAACTGGCGGCGGACATCGTGGAACGGGGCATCGTCATGACCGGCGGCGGCTCGCTGCTCAAGGGCCTGCCGCGGCTCATCTCCAAGGAAACGGGGGTTCCCGTGATCCTGGCGGAGCATCCCCTGGACTGCGTTGCCCTGGGGGCGGGTAAGTATTTTGAAAACGCCAAAGGTTTTGACAACACCCGCAGTATATACGACAACCTGAACGGATAGGGTGATGCGGTTAGGGGGGGAACGGAAACAGAAAAAACGGGTTAATGCGGATACCTATGTTTTCGCCGTCCTGGTGTTGATCTCCTTTTCCCTGCTCTTCTTTTCATCCCGCAGCTTTGTGATCGACTTTGGCAGCCTGGGATTATCCATGTACTCCGGCATCCGGGGAGGCATATCCGGCGTCGCCTCCTCTCTGTCCCGGACGATCCTCTCCGTTCAGGAATTGGCGGTTCTGCGGCGGGAGTACAGCGAATTGCTGGACCGGATGATCCGGTATGAGCGGCTCGAACGGGATGCCGCGGAGCTCCGCCGGGAAAACAACCGCCTGCGGGAACAGCTGGGATTTACCGCGCAGACGGAATACCGGCATATCCCCGCCGAAATAATCGGGCAGGATCCGGACAATCTCTTTTCGGCCTTTGTGATAAACAAGGGGAAACGGGACGGGGTCGCCTATAACATGCCGGTTATTGCCTATCAGAGGGGTATGCAGTCCCTGGCCGGCAAGGTCCTGCAGGCGGGCCAGATGGAAAGCCTGGTAATGCCCGTCTATGACGTCAGTTGTTTTGTCCCCGCCCGGCTTGCGGAATCCCGCTACGACGGACTGGTGGAAGGGCAGGGGAAGCGGGAGTACCCGCTCCTCATGCGGCTCATCAGCAAGCGGGCCCGGGAAGAGATCAGCATCGGCGATACGATCATCACCAGCGGGGTAGGGGGGGTATATCCCGGCGCGGTGTATCCTCCGGGGATCACCATAGGCCGGGTAAGCAGAATCAATTATCAGGAATATGAAACATCAATGGAGGCAGAACTGGAACCCGTCATCGATTTTTCGCGGCTTGAGTATGTTTTTATCATTGATATAAAAGAAAAAGAAGCGGAAGCAGCAGAAGAAGTAAAGGAAGGGGATGACTAAACGGATTGTCTGGACCGGCATCTTTACGCTGGTGGCGATTATTTTGCAGTCCACGCTGTTATACCGCCTTGCCCTGTATGGCGCGGTACCGGATCTTGCCCTGGGGATCCTGGTGTACAGCGCCTACATGAACAGTATGATGACCGGGCAGCTTTCCGGTTTCTTTTCGGGCCTGTTTCTCGATTTTTTATCCGCCGCACCCCTGGGGCTCAACACCCTTATACGGACCATCATCGGGGCCGCCGTGGGACGCATGAGCGGGACCTTTTTCCCGGACTCCCTTTTCTTCCCCATGGCCTTATGCGCCGGGGCCACCATCCTCAAGGCCGCGATGTTTTTCCTGCTCCATTTGCTCTTTGCCGGCGCGGCGCCTTTCTACAACCTGCGGGATATGACCTTTTGGATGGAGCTGCTGCTCAACACCGTTTCGGCGCCGTTCCTGTTCGCCCTGCTCAGACTCTTTAAGTCCCTGCTGATTGGAAAGGAGGAAGTCTGATGGCGTCATTGCAGCCAAGCCCGGAAGAGGACAAGCCGGACCGGCGGATACGGCTCCTGCAGATCGTTTTTATTGCCCTGTTTATCGCCTACGGCGTCCGGTTGTTCGGGATGCAGATCCTCAGCGGGGAGCTGTACCGTTCCCGGGCCCAGGATATTGCCCGCCGGACCACGGTTATTCCCGCCCAGCGGGGAGAGATCTATGACCGGAATTTCGATCAACCCCTGGTGTATAACACCGACTCCTTTGCGGTGAGCATAACCCCCGCCGAAGTCCCCCCGGGTGAAATCTCCGCCCTCATCGACCGGGTAGCGCGGATCGTGAATGTCGGCCGGGATCAGATAGAGAAACGTATTCCCTCCCAGTACTATTACCTCTACCAGCCCGTGGAAGTGGCGATCAATGTTCCCTTTGAGACCATTGCTACCCTGGCGGAAAACGTAGATTCCCTCCCCGGGGTTTCGTGGCAGTCCAAGCCGATGCGGAACTATGCGGATTCGGGAAGTCTTTCCCATATCGTCGGGTACGTGGGGGATATCACCCGGGACGAACTTACCATGCTCTACAACCGGGGATACCAGCAGGGAGACCTTATCGGCAAGGCCGGCATAGAACGGCAGTACGATGAAATTCTCCGGGGCCGGGAAGGCCGGGAAGTCCGGACCGTGGATGTCCGGGGACGCCGTATCGCCGGGGATACCAACTACCTGCGGACGCCCCCGGGGATGGGGAAAAACCTGGTCCTCACCATTGACCGGAGGATTCAAACCCTGGCGGAAAAGGCCCTGGGACAGCGGATGGGGGCGGTGGTGGTGATGCGCCCCACAAGCGGCGAGGTCCTGGCCATGGTTTCCTATCCCTGGTACGATCCGAATCTCTTTAACCGTAACGACATGGGCGCCGAGTATCAAACCCTTATCAACGATCCCAACAAGCCCCTGTTAAACCGGGCAATCCAGTCGAGTTATCCCCCGGCCTCCACCTTCAAGATCGTTATGACCACGGGGATTCTGGCGGAAAACGTCTTTCCCCCGGATCAAACCATCAACTGCCGGGGGGAGTTAAGCTACGGAGACCGGCTCTGGCGCTGCCATATCCGCCTGCCCGGTCACGGACGCCTCAATTTACAGGAGGCCATGGCCCAGTCCTGCGATATCTACTACTGGACCGTCGGGCGGGATTATCTGGGGGTCGAACGGATAGTCTCCTATGCCCGGGACTACGGTTTTGGGGAATCCTCCGGGATAGATCTCCCCGGGGAGATCGGCGGTTTTATTCCGACTCCCCAGTGGAAGGACAGACGTTTCCACGAACGCTGGCTTGGGGGAGACACCATGAACATGTCCATTGGTCAGGGCTATACCCTGGTTACCCCCATGCAGATGGCGAACATGGTCGCCATGGTGGTAAACGACGGGGTCATATACCAGCCCAGACTCCTCAGGGAAGTCCGGGACCCCCTCTCGGGGGCGGTGGAACAGAACTACGCCCCCAAGGTTATCCACCAAAGCGACGTTGAAAAACGGGTCTTTGCGGATGTACGCCGGCACATGCGTTCGGTTATCAGCGAGGGTACCGCCCGGTTTCCCCTGAACATCAGATCCGTCGAAATCGCGGGGAAAACCGGTACCGGTGAGGTCGGCCTGCAGGATCAGTGGCACTCCTGGTTTGCCGCCTATGCTCCCTACGAGACGGATAACCCGGAAGAGCGGATAGTGGTGTCCATCATCGTAGAAGCGGTTAACAAGTGGGAATGGTGGGCGCCCTACGCCTCGGCCATCATATTTCAGGGGATATTTGCCGGGCAAAGCTATGAGGATGCGGTACGTTCCCTGGGGCTTCAGTATATGATGCCCGTTCAGGGGCGCCGGGAATAATGAAGCTGCGGAATTTCCTGGAAATTGATTTCACCCTCCTCCTGGCGGCTATTCTCCTCACGGTTTTCGGCATCCTCTTCATCTATTCCTCGGGGGTCACCTCCGCCATGGCCGTGGTATCAAACGAATACATGCGGCAGATAATATGGGGATCCGCGGGGCTGGTAATTGCCCTGGTGCTTGCCATGATCAATTACCGGCGGATCTACGATCTCTCCTTCTATCTCTACCTGGGAACCCTGGGACTGCTCCTCTATACCTGTCTTTTCGGACGCCTCGTAAACGGCGCCCGGGCATGGATAGGGATAGGAGCCTTCGGCATACAGCCGTCGGAATTCGCCAAGGTTACCGCCATCCTCTTTCTGGCCCGGTATCTGGACTCCTCTAAACGGAATAAAAACGCCTTTTCCCGTTTTCTGCTGTCCTGTACCATCGTGTTTATACCCATGGGCCTCGTCCTTATACAACCCGACTTCGGAACCTCCCTGGTGTTTATCCCCATCCTTCTGGTAATGACCTTTATTGCGGGGGTTGACCTCCGGTACGTCATCTTCCTGGGCGCCTGTATCGCCCTCATCGGCGTGCTGATGGTACTGCCCCTTTGGCAGACCTATATCATGGGGGATTCCCTGCCCTCCCTGGCGATCCTCACCAATATCCGGTTTGTGGGGATTAGCGTCATGGGGCTGGGGAGTATTTTGGCCATAGCGGTTTTCGGATACTTCCGTTTCAAAAAACAGTATTTCTACTGGATAGCCTACTGTACTACGGCGCTCATCGTCGCCCTGGGGGCTTCCTTTGTTTCCCACAAGGTTCTCAAGGATTATCAGATCATGCGGCTCATCGTTTTCCTCGATCCCAATGTGGATCCCCGGGGATCGGGGTGGAACATCATCCAGTCCGTCACGGCCATCGGTTCCGGCGGCCTCTGGGGGAAGGGATACCTCCAGGGGACCCAGAGCCACTACCGTTTTCTTCCCCAGCAGAGTACGGATTTTATTTTTTCGATTTTTTCCGAAGAATGGGGGTTCGCGGGGGGGCTCATCGTATTTACCCTGTTTCTCCTCATCTGCCTCAGGCTCATCAGGATCATGAAAACCACGGCGGATCCCTTTGGCGTCTCCATTGCCGCGGGATTGTCCGCCATGTACTCCTTTCATTTTCTTGTCAATGTGGGGATGACCATGGGGATCATGCCCATCACCGGTATTCCCCTGCCCTTTATGTCCTACGGCGGTTCGTCTATCACGTCGGCCATGGCGGGCATAGGCCTGGCCCTAAGCATCTATATGAGAAGGTACCGGCACTAGTCCATGGAGCGTGTCTACGTTGACCCCCTGCGGGATCTGGGAGCGTTGCTGCTGGGGGTGGAAAAACCGGCCCGGTATACCGGCGGCGAGTATGGCGTCCTCGCCCGGCGGGAGGGGATTCTGAAAATGATCATCGCCTTCCCGGACCTCTATGAAATCGGCATGTCGAACCAGGCCCTGCGGATCCTCTACAACCGCTTAAATGCCCTGCCGGACCTAAGCTGTGACCGGGCCTTTGCCCCGGCCCCCGATTTTGAAGCCCTCCTCAGGGAACGGCGTATTCCCCTCTATGGCCTTGACACCGGTATAAGCCTCTCCTCGGTGGATCTGCTCTGTTTTACCCTGGGCTATGAACTTGGCATCACCGGGGCGCTCACCATGCTGGAAGCCGCTTCCATTCCCCTGCTGCGGACCGAACGGGACAGGCGCCATCCCCTCCTTATCATGGGGGGGCCCTGCGTTTCAAACCCCCTGCCCTTTGAGCGGTTTATCGACGCCTTCTGGATAGGGGAGGCGGAGGGCGGTTTTTTTGAGCTGATCGAGGAACTGCGGGATCTGAAAAAGAGGGGAGGGGAGAGGGATGAGCTCCTTGCCCTTCTGGCGGCCCATCCGTCGATTTGGGTACAGGGGAAGGGGAAGGCCCGCCGGGCTATCGATACCGGGTTTTCCTTTCGGGAAGCCTCCCCGGTGGTTTTTCCCGTGTCCGCCATGAAGGCGGTACAACATCACGGCGCGGTGGAGATAATGCGGGGCTGTCCAAACGGCTGCCGGTTCTGTCATGCCGGCATCTGGTACCGGCCGATGCGGCAAAAAAGCGCCGCCGTGGTACGGGCAGAGGCCGCGGCCTTTGTGGATCAGGGCGGCTACCGGGAGCTGAGCCTCTCCTCCCTTTCAACCGGGGATTACCGGCACATCGACGATTTGGCGGAATCCCTTAACCGGGAATACGCTCCCCGGCACGTTTCCCTTCAGCTGCCCTCCCTAAGGGTATCCACCTTCTCCCTGCCCCTGCTTGAAAAAATCTCGGCGGTCCGTAAGAGCGGTCTTACCTTTGCGGTAGAAACCCCCCTGGATGCCTGGCAGCTCTCCATCAACAAGGAGGTGTGCCTCAACCAGGTGACGGACATCTTAGGGGAGGCCCGGAGGAACGGCTGGCGGGGGGCGAAGTTTTATTTCATGGTCGGTTTACCCCTGGGGGCGGCCGCGGATGAGGAAGAGGCCATTGCGGCCTTTGTACTGGAGGCGGCCCGCAGAACGGGTTTTCATTTTCACGTTAACGTGGGAACCTTTATTCCAAAACCCCATACCCCCTACCAGTGGGCTCCCCAGATCCCGGAAGAAGAGGCCCGGAAAAAAATGGACCATATCCGCGGCCGCCTTAAACCCCGGGGCCACAAGGTTTCCCTGCACGATCCCCTGACGGCGGTGATTGAGGGACTGATAAGCCGCGGGGATGAGCGGGTAGGGGCCGTCATCGCGGAAGCCTTCAGGCGGGGATGCCGTCTTGATGCCTGGGATGAATATCTGCGAAAGGACATCTGGCGCCCCCTGCTTGACGAACACCGGGAACTTTTGGAGGCTATCCTCCCGGGCCGGGCTCCGGACGGGCCCCTTCCCTGGGACTGCATCGATCCGGGCGTTTCCGGGGACTTTCTCCGCGCGGAATTTGAGCGGTCCGGCGCCGGCATAAAAACGGTCCCCTGTGACGAATCCTGCGGCCATCCCTGCGGCGTCTGTTCCGGAACCATGGGAGTCGCCGCCAACGCGGAAGCCGCCGGAGCTTCCCCGGTCCCGGAGGCGGGGATCGGGCAGCCGGGGGAATCCCCCCAAAGATCCCGGCGGATTGAGGATCGGGGCGCAACCCACCGGCTTGTCTTTTCCTTTGCCAAAGAGGGGAGGGCCGTTTTCCTGCCCCATCTGGCGGTGCTGGAGGTTTTCTCCCAGGCGCTGCTCCGTTCCGGCATCCCCGTGTCCTTCTCCCGGGGCTTTAACCCCCTGCCGCTGCTTGATTTTGCCTCCCCCCTTGCTCTGGGTATCGCCGCGGAAGGAGAAATTGCCACCCTGGACACGGAAAAACCCCTCAGCCCCGGGGATTTTATCCGGCTTCTTAATCCGGTTCTTCCCCCGGGTTTCCGGGTACAGGAAGCCCTGGGGGTAACCATTGCGCCGGGGACAAAGAAATACGCCGCCCCATCCCTGTTGTGGGGTTCCGGGTACGGGACGTCCCCCGGCGGGAAGCCCCTTCCGGAAGATCCGGAGTTTCCGGCGGACTCCTCAGGCGTGGTATACGTCAGGGCCGCGGCGGAGAAAAGATACCGACGGCTGTTCCTGGATTCCGGCGGGTCCTCCGGATCCGGCGCATCCTCCGGATCCGGCGCACCCTTCGGAGGCGGCGCATCCGGAGGAAGCGAAGCCTCCCTGTTCGGGCTGAGGAGAAAAACCGTTTTTGCCCGGTATCCATCGGCTCCTGTGGAGCCGACGGCTCCCGCGGATCTGCAGGATCTGCGGGAATCCTCAGATCCGACGATTCCTGCAGATTCGGCGGAGGGAGAAAAACCGGCTTCCTATTTTGCGGTATACCGGCACATCTACGGCTGATCCCGGCGCTGTACGCGCGAACCCGGAACGCTACGCAATTAAACCCGACATCGGTAGACAGAACATACATTATAGTTAGTAAAATAAACGGCATGAATGATCAATGTACCGCCGCGCCCTATTCGGGCAAACGGAAAAAACTGACATGGGTGGGCTGTGAATAGATCGCCGTATAATTGGGATCGGTTCCGGTGACCACGATGTACATGGAAACATAGGCATAACGGGTTCCGCTGATATCCGATTTATCAACCACATCGGCGTTAATGGCGGGTTTGATGTTTTCGCTGCGGTTTAATTCGGCGGTGTTTCTGAAATACCGCTCCTGCGGCGCCGGCTCAAAGGCGCCGTCGCCGTTGGAACGGTACAGGGGATAACTCGTACCGTTTACGACGATCACGGGCAGAGCCCCGGGGGCCGGAGAAAAATCGATTGTTACGGAATTGTCCGCAAGCCGGTTGCCGTTTGTGTTCAGCCTGGACTTTGATAATACGGAATCAAGATCGTCACCGAATACGGTAAGGGTATAATAACTGCGATTCTTGAAGATCGTAGCCATGGATGTGGAGATCGTCGTATCGCTGTTGGTATAGGGTTCAAAGGCGGCATAATCGGAGGCCAGGCTTGAGTTAATGCGGCTCAGGTTTCCGATGGCTATGGCCCCGGATTCGTCAATATCGCTGATATAGATGCGGTAGTAGATGGTAAAGCAAGTAAAATAATAGAAGTTGTCCAGATCAATGTCGGGGAGGTTAAAGACGGCCAGGGTGTTCAGGGTTTTGTTGATATTCCCCGCGGGAACCGGGTACAGGTAGAGATAATCCTCCATGCCGCAGGAAACAGAGAGGAGAGACAGCAACAGGGATACCGCCCCGTACTTAATCCGCGTCAATAGAATCAATTTTAACGTTACTCCGTGTACTCAAGGAGCAGCCCTCCCCTGCCCTAGGTGCCGCCGTTCAGGGCGATGATGCGGCTGTTGGCAAGGTTTACCCACACCGTTTCGGAGGGCCACTTTTCCGTCAGCGTCCGGTAGGCCTCCAGGGCGGCTTCCCGGTTCCGCTGTTCTTCCCGGAGCCGGCCTATGGCAAACTGGGCCCTGGGGGCCTGGGAAAAAGTATCCGCCAGGGCAAGGCTTTCGCCGTAATGGGCAATGGCGCCTTCGGCGTTACCCTGCTCCTCCGCCGCCACCCCCGCGTTGAAGAAGGCCGCCGCGGCGAGATAGGTTTTTTTACCCTTCCCGGCCGCCAGGGTCCAGTTTCGCTCGGCCTCCGCCCAGTCTTTTCTGTCCATGTGAATCGACGCGATCAGGGCATAGGCCCGGGCGCCGGGGAAGGCGGCGGTTTTTCCGGCAAAGACGGAAAGCTCCTCCAGCAGCGCGGCCACTTCTTCAGCCTTTGCGCTTTCGTTTATGTCAAAACGCAGGGCTTCATACCGGTCGTTAAAGGCTTCAAAGGCGCTCAGGGCCCCGGTCCGGACCCGCTCCTGTACCGCCAAAACTACCACCAAACCAACAATGATGATGACCGCCACGCCGGCAATCATAAAGATGATCCTGCGGTTCTTCTGAATAAAGTACGCAAGGTTTTCGGTAAGTGTCCCGGATTCTTTTTTTTCATCCGTCGTTGCCATATCAGTTACTCCTTGGGATTGTTATATCCAACTCTCTCAACAACCTGGACAGGTATGTCCTCTGTATATCCAGGGCCTTAGCCGCCTCGGTCTGATTCCACTTATTTTCTTCCAGCACCTTTTTTATAAAGTGGGCCTTAAAGATGTTCATCGCCCTTTTTAGATCACGGCTTCCCGATGTCTCTTCCGGGGAAGAGGCATCGTTCCGTTCCAAAAAGAGATCCTCCCGCTGTATCAGGCGATTCCGGCCGATAACACAGGCCCGTTCCACGCAGTTTTCCAGTTCCCGGACGTTGCCGGGCCATGTGTAGGACAACAGCGCCTCCATGGCCTGATCCGAAAAACCCTCAAATTGTTTGTTTACCTTCCGCATGCATTTTTTCAGGAAAAAAGCCGCCAGTTCCGGTATGTCTTCCGGCCGCTGCCGCAGGGGGGGGATAAACACGGGCAGCACGTTAAGCCGGTAGTACAGATCGTTTCTGAATTCGCCCCGTTCCACCAGGCTTTCTATGTTTTTATTGGTCGCCGCCAGGATCTGTACATCCACGGTGACCGAAGCATCGGAGCCGACCTTTTCAAAGGTCTTCTGTTGAATTACCCGCAGGAGCTTTGCCTGCAGGGACAGGGGAAGGTCCCCGATTTCGTCAAGAAAAATGGTTCCTCCGTCGGCAGCTTCAAAACGGCCCCGGCGGGCCGCGACCGCGCTGGTAAAGGCCCCCTTTACATGGCCGAAGAGTTCATTTTCCAGGAGCCCTTCGGGAAGGGCCGCGCAGTTCACCCGGACAAAGGGCGCCTGGCTGCGGGGGCTGCGGAGGTGTATCTGTTCCGCAAAGAGCTCCTTCCCTACCCCGCTTTCACCGGTTATCAGGACCGAGGAACCGGTTTTTGCGATCCGGTCAATTAGCTCCAGCTTTTCAAGCATTAGGGAACTCTTGGCGATCAGGGTATGATAGCCCTGATCAACCGTAAGCTGTTCCTGTAACAGTTGAATCTCATCCCGGGCCTTCTCAAAGCTCCGGACGTTCTGGATGGCCAGCGCGGCCTGGTTGGCAAATATCTCAAGCCACTCCAGATCGTCCCGGGAAAAATACTTTTTATTTTTTTTATTGAGCAGTTCAATAACCCCAAGACATTCATCCTTGATCCGCATGGGGACGGCCATCATGGTCTTGGAGGGGTACCCTATCTCCTGGGAGATGGCCGCAAGATGCCGCTTGTCGTTTTCCACATCATTAA
>JAITSE010000102.1 GCA_031288005.1 Treponema sp.
GACCATAGCCTAGGTCTGACCCTTGACCATAGCCTAGGTCTGACCCTTGACCATAGCCTAGGTCTGACCCTTGACCATAGCCTAGGTCTGACCCTTGACCATAGCCTAGGTCTGACCCCTGCAATCAGGCTCCGCCTGATTGCCTGGAGTTTTGGGAACCTGCGGTTCCCTTGAACACTTTGCCGCCGTGAACTTTTTTGAAGGTTAAAAAACTCTCCGCACTGGTTCTACGCAATTCTCCCGCATTGGTTCCCGAGGTCTGACCCCTCCTGCAAGCTGCGCTTGCTTCGCAAATTACCCTGCGCCCCGCAAACAACACCAGTTTTCCAGAATCCGCTTTCCAAAAGGAGTTAAAATAGATTCAGGGTGAAACTGCACGCCGTACACGGGATAATCCCGGTGCTGTACCGCCATGATTTCCCCATCGCCTGAACGGGCGGTAACAACAAGGACCGGCGGAATAGTATCCGCCACAGCCGCCAGGGAATGATAACGCCCGGCCTGTATAAGCGACGGCAGTCCCGCGAACAGAGCCGACCCGGTATCCACCGTAACCGCCGATGCCTTCCCGTGCATCAGCGTCCCCGCGTAGGAAACCACCGCGCCGAAAGCCTCGCAAATCGCCTGATGCCCCAGGCATACCCCAAGAAGCGGAACCTTCCCCGCAAAGCGCCTGACCGCTTCCACGCAGACCCCCGCGTCCGCCGGCTTACCCGGTCCCGGCGATATGACAATGCGCTCCGGGGACAGAGCCTCAATCTCTCCAGTTGAAAGCTCATCATTGCGTATCACCCGGATTCGCGGGTCTATCGAGCCGATAAGCTGGTAAAGATTGTAGGAAAAACTATCATAGTTGTCTATAAGTAGAATCATTTTTTTGCGCCTCCGCTCAAACCACGGTTTGCAGGGCTTTTATCACCGCCTGCATCTTGTTCTCACATTCCTGGTATTCGCTTTCAGGAACGCTGTCGGCGACTATCCCCGCCCCGGAACGGACAAAGACCTTGCCGCCTTTGCGGAAGGCGATTCTTATGGCGATGCAGGTATCCATGTTGCCCGAAAAATCTATGTACCCTATGGCCCCGCCGTAAATGCCCCGCTTGTTGTTCTCAAGCTCGTTGATGATCTGGCAGGCCCGTATCTTGGGCGCTCCAGACAGGGTGCCGGCGGGAAGCACCGCGTTAACCGCGTCCAGGGCGGTCTTTCCCCCAAGTATCTTCCCCCGCACGGTAGAGCCTATGTGCATCACATGGGAGAACCGTTCTATGGTAAGGTATTTTTCCACTTCCACGGAGCCAAACTCGCTCACCTTCCCCAGGTCGTTCCGCCCCAGGTCCACGAGCATATTGTGTTCCGCAAGTTCCTTGGGATCCGAGAGAAGCTCCTTTTCCAGAGCCTCATCCTCTTCGGGCGTCTTGCCGCGCCTTCGGGTACCCGCCAGGGGAAAGGTGTAGAGAATCCCGTCCTTGAGCTTCACCAGCGTTTCAGGGGAAGCCCCCGCGATCTCGAACGGCCCTTGGCCCGGCCCCCCGCCCCCGTCATCGCTGGAAAAGTAGAACATATAGGGCGACGGATTAATCTCCCTAAGGGCCAGGTACGTATCAAAGAGGCTGCCCTCCATATCCGCTTCAAGCCGGTTGGACAGCACCGCCTGGAAGATGTCTCCCTCCCGGATGTAATCCTGGGCCTTCTTCACCATGGCGCAGTACTGCTCCTGGGTAAAAAGCCGGCGAAATGGCGAAAGCAGGCTGAGGGGCTTCATCTCCGCGGCCCGGCCAGATTCCAGCAGGCGGGCCAGAGAGTCCAGTTCCATCAGCGCCCGGTTGTAGTTCTCTTCCAGGGCGTCGGTTCTGATATTTAAAAGCAGGATAATGGTTTGCTCCAGCCGGTCCCAGGCAATCACCTTGTCGAAGAGCATAAGGTCTACATCCTTAAAGCCCTCCTGGTCCTCGGCGTCCAGATTCAACGCGGGCTCGCCGTACTTCACATAGTCGTAGGAGAAGTAGCCCACAAGCCCGCCGGTAAAAGGCGGCATATCCTGAAGACGGGGACTCCGGTTCTCTTCGAGAATCCTTCGGATATGCTCCCCCGGATCCGCCCCGGAGAGCCTGATGCAGGTCCCGTTCCTGATGCTGAGTTCCCCGTTGATACAGCTTATCTCCAGCTTGGGATCGCAGCCCAGGAATGTGTAGCGCCCCCAAAGCCCAGAATCCTCAAGGCTCTCCAGGATGAAACATTGGCGGCTCACATTCTTGAGTATCTTAAAAACCTCCACCGGCGTCCGGTTAAGGGCCGGAATGGTTTTTGACACCGGGATTCGCTGATACTCTCCCGCAAAGGCCTTTAACTCCTGAGGGATCCTCTGATCTGCCATAAAACCTCCTTGACATTCTATAAATAGTAATGATGTTTCTTTATAAAGTAATTTGAATGAATTGTCAAGGCCCTATCTGTAGAAACGGGATAAAGACATGGTAGGCAGTCGGTAAAGAAAATGTGAGGCGTACTCAGGAGGGGGGAAGTCTCCCCCATGCCTCCAGCCTACGGCTTCCGGCACCCCCCTCAGCGGGGCTCTGCACCGCAACGCCCCGCCGGGGGGTCTCGGACCCCCCGGACCCCCCATTAACCCCCAAACAAACCCTCCCGGTAGGCGCCTATATATTCCATGCACATTTCGTCCTTGCCCAGGAGGGCTTCGGCGGCGTAGATGAGGGCCAGCATGTCTTCATTGGCGGGGTCCAGGATGGCGCTGTCCATGCCTGCGCCCATGCAGAGGATGATGAAGCTGCGATTGATAAATTTTCTGAGTGGAAGGTGGAAGGAGATATTGCTGGCGCCGGAAGTGATATGGACATCCGGGCAGCGGGTCTTTACGCTTCGTATAGTGTCAAAGATTTTGAGGGTGCCGTCTTCGGAAGATGCGAGCATTTCAACCACCGGATCGACGTAAAGTCTCCCCGGCGCGATCCCATATTCCCCGGCCTTTTCCAGAATCCGCTCAAAGACTTCAAGCCGTTTCTCAGCGGAATCGGGAATCCCCGTATTGTCGCAGAGAAGGGCCACGCATCGCCATTCGGTATCGGCGATAACAGGGAAGACTCTTTCGATCTTATCGCCCTCCATAGAAACCGAATTGATTATGCCCGGTTTTTTGCAAAACCCGATTGCCTCGGCAAAGACCCCGGCGTTGGGGCTGTCCAAGGAGAGGGGAAGGTCCGACTCCTGCTGAACCACATCCACCAGCCATTTGAGGGTTTCAAGTTCCTTATCGGGAGAAACCGAAGCGCACACATCCAGATAGGACGCCTTACAGTCGGTCTGCTTCCTGGCCAGCTCCCTGATGCAGGCTTCGTCCCTTTCGACAATTGCCGCGCCTATCCTGGGAATGGAACCGTTGATTTTTTCTCCGATAATTATCATCTCTATGTAAGCCCCTTAATCTATGATTGATATTAGAAAGCTTTAGGGGGTTTGTCAATCTTAGCATAAGGATAGAACGCATGGATCTGTGGAGCCGGTTCCAAAAGAGTTTTTGGTATATTTCCCCGGACATTGGGTATTCTTCTCTTTCAAATAATTTTTTCATTTTTTTACCCTGAAAGTAAAGCAAAACCGCGCCTCAATGCCATACAGAGGGTATGAGAAGTCTTCGTATCCTTGATCACAATGTGTGGTATGAGATTATTACCCGCATAAACAACCGCGAACATCTGTTCAGCCGGAAGGAGGCTGCGGCGCTTTTATTGCAGGTCTTTGAGCAGGCGCGGGGCCGTTATGACTTTGAGGTCAGGCTGCTGTGGATGGCGGGGGATATGCTTACTTTCTACATTAAGCCGGCGGATGGGTTGCTGCTGCCTGAGATAATGAAGTGGGTGAAGCAGGTATTCGCCCAGAGGTATAACGCGAAGGATGGGAGTTGCGGTAATTTTTGGGGAGACGGGTATTGGTCGTGGGTACTGGAAGGGGAACCGCCTGGTGGGGTGGTGGGGGGGCTGGTGGGTGAGGGTGGGGAGGTGGCACGGGA
>JAITSE010000001.1 GCA_031288005.1 Treponema sp.
GGGGAAAGAGCGGCGGGTAAGAAGAGCAAAGCAAGAATGAAATGATGCGTGATATGATAAATCGAACGATACAGAAACATATGGAATTCGGGTATATATTGGCCGATTCTTGGTTTGCGTCGGAGGAAAACATGAGATTTATCGAAAAGAAAGGGAAGACATTTATTTTTGAAATCAAAGACAACCGCCTGGTGGCGGCAAACGAACAAGAGAGGGGAAAAGGTCATTTTATCAGGATAGATCGGATGGGAATACCTGATGAGAATCCTCTGCCGGTATATTTAAAGGATTTGAAATTTCCGGTAGTTCTTTATAAACAAGTCTTTAAAAACAAAGACGGGTCTGTGGGGGGTTCGGTATCTGGTAACCAATGATAAAACAATGAACGGTGACCGGTTCAAGACACTCTATAAGAAACGATGGGGTGTTGAGGTATATCATGAAAGTATAAAACAAAATACGAGCATAGGGAGTTCGTCTGCGCATACGGAGCGGACACAAAGCAATCATGTATATGCGTCAATATACGCATATACAAAATTAGAGTTAGCAAAACTCAAGCACGGGTACAATCACTTCGCAGTAAAATCACAGATTTACCTGGCATCATTGAAGAGGGCGATGGAATTACTGTCTGCTTTTAACCTGGGGGATAATGGCGTTCTTGCGTAACTTGAGTTCCTAATACAAAAAGTATAACGCATTAGGAAGAATGATGCGCTGTCAAAGGCTGGCATTAGTAGAACGGTTGGAAATTTTCAAACTGCTTTATGATCGAGAGACTTAAGCCTTCGGCTATAGCGGCGGCGCTGAACAGCAGTCCAGGATCACTGCCACACCCATAGCGTTGCCCGTGAACCTGAATGAGGCATGGTAAAGGAAGCTATAATCCTGTTATGGCCGAGATCAGGCACATTGAAGCTAGAAGGGATCAGAGGCTGCGCTCCCCAAAATGACAGATGAGGGGTGAGATACCGTTAAAGAATATCTGGAAACGCAATAGCCGCCTGAAGAACTTAGCTAATAACTTATAAAGAATATTCTTAACTTATACCATATCATAAAAACTATCTAGAATTATATTTTTTCACATGAAAGAGGAGTTGAAAAAACTGATGCTGAAAGATTTACTGCTCCAGGGAAAATACCGGAAATGACCATTATAGACAGCTGTTCTGCGAAAGTAAAAGCCGGTAAAATGCAAGAGCCGCTCTGTATAACTGGATTTGCTTGATAGCCAGGAATACATTCCGATGGACTCCCGGACAGTACGCAGGAAGATATGGACGGCGATTCAAAAAAATTGAACCTGCGTTTGAAAAACCGCATCCTTTGATCTTGGTAGAGAATCAGTGAACACAAACAGTTTTCGGGGCATACTGCAATGAGAGTGTATTTATGTCATCATTATTCACCGCAGGAGAAAAGAAGTTATGGAAACACGAATTATCTGATTCGTGGTATGCTGTATCCTGTGAATGATTTTAGAGCAGCGGCTTCAGATGGATGCAACAAGAATTACAAGACTATTCAAAGAGCGGCCAAGAAAAACACTCGATCTTAGGACGCATTATGAGATTATTTCAGGAATTGTCGAGGGTTTATTCCGTATTATAGACTGCTTCAAAACTGATATAATCACGGTTCCCGCTATCGGAAACACCGAAAACGCGGAAACGAAGTTTCCGAAGTTTCCGAAGTTTCCGCGTTTCCGGTGTTTCCACAGTTTTCAATGAACAACTCTATTCAAGAGCCGCGTCCGGTTTCTTTCGAGCAGGATGGGGCCGGAATTTTTTTCTGTTCGATAAGCCTAAGTTTGAGTGAAAGAGGGACATCGGGATCAAATTGTTCGAGGAACTGCCGGAAGGGGCGGCCCCCGGCGTTTAGATTTTACTTACGGCAATGCGGCTTGTTAAAATCCTTTTTTTTATAGTATAATTTAAGCGGTTCCAAAATGATATCTGGAACTGCCCAAATAATACAGTCAGGGAGATTTTATGCCCCGCGAACAGATCGCGCCCACTAAAAGCAACCTCATCAGGGTCAAAGAACGGCTCGCCACCGCCGAAGAGGGTTATGATCTTTTGGAACAGAAGCGGGAAATCCTGGTCATGGAATTGATGCAGAAGGTGGAGCAGGTCAAGATACTTGAACGGGATATGGACACCCGCCTTGCTACGGCGTATCCCGCGCTCAAGCGGATGCTCATAGTTGTAGGCCGGGAGCGGGCAGATAGACTTTCCCGGAACATTCGCTACCGTTTTGATTTAGGGGAAAAGCGGGTTTTCGTGGCGGGGATGCACCTGCCGGGCCTTGAGGTACAGCTTCCCGGCATTGAGCTTAAATATTCGCCCGCAAATTCATTTGCTGAATGCGATGAAACCGTGTTAGAATTTTTTGATCTGCTGAAGATACTCACTGAGTTGGCGGCGGTAAGGACCATCGCATGGAGGCTGGCCCGGGAGGTACGGAAAACCCAGCGCCGGGTCAACGCGCTGGAAAAAATGGTTATTCCCGGCGCCAGAGAGACAAAGACGTATATAGAAGCCGCTCTTGAAGAAAAAGACAGGGATGCTTTTTTCTCAAGCAAGCTGCTGAAGAAGAAAGGAGCCGCGGACAGGCCGGCGCCGAAATATTCCGGCCAGAGTGCGGTCTCTGGGGATGAAAGATGAGCAGGCCTATTTTTTCACACATTATTGCTGCGGTAACCGGTTCTGACGCTTCTATTATAGCCGCGAAGTACGCTATTGTCATGGCAAAACAGTACCGGTGCCGGCTTTCGGCGGTTTATGTAGTAGATACCGCGACTATACGGCAGCTTACTCTGAGCAAAATTTTTATTCAGGAGGAAAGCCAAGAGTACGAAAGGAGCCTGGAGGCAAACGGAGACAGGTATCTTTCTTTTGTGGAAGAATTGGCCCGCGCCAAGGGGATCAAGATTGAGCGGGATATACGCCGGGGAGCGGTTTACACGGAGATCATCCAGGCCGCAGGCGAGCGGAAGGCGGATTTGATAGTCCTGGGCGGCTGGGAAAAGGACAGGAACGCCAGGGACATTATCTCTAACTCTTACCGGGAAATCATGGTGAACGCCAAATGCTCCGTCCTTTTGGTGAAAGAGCCTTCGGTCGATCAGATTTATAAGCAGTCTTAACGATGAGAATAGCGATTATCAGCGCGGCCGCCCGGCGAAATGGCATCCCCGCTTATGTAAAGGCCCTGGCTAAAGGGATGGAGTCCATGGGGCACCGGGCGGATGTGATTGACGCCTGGACTGAAGACGGTTCGCGCCTGCCGGGTTACGAATATATCGCGGCGGTTGCCGAGTCCATTTCCATTTTCAGCGGCAGGATGCCCGACGCCATCCAAAAAATCCTCTCCTCGGTCAGCGGAATCGCGGGCAGGAAGGGCGCGGCATTTCTAGGAAAAACTAACCCATTTCCAGGCAAGGCCCTGGCCAACCTTATGCGCATAATGGAACGCGAAGGAATTGTGATCAACTGGAGCGATATTATCCTGAACGCCTCCCACGCGGAAATCCTGGGCAAACGAATGGGCGCGTAATTCCTATCATGGAAAACTACTACTCCCTCCTCGGTATAAGTGAGGACGCAAATTCCGGGGATATTAAGCGGGCGTTCAGGGAAAAAGCAAAGCGCATCCATCCGGATATTGCAGGAAACGGCGATTCCAGAGCCATGCGGAAACTTATTACCGCCTATGAAGTTCTTTCTAACGTGGACCGGCGTTACGAATATGACCGGGCCTACCTTCGTTTTGTAAGAGATCCTTCAGATCTCAAGGCCGGGGGCTTCAATTACCGGGACTACCTGCGGCAAAACTCAGGCGATCCTGCAAGCCAGGCGAAACTTATTTTTTTTGATCTTCTTCACCTGGAAGAAGAAGAAGCTCTTGCTGCGTGGAGGTCCCAAGGCGGTCTGGATTTTATGATGAAAAAATATCTTGACAGGGAAGACTGGATGGATTGCTCCTATATTCTGGCCGAAGAGCTTGAAAAACGGGAATGTTACTACGAAGCCTTTATGCTCTTTGCGGATTTAATTCGGGAGGAACGCCGCCGGCCCTATTTCCGGCATTTCAGCGTTGTGATTGAGAACTCCCTAAAAGAACTTGTGCGGCTGCGGCTCAAATCCGCGGTAGGCAGCGAAACATATCTTGAATGTTTGGAACTCCTTCTGGGGCTTGGGTTTTCATCCAAAGACGAGGCCCGGTGGATGCGGTCTATGGTGGAAACCCTGATACGCATGGACCGGCAAGCCAGCGCTGAAGCTGTTTTCCGGGAGGCCCTAAAACGAAACCCGGCTATGCCTATTACGGCGCGGTTAAGGCGGAAACTAAATATCGTTGTTCAATAATTTTAGTTATTGGACTTGTTTACCGGGAACGGCGTAAACATCGGAAACGCGGTTTGCGGTGAACAAATCTGCTGCATAAGGGAAAGTATGTTTCGCTTGAAGAATGAAAAACAAATCAACGGAATCCGCGAGTCCTGTAAGGTCTTAAGCGCTATGTTCCGGGAGCTTGTCCCCCTTGTAAAGCCCGGTGTAGAAACAATAGAGTTGGACAGGTGGGCGCAAACTTGGATAAAAAAAGCCGGGGGCAAACCGGCGTTTTTAGGCTACGGTCCCAAAAACAAGCCTTTTCCAGGAGCCCTCTGCATTTCGATCAACAACGAAGTCATCCACGGTATCCCGTCCCGGCGGAAGATCGCCTTGGGGGACTTGGTTTCCCTGGACTGCGGCATAGACTTGGGGGGCTTTATCAGTGACCAGGCCCTGACGGTGGAAGCCGGCGCGGTGAGCGCGGCAGCCCGCAAGCTCAACCAGGTGACTTGCGAGTGCCTCTACAAGGGCATAGCGGCGGTCAAGGCCGGGGACCGGCTTCTTCAGATATCCCGGGCCGTGGAATCCCACGCAAGATCCTATGGTTACGGGGTGGTCCACCAGTTTTGCGGCCACGGCGTAGGTTTTGCGGTTCACGAGGACCCGGCGGTGCCCAATACCCCCCACGGCCCCAACCCCCGGATGACCCGCGGACTGGTCATCGCCATAGAGCCTATGATAAACCAGGGAACAGGCGATGTGAAAATCATGGAAGACGGTTGGACTGTGGCAACCGCCGATGACGAGATTTCCGCCCATTGGGAACACACGGTGGCTATTTTTCCGGATCATACGGAGATACTCACCGGCAAACTGGATCAATACGGAAATTTTACGGACGAAGATTCCCCCTGACGGCAAAAACGCCGGCGGGATGTAACTTATTTGGGGGAAAATTTTATTATTATATATTAAGGAGGCTGTTCCACTTCAGTTTTGAACAGCCGCATGAAAAATGCGCGTTTTGCAAGACTTTAGCCAAAGGCTAAAAGGGGTCCGCATTTCAAAAGAACCCCGCAATAATTCTATAACAGAGTTGTTGTCTAACTTAGGATTCGTAGAATTAAGATATCGCTGAATTCAGAGTTCAGCGATATCAGAGTTCGCGCCAGCCGGGTTACGGAACAAATCTAAATAATTTAGGAGAATGAATCTATGAAATTTGCCGAAGTATTCTCGATGGAAAGACTTTTAACCGCCAAAAAAATTTTTATTTTCAACTTAGTGCTTATGGGATCAATCTTTGGATTCTCCCTGGCTGTTTTATCTTTTTCCTGTTCTACTCCACAAACGAAGACCGCCAGGGCTGAAGAAGGCGCCGTGATCATACCCAAAGACGCCCTGGCTGTAGCTGAAAGCCTCCAGACAGCTTTCCGGGCTGTCGCGGATAAGGTAGTCCCCTCGGTGGTGGAAATTAAAACCGTATCCGTACGGCGGCAGCAAGTTCCCAATCTTAACGGCATTCCCTGGGAATTTTTCTTTGGCCCCCGGGAAGACGCGCCGGACAGCGGCGGGCAGGAAAGAGAGTACCGTTCTCAGGGCATGGGCTCTGGAATCATCGTCCGCCAGGAAAAGGACGTCTATTATGTGCTTACCAATTATCATGTAGTGCAGGATGTAAATGAAATCACGCTGCTTACCAATGAAGGCAAAGAATATCCCGCGGAGCTTGTGGACAAAGATGAGCGCAGGGACTTAGCCATGGTATCCTTCAAGACAAAGGATTTTTATCCCCTTGCGGTGCTGGGCGATTCAAATGACGTAAGAGTAGGAGACTGGGCCATTGCTGTCGGGAACCCCCTGCAATTAATGTCCACGGTAACTATGGGTATAGTGAGCGCCCTGGGCCGGACCGGCGGACCCGGAAATAATATCAACGACTTCATCCAGACCGACGCTCCCATTAACGCGGGAAATTCCGGCGGCCCCTTGGTGAACATCCGCGGCGAGGTCATAGGGATCAATACATGGATAGCCAGCAATAATCCAAGCGGCGGCTCCGTGAGCCTGGGCTTCGCCATTCCGATTAACAACGCGAAACGCACCATTGAGAAATTTCTCAGTTCCGGGGAAATCGGCGACGGCTGGCTTGGCGTGTCCCTCATGGACGCGGACAGGGAAAGCGCCCAGGCCCTGGGACTTACCGGGAAGCGGGGCGCCCTGGCCACCCAGGTGTTTATTGATTCCCCGGCTCACAAAGGCGGGATACAGCCCGGGGACTTCATAACTCACCTCAACGGGCAGGAAATGCGGGGAAGCAGCGCCCTGACCCTGGCGGTAGCGGACATAAAGCCGGGCGAACGGGCGGTTTTCACAATTTTCCGGGACGGCGCGGTTCAGGAACTTACCATTCGTATCGAAGTCAGGAGCGAAACCGTCGCGGCGGAGAACAAAAAACTCTGGCCCGGCGTATACGTGGTTCCCATCACCGATTCCATAAGGAGCGGCCTCAATCTGAGCAAGGATACCAAGGGCGTCATTGCCGCTCAAGTTGTTCCCGAGAGCCCGGCGGCTGTCATCGGCATCCAGCGGGAAGACCGGCTTATCTCGCTCAACGGCACTCCCATCCAGGATTTAGCGGGCTTCTACCGCGCCCTCCGGGAAAAGGCGGGAAAAGAACTCTGGTTTGAACTGAGCAGAGGCAGCGCGGCCTTGGAGACATTAAAATACAAACGCTGACCTTGCATCATACAGAAGGAGTACTCTGTGGGACTTATAGACGATAATGCCGAAAACAAAACGGCGGGGCAGCAGCTTGCGGAAAAGCTCTGCGCCGGCAAAAAAAACTGCTGGGACGAGGCAAGCCAGAAAGACGGCGAAAACATAAGCCGCTTTGCGGAAGATTACGCCGGCTTCCTTGAAAGAGGAAAAACAGAGAGGGAGTTTACCGCCGAAGTTCTGGCGGCGCTGGACAGCGCGGGCTTCCGGGACATAGAGGAGCTGCTTCACGAAAAAGGCCCCCTGGCGCCCGGCGCGAAGGCGTATCAAAACAACCGGGGCAAGTCTCTAGTCTTCGCCGTCATTGGCCAAAAACCCCTGGAAGAAGGCTTCAACATCCTGGGCGCGCACGTGGATTCCCCCCGCATAGACCTCAAGACCAATCCCCTGTACGAAGAGGCGGAATTCGCCCTTTTGGACACCCAGTATTACGGAGGTATCAAAAATTACCAGTGGACGGCCATCCCCCTGGCCCTTCACGGCGTGGTTTTCAGGCAGGACGGGACCCTTGTCGATATCAGGATAGGTGAAGATGAGAGCGACCCGGTCTTTACGATTACCGACCTTTTGCCGCATATGTCCAAGGAGCAGATGCAGAAGAAAACTTCCGAAGCCGTGCCGGGAGAAGATTTAAATACCCTCGCGGGATCACGGCCCTTCAAAGACAGCAAGGTCAAGGAAAAAGTCAAACTCAACATCCTAAACCTGCTCTATGAAAAATACGGCATTGTGGAGCAGGACTTTGCCGGGGCGGAACTGGAACTGGTGCCGGCCTTCAAAGCCAGAGACCTGGGATTTGACCGCAGCATGATAGGCGCCTACGGCCATGACGACAGGTCCTGCGCCTACGCCGCTATGCGGGCCGTCCTGGAACTGGCCGCCCAGGAAACGCCCCCCCTGAAAACGCTTGTCTGCATATTTACAGACAAAGAAGAAGTCGGCTCTATGGGAAACACCGGCGCCCAGTCCCGGCTCTTTGAAAATTTTATCGCCAGCCTTCTTTCAAAAAGCGGCGCCCCGTACTCAGAAATTGCGCTGCGCCTGAGCCTGAGCCGTTCCGCCATGCTTTCGGCGGACGTCAACCCGGCCTTTGATCCCAACTTCGATTCCCTCTATGACCGCAAAAACGCCGCCTTCTTCAACAAGGGCATGACCCTGACAAAGTACACAGGCGGCGCGGGGAAGACAGGAGGCAGCGACGCCAACGCCGAATTCTGCTTTAAGGTGCAGTCAGCCCTGAACAAAAACAAGGTCCCCTGGCAGTACGGCGATCTGGGCAAAGTCGACAAGGGCGGCGGCGGGACCATAGCCAAGTACATAGCCAACCTGGGCGTGGACGTGCTTGACTGCGGGATTCCCGTGCTTTCCATGCATTCCCCCTTTGAAGTGATCAGCAAGATGGACCTCTATATCACCTACCGGGGCTACCTCGCCTTTCTCCGGGATATTTGAGCTTGGAGCCAAAAGCCTCAAGTACGCGATTCGTTATCATACAAAGACCGGCGCCTTATCCCGCGCTCCCTTAAAGGTTGAAAAGATTAATACTCATCTTTTCAACTTTGGAGCCAAAAGCCTCAAGTACGCGATTCGTTATCATACAAGGACCTGCGCCTTATCCCGCGCTCCCTTAAAGGTTGAAAAGATTAGTAAAAAACCCTTGCTTTTTTCCAGGCTCTGTTATATTATGACGGCTTAACAGACGTTCAACAGGGAGGAGGCGGCAATGTCCGCCAGGGCAAAGACAGCTTTGACTTCTACGATTCTTCCGCCGCAATTCTACCCCCCCCCCCCCCCCCCCCTACAATTCCTTATACCACAATGAATTATATAACGATCTTAACGAAGCCCGCCCTGAGACCAGCTTCACTGGTCTCAAACCCATCGGCGTTATTACACTTACTAAAAACGTTATTACACTTAATAAGGCCGCTATTACACTTAATAAGGCCGCTATTACACTTAATAAGGCCGCTATTACACTTAATAAGACCGCTATTACACTTAATAAGAACGTTATTACACTTAATAAGAACGTTATTACACTTAATAAGACCGCTATTACACTTAATAAGAACGTTATTACACTTAATAAGAACGTTATTACACTTAATAAGACCGCCCCTCTGGGACGGCTTTATATAAAACAAACAGGGGACTAAACAGTTAGTCTCCAAGAAGGAAAAGGAGCATGAATTACATTCCAAGTAAAGAGGCGGATTTTGTGGAGTGGAGCGAAAATCTTGTCGCCATGTCGGAGCTTCACAGGGCGGAGTTGAACCTGCCCGCGGCCAAAATCACGGAGCTTAAGACCCTGCATATACAGGTAAGGGCCCTGCACGAAAAGTGCCGGACCGCGGAGTATACCAAAGTGGATATGCAGGAAAAAAACGACAAGAAGGCGCAGCTTATTCATCTTGAAGAGGTGTTCACGCGGAATAATCTGCAGAATAACGACGCCATGACCGATGAACTGCGGAGGGCTTTCAGGATACCTATCCACGACAACACGCGCACGCCCGCGCCCAGGCCGCAGGATGTTCCAGAGATCGATATTGAGACGCCCCTGCCCAGGATCGCGCGGATAAAATTCCGCGCCAAGAACGCCCTGCGCTGGGGCAAGCCCGGTCATGTCCACGGCATTGAATGTCTTTGGGGAATCATGGACGCGCCGCCTGCGAGGGTAAAGGATTTTCCCCATTCAGCCTTTGCCACAAGGACCCCCCTGGAACTTGCGTTTGAGGAGGACCAGCGGGGACAAAAAGTGTACTTCGCTGTGCGCTGGGAAAACGGCACCGTTGAAAAAGGCCCGGACAGCGATATTTTCAGCGTGATAATTCCTTGAAACTTTTGCCCCCCTAAAGGGGGGGGCAAAAGTTTCTTAGGAGTTTTTTCCGCTTAGGCGGAAAAAACTCCACGCACTTTCTCTACGGGGCTCCTCCCGGGGGCTGCTTTTACGGGCTGCTTATGTTGCACTGGTTCAAAAACCCCAAGATTTTCAATTTTCGAAATCATCAATACGAAAAAAAAGAGAGCCCCCTTACGGGGGCTCTCAAGACCCTGGAACCGGAGGTACATGGTTCCTTGGGGTCTAAAGACCCTGAAACCGGAGACGGGAGACAGATTGTCCCGGTTCCTTGGGGTCTTAAAAATCCTTTGCGGCCAAGAAGACTTGAACTTTTTGTCAAAAACGTCCTGTTTTTGTCAAAAAGCCCGCCTCGACTGCTGCCGGGCGCCTCACGCGCCCTTTTCCTCCCTGCCGGCCGGCGCAGTCTCGGAAGTTCAAGTCTTCTTGAACTTCTTGTTTACGTAAAACCTTTTTGCGGCCAAGAAGACTTGAACTTCCATGCCTCTCGGCACCAGCACCTCAAGCTGGCGTGTCTACCAGTTCCACCATGGCCGCAAACTATTCGATTATACTAGTCTATTTTTCCGGGGCGTGTCAATGGACTTGACGGCCCGCGCTTCGCAGTAAATCTTCCTTAACTTAGCGGTAAATCTTCCTATTTTTTTTATATATACCCGGCGTCTTTTTGCCGATAATCCGGGTATGAGGCATAGTATGAGTCATTTTAGAAAAATATTATTCGGAACCATTATTTTTTCTCTTTTTGCCGGGAGCTGCGCGGGAACGCCTGAGCCGGAACCCGCTCCGCCTGTGGAAGAGGATGTTTGGAGTCTGATTGACCGCGGCGAAATCGAGCGGGCGCGGGAAAAGTTCCTGGGCGAGGTCAATGTAGGGGCCAGAGACGGGCGGGAAAGGACGCCTCTCCATGCGGCGGCGGAAAAAAAGTCGCCGGAGCTTGCGTCTTTCTTTCTTTCCTTGGGCGCTAAAATTGACGCCGAGGACAGCCTTAGGCGGACTCCCTTAGACATAAGTTCTGAAAACCTGGACGGCGCCACCGCCAGAGTGCTGGTGGAGGGAGGCTCAAATATACACCGCTCTGTAAACGGCAGACCTTCTCCCGCGCTTGCGGCTATCCGGGCGAATACCGCTTTTCTTGAAGCGATCCTTACCGCGGGATCGGTTCAGGCTGTTGATGACGAAGGAAGGACAATTCTGCATCTGGCGGCTTTGGAAGGAAACGCGCCCGCCGTAAGCGCCATACTCAATGCCGGGGCGCTGATAAACAAACGGGACAAAGCGGGAAAGACGCCCCTGGATTTGGCGTTTACCGATACCCAGACAAAAAACTATGCTGAAACCGCGGAGAAACTCATCCTTGAAGGTGGAATTTCTAACGCGCCTATATACGAATACTTTGCCCCGGCGGTGAGAAGTTCAAACTACGACATCCGCATGGCCGATGGGATTGCATCTCTGCACTATGCCGCGCAGGAAGGTCATACCGGCTATGTCCGCTTTCTGCTGGATAAGCGGGCGGACATAAACGTCAAAAACGCATCGGGAACTACGCCGCTCCACGAAGCGGCCAGGGCTGGAAATATAGAAATTATGAGTATCCTTATTGATGGAGGAGCGGACGTAAATCTTCAAGACGCCAAGGGGAATTCGGTGCTGCATTTAGCCGTTCCTACGGAAGTCCACCGGGAAGCCCTGAATATGCTCCTTTCCCACGGGGCAGTTCCCAATCTGCGGGATGAACACGGCGACTCTCCTCTTCATATTGTGATTACCCTGAACCGGAGTACAGCTATACTCCAAACACTTTTACTGGCCGGGGCAGACGTTACAATTCATAATGTCGAAGGGAAAACGCCGCTGTACGTGGCGGTTCAAGGAAACCGGGCGTCCTACATTCCTCTGCTTCTGCAGTATAAATCCGACATTTTTGCTGTGGATACCGAAGGGATTACTCCCTTTGAACGGGCGCTGCGGGACCGCCGCTCCGCCCTGACCGCACTGATCACAGAAGAAACGGTCCTCCAAAACGACAGCACAGGCAACACGATTCTGCAATTAGCGACCCTGAACAGAGCTGATCCGCAGATCATAGCTTTAATCCTTGACAAACAGGCCCTGGTCAACGCCCGCAACAAAGAAGGCGATACGAGCCTGCATATCGCGGTACGCCTTAATTCCGCGGAAAACGGCGGCCTGCTGCTGTCCCGCGGAGCGGATATCTTTGCGCCAAATGCCAGAGGCGAAACTCCCATATACCTGACCTTCTTCCCTGGAAAGGATTATCCCCCGGGAGTACGGGAATGGATGCTTGCGTCAGGCACTACGGAAGCCAGGGACGGTCTTGGAAATACAATTCTCCATTATGCGGCTCAATGGCGGCTGGATACGCATATTCCCTTGATCGTGCAGAAAGGCGCTTTAACGGATGCGGCAAACGCTACAGGCGAAACGCCGCTGTTTGTAGCGGTAAAGGCCGATTCGGCTTCCACCATTCAGGCTCTGATCAACGCGGGAGCTTCCACCGCGTACCGGGACACTCTGGGGAATACAGTTCTCCACGCGGCGGTACGCTGGAATGCGCCCCATTCCGCAGAAGCGCTGATAGGCGCCGGCGTTGATATCAATACTCACGCCATGAACGGTAAAACCCCGCTCCATGATTCTGTGCGTCTTGGCATTACCAGCGTAGAAACCCTGCTGATTCGCTACGGCGCGGACCCTGATGTCCGGGACAATGAGGGAAATACTCCCCTGATGGAAGGAGTGATGATGGGGTATACTCCGGTAATTGACCGCCTGACTGATGCGGGCGCCGATCCATCGGTACGAAACAGCCGCGGCGATACCCCTCTGCATATAGCGGTTACCATGGATCGCATAGATGTTGTAAACCAGCTTCTTTCTTTTGGCTGCTCCATTCATGCGAAAAATTCTCTGGGTACGACACCTTTCCGGATCGCCTTGAATACCTCGCCGCGTATGGTATCTACGCTCCTCACCAAAGACAGAATATATGTCGCCGATGACGACGGACGCTCGCCTCTGCATATAGCTCTCCGCGACGAAGCCGCGCCGTCAATAATTCAAACCATCATAGACCAGGGAGGCCGCGTATCGGGGACAGACGCCGAGGGGCATACGCCGCTGCGGGTGGCAGCGGATATGAACAACTGGGAAGCGGCCAGGCTTCTGGCCGAAGCGGGGGCGGACCCCTTTGCGGCAGGCGGAGACGGCAAAACTCCCGCCGCCGTAGTCCTTGCCAAGGGCCGGGAGCCGGTACGGGCTGTTTTCTCAGGCCGTTCTATTATTGCCAAAGATAAGGCGGGAAACACTATCCTTCATTATGCCGCGCAATACGGGAGCGCGGAGCTCATCGCATTGCTCCTGGATTTAGGGGCCAACAAGAACACCCGGAACATCGCTGACGAAACTCCAGCCCAGGTGGCCCGCCGGTGGAACCGCCCTGAAATCAGTGCACTGTTGAACAGCTAAAACCTTGCCGCGCTTCACGCTTAAAATAAATGGCCGGGATTTTTTGCATAAGAGACGTCAAACGGCCCTGAGCAAAAAATTCCGGCTTCCCATGATCCTTATGGCGTTCTTTCCCTGACACAAACCGTGTCTTTCATAGAATATGAGATCAGAACTTTGCGTTTCATAGACTCAAAGATTACCCCTTGCATTGCTTTTGCTTTTACAATAGAATTACTGTAGAGTCTTTTTAAGACGAAAGAGGCTCAGTCAAAGAACAGACAAGGATTTGCGCGGGAATAATTCCTCAAGTCCGCATCGTATAAAACGCCGTAAAAACAACGGCGAAGCAGAGGCAGAACATGAAGAAAGTGTTTAACAAAAAAGTTTTGGTGCTGCTGGCCGCGGCCCTGGCGCTGCTGTCAGGAT
>JAITSE010000011.1 GCA_031288005.1 Treponema sp.
TTCGGTGAGGCCTGGCAGGATGAGTATTTTGTGTGGGACTGCGCGGCGGGTCTTCTGGCGGAAAATTCAGGGGCAAAGCTCATCGGCGTTATTCCGCCCCTGACGGCGGGAGAGTGGAAGGCAGTGGTCAAGACCCAGTTTACAGGATCGGGAAGCACGAGCCTTAAAATCCCCCGGATTATCGAGAGTTCCTTTGCCCTCACCGTTGCCTGACATAAGCCTATGTCAGGGGTCAGACCTAGGCTTAGTCAGGGGTCAGACATAAGCCTATGTCAGGGGTCAGACCCCTGCAACCAGTCCGAAGCAGTTTTGGACTTTTAGTCCAAAACTGCAGAGGGGGGTGGTGGAAGACTTGAGACTTGCCGGGCTGTAAGCCCGAAGCAAGTCTCAAGTCTGGAGCCAGGGGGGAGACTGGGGACCTGGGACTTTCAGTCCCTTAGTCCCTTCCCCCCCTGAATAAAAAACAGGAGGCGATAGTTAAGATTGAGAACAACCGGATTACAAAAAGAGGAAACGCCCAAAGGACTTTCCAGTTCAGCGCCGGTTTCAAAGAAAGGCGTCTCCCCGGTCTTTTGGTTACAGGGCCGCAAGGCTGTTAAACAAGGCGTCTGATATCCCGGGGATACTTATGAAGCGTTTCAATGCATTTCTCCCCAAGGACAACGACATTTTCGATTCTTACTCCCAGCTTGCCGGGCAGGTATATCCCCGGCTCAATGGAAAAAGCCATCCCCGGCGCGGCTTGGGTTTTTTCTCCTGGCGATGGGCCCGCGCCTTCGTGGACGTCCATGCCTATGCCGTGGCCGGTTCTGTGGGTAAAACAGCCGCCGTAGCCGTACCCTTCGATGACTGACCTGGCGGCGGCATCCACATCTCCCAATAAAATTCCCGGCTTGGACGCCGCGGCCTCCGCGGACAGATGGGCCTCCAGAACGATTCTATAGACCTTTTCAAATTCCGGGTCCGGCTCTCCAACGAAAAAGGTGCGGGAACAATCGGTAAAGTAACCCTCAAAGGAGCCCCAAAAGTCGATAAGAAGCCCCATGCCCCGCTGTATCACCGCATTCCCGGTAACATGATGCGGCTCTGCGGCGCCGGCTCCCGCGGCAATAATGGAATCCCAGGTCTCAAACCCGGCGCTCCGCATCCTGGCGCCAAGTTCCCAGGCAAGCTCTTTTTCCGTCTTCCCTATCCAATACTCCCCCAGCCCGGCGATGCTTTCCAGGACCCCGTCAAGCAGGGCGGAAGAGCGGCGCATACAGTCCAGTTCGTCCTTGTTTTTGTACTGCCTCTGGAGATTGGTGAGAGCTGATCCCAGGACAAATTCGGTTTCCGGAAAAGAACGCCGCATGGGGATGGAAAAAAGCGCCGGAAGCGATGGATCGACGGCTGCTTTGGCCGCGGGCAGCATTCCGCGTCTTTTAACCGCATCCCGGAGAATTGCCGCCGCGTCCTCCCCGTCTGACCAGAAGACGAAGTCAGAAACCGGCATGATCTCCGCCTGTGCGTGATACAGGGTATTGACCAATGCGAAGGGTTCCCCCCGGGCGGGCAGAACCAAAAAGAAGAGCCGCTCACAGGCGGGGAGGGAATACCCGGAAAGATAGCGCAGATTGGAGGAAGGGCTGACAAAGAAAATGTCCACTCCCTGCTCCTCCATTAATTCCTTGGTCTTTTGAAGACGTCTGTAATGGATATCCTGATTCATACAGCATATCCTCATGGGCTTATACTGATGGGAGAGAAATACCCTATTTCATCCCGTCCGGATCGCTCCATAAGATAGACTTCCGCTTCAACGGGAAGATAGGTTCTGGTGTAATTGGCGTCTGCCCGGGATATGTAACTCAACATATATGAGCCGGAAGGCATACGTGTAAGCTGCTTCATGGCTGGGCCTATACCCTCATTCCGGTAGAGGGGAATTACGCTGCCGCCGGTACTTTCGCAGAGGTAGCGTATGTCAGCATGCACCTGATTTCCTCCAACAAGAACCGTATGAAAGACAATGCCGTTATTGGACATATAGGCCGCGAGTTCTGAAAGGCTGTATTTTTCAAAGGCGAGTTCCCCTAGCTGTCCTGAACTGACAAAGACTACGGCCCGCTTTTTTGCCCCGGCCAGAAGGTCAGTTGCCGCGAGCCGCAGGGCTAGGTCAAAACGCCAGCGCGGTGTGTATGCGCCGGCGCGGCTCCGGGCGGCCCGGTCCAGAGAAGCCGCGTTGGCGGTTCCCTGACTCCCGGCTTCCAGGGCCTCCCGGAAAGGTTGTTCCCCCGCGGAAACCAGGGAACGGATACGGCAGCCGGAAGCGTCAATGTCCCTGGCAGCGGCGGCCAGGCTGTCCAGCAGCACGGAAGAATCAGGCGAGCGCTCCACAAGGACACTTATATCCGCTTCCCCGGACCGGTAGCCGGCATAGAGAAAATTCTGCTCCATCGCCGCTTGGCCGTTCTCGCTGACAAGGAAATTCCGCGCTTCAAGGCCGACGATAGGCCGGCGGTTCCTGTCCTGCACTTGGAGTTCCACCTGTATAAGGGGAAATTCGTCGGCGATAACTCGCTCTATCTGTACGAAAAGCCCGGCGGCCATATCGTCTATAGGCGTCATCACCAAGACTTCATCGGCGTTGAAACTTGCGGCAAGGATGTTCCCGTTCTGGTCAGCCTCCGCTCCGGTGATCCTGACCGTCGCGTTTCCCGCAAGACCAATTTCCGAAATAATGGCCGAGTCCAGGTCAATAAGGAGGAGCCGGTTGGCGTCCACCGCAAGAAGCCGCCCGTCAGGAAAGAAACGAAGGCTCTCGGGGCCATAGAGCCCCTCTGATATAAGAATACCCAAATACCTGCCGTTTTGGTCGAAGGCGCAGATCTGCCTGGACACGCCGTCAGCCACAAAGACGCGGCCTTTCCCAACGGCAATGCCTGTAGGAGAAAGCAAACCCTGAAACTCATCCTTCCTCTGCCCGAAGGACGTGATGAAGGCTCCATCAGGATCGAACTTGGAAATCCGGCGGTTTCCATATTCCACCACATAGAGATAGCCTTCTTCATCGACGGCGATATTTTGGGGGCCCACGAGTTTGCCCGGTTCTATGCCTTTGGAGCCGATGTAATAGCGCCACTCCCCTTCCGCGTCCAATACGCTGATCCTGCCGCCTTTGTACTCGGAAACATAGAGACTGCCATCCTGTCCGCGGGCTATGTCGTAGGGCCGGTCAAAGCCGTTGATAGGACCCCGGCGGCGGCGGCGGACGAGGCCGTTTACGTCTATTTTAAGTATCTCATTAGTGCCATAGGCCACCACCCAGGCGGAACCGTCTTCCAGGGCAAGAACGGCGCTGGGCTGTCTAAAGGCTGTGGTATTGTCGTAGCGGCCCGGATAGCGCCCGGCTTCCACATAGCGGACGCCGTCATCATCGTTTGGAAGAAGATTGCGGCGGTTCCGGACTGTCTCTATTCGATTAGTCAACAGGAGGATTTCAGGCGCCCTTTCTCCGTATGCACCGGCGGCGGCCTGCCACTGCATCAGGGCCGTGGCTTCCATGCCGGACCGGTAATAGGCGCGGCCCAGCCAATCCAAGTAGAGGGGATATCCGGGCCGGTAGGAAAGGGCCTTTTCAAAAGAAAGAATAGCTTCGTTATAGGCATAGCGGTGGTAAGACTGCACACCCACCCAGAATTCTTCCAATGCGTATAAGGCGGTTACGTCTATATCGCCGCCTGAACCTGACTGCTGGGCCCCAAGGAAGAACGGAAACAGAAGAAACAGGGCGGCCAGGACAGTAAAGCTCCTTCGCTTCGTCATTTTAAATCCTCGACAATGATCTTCATGTGTTTTTTTATCTCTTCCTCACCCGGAGACAGGTCCAAAGCCCGGCGGACCCATGTTTTAGCTTCTGAAATATTACCGCTTTTGTAATAGGCCCAGCCCAGGGAATCAAGGTAGGCTGCGTTTTGCGGGCGCTTTTCCACCGCCTTTCGGCAGAAATTAAGCCCTCGCATAACATCCCGATCCGTATCCGCAAGGATATACCCCATCCCGTTCATGGCTGTGGTATTGTTATCGTCGATTTCAAGGGTTTTCTCGTAAAATTCCAGGGCCTGGACAAAATCCTTCCGTACCCAGGCTGCATAGGCCAGCATTGCGTAAAGCTGAGCCGATGAAAATCCTTTCTTCATAAGCTGGCCCAGTTCAAATTCGGCCAGACGGGAGCGGTTAGTAACTACATAAATATAAGCTAGGGTCATACGGCACTGATACACCTTCAACGGATCAGGTTCGGAAGTGATTACCTGCTCAAGATAAAGGAGACCGTCGTCAAAGTGACCCAATTTGGTATAACAGAGGCCCAAATAGTAGGCTAATTCCGTATTTTCTTCAGGGCTAAAAGCATCGGTTTTTATCTTAATAAATTCATTGAGAGCCAAGGCCCAGCGTTTAAGTCCAAAAAGCCGTTTTCCTTCCGCAAGGCTCCCGCCTGGAGTTCCGTTTTCCATCATCTTCCGCTGCCTACCTGCCGACGGAAGTGGGCGCATCCTCGCGGGATCCCACGCCGGCGTACTCAGGAACTCCGGCGCAGCGCTCTCTAAGCGCCACGGGATGCAGGAAAACCGGACTCACCGAGGCGTAATTTTGCAACACCGCATCCCAGTCAGAGCCGGATTCCGGCTCGGCATGGGAATTTCCTAGATGTATTCTGCATGACAGCCCGCCGCCGTTAGCCACGACAGTAAGGGAATCATCATAGCGCTTGACCGCAGGGAAAGTGATACGGGTTCCCAGCGGACCATCGGGGCTGTTGGGAATATTGACGTTGACAAAAATATCCCGGGTCCACAGGGCCGCAAGTTCGGAAAGGGCCGCAAGGGTGTATTTTATCGCGGCCCCCCAGCAAAAAGCCCCCCGTTCTCCTGCAAGGGAAACCGCTATCCCCGGAATACCCATTAGCGCGGACTGCCGGGCCGCAGCGGCGGTTCCCGAATAGACAAGGTCCGTCCCTATGTTAGAGCCAGCGTTAATCCCCGATATAACCAGGTCAGGCTTTATTGGAAGCCCCCCCATGAGGCCCACGCATACGCAGTCCACAGGCGTGCCGGAGCAGGCCCAGACGTTCTCTTCCCTCGATAATATCCGGACGTCCCGGTGAATCATGCTCATAGCGCTGGAAATCCCGGAGCAGTCGGTATCGGGGGCAAGGACGTATATTTTGTGGGGCGTTCCTGATCTCAGGGCGCTGGCGAAACTGAGAAAACCTTCGGCATCTATCCCATCGTCATTGGTCAGCAATATATTCATAATTCCTAGAGACCATCCTTGCCATTTATTTATTGGACTTGTTCAATCGAAAACTTCGTAAACTTAGTTTACGAAGTTTTCGCCGGATTCGGGTTGTTCGAGAACCGAAGGTTCTCTGCTAACCTGTGGAATCTACGTTTCCGCAGATTCCTTTGCAAGTCATTTTTAAGCGGAATTTGTTCGACGATAACTGAAGTTATTGAACAAGTCTATTAAAACCGCGCTCAAAATTCTGATTCCTGTTTCCCCGAGGGTCGGCTTAGGCCCGTACAGGCACGAGCCGCGCTCCGCCCGCAGGTTTCACTACATAAGTCAGGGGATGAAAGCCGAAAATCCGCTCGTAATCATCGAGGCGCCGCTGGTATTCCTTTACTGCCGCATCGCTTAAAATTGTATAGGTGCAGCCGCCAAAGCCCTGGCCGGTCATACGGGAGCCCAGAACGCCCTCAATCTCCTGAGCGCGCTTCACAAGCCAGTCGATTTCCGGGCAGGAGACCTCGTACAGGTCTCTGAGACTTTCGTGGGAATGGAAGAAGACTCTTGAAAGCGCGGGAATATCGGCACTTTTAAGGGCTTCCTCCGCATCGGCGACCCGCCTGAGTTCCTGGATTATGTGCATACACCTCCGGCGGATCTCCTCCGGAAAATTTCCCAGAGATTCCATCAAATCCGCCGCTGCAAAGCTTCGAAAATTTTCGCCCTGCCTCCTCTGGGA
Source organism: Treponema sp. (assembly GCA_031288005.1). The sequence goes on from JAITSE010000011.1 coordinate 6,011, forward strand.
CAGAAGTTCCAGTCCCCTTTTTATATCCTGCCTCCGCTGGTTTAGTTCTTCTTCTACGGGCATTTTAGGAACCCGGGAGTCCATGACGAGAAATTTGTAGCCTGAAAGGGGGGACTTTATCTTTTTGACCGCCAGGGACGCCTCATCAACCACAAGAAAATTATCCCTCCGGGCCGAAAGAGCAATAAGGTAATCCACCGGGGCAGAATTCTTGCCGAAGAATGTTTCCCGGGAAGCGATAAGGCGGTTAAGCAGTTCCCGGTCGCTAATATTCACCTTGAAAAAACCCTTAAGCGCCACCGCCGCGGCAGTCTCTATCGCGGATGACGAAGCCAAACCCGCCTGCTGCGGTATATTCCCAGCCAACGTGAAATTTAAACCTTTAACTGGACAGCCCAGACCGGCGAATATATGTACAGCCACTTTGATATAGTTGGCCCACCGGTCTTCCCGCTTGAATTTCAGATTTGCCAGAGTGGTCCGCTTTCTTTCACCCAGATCGGCGGCAAAAAAACGAAGGGAATTATCTTTTCTCATGCTGACCGCAACCCTGACGTACCGGTCTATCGTAGAGGACAGAAATAATCCAGCCTTTGGCTCGCCATGTTCACCCAGATAATGGATACGGCCAGGCGCTTCGGCAATGACAACAGGTTCGAATCGGTCTTTGTCTGTGTCGTATTCGCTACGATGAATGGGACCGATGTCCAACATATTATAACCCTCGCTGAAAATTTTTATCGTGCAAAGGAACTCCCTATCATAAAATATAGAGTTCTGAGACCGGAGGTCACTTAAACCGGATATCTCTTAGACCGCACGTCTCTGAGATTTCCAGTCTCATACCCCTATAATATCTGAAAACAATGATTTATTCAATAAAAATCTGCAAGAAAAACCATAGACTTTGCGGGAAGTTTCGCAATCCACAAAGGACTTTCGATCCCACGGATTGCTTGGCAATTTGGAGCCTTCGGTTTTAAACTGCCGGCTGCGAACTAGAGGTCCACACGGGTTCCATCTCAATAGAATCAGTCCGGGGAGTTTCGCAAACCGTGGAGCAGTTTGCCTCGCTGCCTTTGGCCGCTAAATAAGTGCGGGACATGGCGTCCATAATGGGACGCTAGGAAATTTTTCTTACCGATTCAACCGCTGCTTTAAGTGCGGCCTCCAGCATCTCCTGGGGAGGTTCTTTGATATGGTCACAACTCATCATGCCGTCAATCAGAGAGCGGGTGGCCTTTATGTCAGCTTTGGCGTGGTGGTAGGCTTCGTCCCATGAAAGGGCGATGCGGGCCGTTCCCTCCTTAACCGCCTGATCAGCCGTGTCCGCGGCTTCCCTGGCAAAAATCTCGCTTTCTTCCATTGTGGCGATGATATTGTCTTCAGAAATGCCGCGCTTTTCGGAAAACTCCGCGATGGAATGGGCGCAGCGGATAGCCATTCCGTCGGTAATTTTCCGGGCCCGAACCAGCAGGGCGCCTTTCAGTATGCCTGGAAAGCAGACGGAGTTGTTCACCTGATTTGGGAAATCGCCCCGGCCTGTGGCGACAATATAGGCGCCTTCCTCTTTTGCCGCGTAGGGCCATATTTCAGGCACCGGATTGGCGCAGGCAAAGACGATGGCGCCAGGAGCCATGGAACGCACCCATTCGCGCTTTACCGTGTTTGGGCCGGGGGCGGACAGGGCAATCAGTACGTCGGCGCCTTTCAGAGCGTCCCCAGGGGCGGAAATTCTTCCGGGGTTTGTATTTTTACAAAGCTCCCACTGCCGGTAGCTCTGTTTGTCGTTTTTTATGTCCTCTCTGTCCAAATGAAGGCCGCCATTGACATCAAAGACAGTCATCCGGGCGGGATCGCCGCCGCAGGCCAGGATGAACCGGGCGATGGTGGTGTTTGCGGCGCCTGCGCCCAGAAGCGTTATTTTTACGTCCTCAATTTTTTTCCCCGCCAGCCTGAGAGCGTTGATGAGAGCCGCTAGGGTAACGCAGGCGGTTCCTTGAGCGTCGTCGTGCCAGACCGGAATATCGCAGGCTTCCCGCAGTTCGTCCAACACCCTGAAGCAGTTGGGCTGGCTTATGTCTTCCAAGTTCACCGCGCCGAAGGAATACTGGGCCATTTTCACAAAATCAATGAGCTTGTCAGGATTGTTCTTTCCGTCCGGACCTTTGGAATCCACACAAAGGGCTACTGCGTCAACGCCGCCCAGATACTTCATAAGCATCGCCTTGCCTTCCATGACGCCTAGTCCTCCGGGAGGCGTACAGTCCCCGTCTCCCAGAACGCGAGTAGAGTCGGATACCACTGCTACCAGGTTACCCCGGCTAGAGAGGGCGAAGGACGCGTCGCTGTCGTCCCGGATAGTCGTAGAGACCCCGGACACTCCCGGAGTATACCAAACGTTAAACCAGTTGAGTCCGGGGATGCAGCATTTAGGCACAGTCTGCATCTTGCCGCCGTAGAATTCATGCGCCGCGGCTGCAAGATTCTTGAGAAACAATGTTTTTGCCATGGCCTTCTCGTCTCCGGTAAAAGCGTCCGGAAAAAGACCGTCAAGATTTTTCAGCGCCGGATCGATTTTCATCTTGTTTCTCCTGTCTGTTTCCATAAATTTTCAAGTCGTCGCCGCATGGATCTTCCAGGCCAAGCGGCTTTACTACATATTACCACGCGACTTCGTAGATTAGAGGCTGTTCAAGAACCAAAAGGTCCATAAGAGGAAGAGCGAAGCGGGCGCTCCTGCCCCGGACCTCGCCGCCCTTTACTTCTTTGACGGGCCGGGGAAATTCGATGCTTATGGGAATAATGGCGGCAGCGATTTCATCCGCGATCTTGGGGCCATGCAGGGATGCCACAATTTCTCTGTAAGCTGTTTTACTCAGAGGCATACCAGTGGCAACCGGGGCCGCCAGGGTGGAAAGGTAGTCCCGGACATCCGCGGAAAGGAGAGAGAGAAGCGCAGGCGAGGTCTTCATATCCAGGGAAATTACTATCCGTCCCGCCGGATCGTAGCGGATAAAAGGCATTCCCACCGCCGCAGGCAACGAAAGAAAGGAGTCTACCCTAGACACGGAGATGGTCCCGGCTATGGCGGAAGGTCCCGTGTTGCGGAGGGAAACAGCGGAAATTCCCGGCGCATCCGCCATGGACAGTGCGATTGCGGGGCCGTCCAGGAGGAGGGATTCAGTATCCTGGCTGTCCGCAGCCCTCATGATGCTGTTAATCATCTTGAGCCGTCCGGCCATCTGCTTTCCGAGGACTATTTCCACTTCGATTTCAGCCGAACCGTCCTGTTTAAGCGCACCTGCTACATTGCCGGAACAAGATGCGGAGAGAAGGAACACGGCGCACAATATAGAGCATAACGCGGCGATGGGCCGAGCCGGGAAATACGTTTTTCGCAGTGCCGGCGGACCGGGATAAACGGCAAAATTTTTCATTGAAAACTTCATACTCTTGAATATAATGTTTTTTAAAAATGAAAGATATAGTATGCAACTTTTAAGAATGCAGCGTGTCAAAACGCAGATTGTTTTTGTATATAAATCAGGAATCTTCCGTCCGGGTGACCGCTATTCCAATGTGAGGTACGCTATGTATATTGAACGAAACGCATGGGCTTTTTTGGACGAATACCGGGGGATTTTTTTTAACGGCCATTGGCCGACTTTGCCAGAGATGTTCAGGATCACCGTTTCCCGTCATGGGGAACGCCCGTGCTTCACCGCCTATGAACCAGACCGTATCAACCTTACCTACGATGAATCCATAAAGATTGTCCAGGCGCTTGCCCGATGGCTTCACGCAAAGGGTATCCGCAAGGGGGACAAGGTTGCGGTAACGGGTAAGAATTCCCCGGAATGGGCGGTAGCCTACCTGGGGATTCTTTTTGCCGGGGCTGTTGTCGTACCTATAGACTATCAGCTAAAAAATGAAGATATCGATTTATTGCTCAAGACAGCAAAGGTACGTTTTATGTTTGTGGATGAGGAAAAACATGAACACTACCTTTCCGCTAGAAAACTGGAACAGGTTGTTTCTCTCAAAAAAGGTGTGGGAATTTATATATACGACCTAGACGGGCCCGGGGCAAAAATTGAACAGGCCGCTGAAACAGATCTTGCGGCAATCCTCTTTACTTCCGGGACTACTGGGCAGCCCAAGGGGGTCATGCTGACCCATCAGAATCTGACATCAGACTGTTACCTTGCCCAGGGTAATATAGACATTTATCATACCGATATTTTTTATGCGCTTTTGCCGCTTCATCACGCATATACTATGCTGGCTGTTTTCATTGAAACTATTTCTGTAGGCGCGGAAGTTGTGTTCGGTAAAAAAATGGTAGCTTCTGTGATACTAAAAGAACTCAGATTGGGGAAAATCACTATGCTTCTGGCGGTCCCCATGCTCTTTAATAAGGTGCTTGCTGGCATCATCAGGGGCATAAAGGAAAAAGGACCTATAGCCTATGGAGCTATTTCAGCGCTGATGGCGCTTTCGGGGTTCATCAAAAAAGTTTTCCGGGTAAACCCAGGTAAAAAAATGTTTAAATTTATTTTGGATAAAGCCTCTCTTACGACACTTCGTATTTGCATTTGTGGCGGCGGGCCTCTTGCGCCCAGTGTATTCAAAAAGTATAACCAACTAGGCATAGATTTTGTTCAGGGTTATGGCCTTACGGAAACCAGCCCCATCATCAATCTGAACCCTGTGGAACACTACAAAGAAACCAGTGTCGGAAGAATTATTCCCCAGGTGGATATGAAAATATTAAACCCCGACGAACGGGGCGTAGGCGAAGTAATCGTGAAAGGGCCGATGGTTATGAAGGGTTACTTTGAGATGCCCGATGAAACAGCCGCATCTTTTACCTCTGACGGCTACTTAAAAACAGGCGATCTGGGCTACCTTGATAACGAACTCTATCTCTACCTTACGGGGCGGGCCAAGAACATCATCGTTACCGCGGGGGGGAAAAATGTCTATCCTGAAGAAATCGAAAATGAGTTTCAGCTTTTTGAAGAAATTGATCAAATTTTAGTGCGGGGATTTGTACAGAACAGAAAAATGAAGACCGAAGGAATTGAAACTCTGGTATACCCCTCTCCTGATTTTTTTGGCTCCAAGGGCGCGGCTTTTTCTAAGGAAGACATTAAAATCAGAATAGACAAGATTATCTCCGAGGTAAATCAACGACTTCAGCCCTATCAGAAAATAGAGCGGGTAACAATTCTGGATCAGCCTATGGAAATGACCACAACAAAAAAAATTAAGCGGGAAACTGTGTAGTAGATGTAAATTTTTTATGAGAAATATTCCAGGTATGGAATACGTTTTATTAGACTTGTTCGATAACTAAAATTATCGAACAAGTCTATTTTTTGATGGAAGCTCCAAATGAAAAGGGGGACTGATTTCTCTCTTTAACGCTAGTATAAAATGAGATAACATTGACTGGAGTGTTACCTGCCTGCCCGGTCAAAAATATTACCGATGTCATCTAGTTTGGTCCGAATAATTTATAAAAATCTTTTAAATAGTAAAGGTATTAAATGAATACTTATCTTTCTGGCGTTTTGTTAGACACAATTATGGATTTTAAATTAAATGTGAAAGATGGAAGGTTTGGTAAAGAAGTTAGAAAATGTTTGAAGAATGGCGAGAGAAAATATAAATATGTTTATCGAAAATTATTAAAAATGCCCACGTCGTATAACGTTCCGGCAGTTTGTGAACCTTCGGTTCGATGACATTTTAGCCCGCTTATAAAGCAATGCTACGCATTGCTTTATAAGCGGGCTAAAATGTGGCGGAGAAAAATCGCACAAAGACCGTAGGCAGACTGCGGTTTTTCGTAGCCCAAGCCGCCGCAGGCGGCGAAGCGTAAATAGACCTGTTATGCGATATACCACCCTAACATTTTTCTGAAAAAGCAGTTGACAAAATAAAAATATAGAGGAAAATAAAAAAATTGGAAGACTTTTGACAAAAGGAGAAGCTTATGAATGCCAGCACGACGGGTAGTATAGTAAGCATACAATTGTTAAGGGCTATTGCCGCTTTAAGTGTTGTTTATGTGCATTGCACAGCGTCTGGTGATTATAATTTTTTTCAACAGGGGCATTTGGTGTTGATATTTTCTTCATAATAAGCGGCTTTATTATCGCTTATATGATTACAAAAACGACAGAAGATTTTCTAATTAAACGTATTATTAGGATAGTACCATTATATTTTTTGATAACAGGCGCAATAACGGTAACCGTTATGTTCTTTCCAAATCATATACGTAGTACAACAATAAGCATTTCAGGTTTTATAAAATCAATTTTGTTTATACCTGGTCCTAAAACCCCAATTCTGGGACAAGGCTGGACTTTGAATTATGAAATGTTTTTTTATATTATAATGTTCTTGTGTATACTTTTTATAAAAACAAAAAAATATTTGACTGTGGCCTGTGTCTCTATTCTTACCCTGTTAACAATTGTGCTACATTTAACAAATTCAACGAATTTTATAATCAATTATTATAAAAGTGGGTTGTTTCTTGAATTTATATATGGAATGATTTTGTATCATGTTTATATTTTTATAAATAAACACACACGGGGGGGGGGGGGGGGGGGGGTAAAATAAAAATAAAAAATATTAATTTGCTTGATTTTATGATTAAATAGAAAGAATATGTATTAAAGAGAGGAAAAAAGATTTTTTTGTTAGTAAGTATTATTGTATTAAGTTGTAGTATTATGCATGGTCAATATGGTCAAAATATTACCACTATAAGTGTTGCTGTAACTACTGTAGCAGGCAATGGTAGTGGAGTTAATGGTACAGAGCCATTTGACCAAAGGTAGTGTTTTCGGAGCAAGGAACGATACTAATCCTGGAACTGATGTTACAAGTAATGCAGTAGTTGTAAAGACCACAAGAGATATAACAGATAATGTGGAGATAATGTGGTTTGAGGGCATAGTTCCGGAACTGGAGCTGCAACAAACAACAAATTAGTAATAATGAGTGGGAATATAGGAATAAGTGTTGCTGGAGGGATTAGTGAAAAAAGAGAAGTGGCAGGGAATGTAGTAGAAGTAAGAGGAGGAGCGATTAGGGAGGATGTATATGGTGGATCAACGGATTCTGGAAATGCAACAAATAACAAAGTAGTAATAAGTAAAGGGGAGATAAGAGGTACTGTGAAAGGAGGGTGTAGTAGTGATGAAGGAGAAGTGATAGGAAATGTAGTAGAGATAAATGGAGGGAGTATTCGGGAGCAAGTGTATGGAGGGGTGAGTGGAGAAGCGACAGGAAATGAAGTAGAGATAGAAGGAAGTCCGACGTTTAGTTCTACGGATAGATATATGTCTTTGGAAGATAAGGACGTATAGGAGATTTTTATGTAAAAGGATGATATATGCATTAAAAAACTATCCTATAAAAAAGTGAACAGGTAATAAAGATATTTTTTATGTTAGTATGGTTAGTGTTGAGTCTGTGTACATCTTTTTAAAGTTAAAGCCATTAGTATCTGATTGGTATAAGAATGAAAGTGATGCTTAAGACATAAGCGTTATGTTTGAAAGCAAATCTAAAAAGTAAAGTGAATAGTGTAAATGGCATTGCTATGGAGCCAGTAATGTACTAGAATGGAGTGTCTGAAGTTTTTATATTGCTTAACTGTAGTGATTAGACTAATGAATAGAAATCGAGATATGATGCTATAAGAAAAGAAGTGAAGATTGTGAATAGCCCAGTAGATAACTCTTTCTTAATAGAGAGTTTCTTTTATAGATAGATAAAAAGGAAATTGATAGATAATAAAGATGGAGGATGGTAAAAATGATAAGAAAAGAGAGAAAGATTTATATGAGTAAAGAGAAAGATATATTAAATAAGTGGAAAAAGTTTTTTTTGTTAGTAAGTATTGTTGTATTAAGTTGTAGTATTATTCATGGTCAAGA
>JAITSE010000014.1 GCA_031288005.1 Treponema sp.
TCATCCCGCTCCGCATCGCCGGCCGCGGCAAGCAGGGTACAACAGCTACGAAGAGCCGGGGAAAAAGAGAACGGGTATAGGGATGCCGCAGAGCGTTTCCGGTATCCTTTTCCGCCGGTCATCGCGGCCGCCTATGCTACGGCCTTAGTCAGCCCCCTGACACAGCCTTAGTCAGCCCCCTGACACAGCCTTAGTCAGCCTCCTGACACAGCCTTAGTCAGCCACCTGACACGGCCTTAGTCAGCCTCCTGACACAGCGGTAGTCAGCGCCCGGACACTGCCTTAGACAGCTCCCTGACACAGCCTTAGTCAGCACCCAGACACAGCCTTAGTCAGCCACCTGACATAGCCTTAGTCAGCTCCCTGACACAGCCTTAGTCAGCCTCCTGACATAGCCTAGGTCTGACCCCTGACTCTGGTTCTCTCCCCTCCTCACTAGCCACTTCCTCTTTAACAACAACCTGAAGGTGAAGCTCCTCAAGCTGCCCGCGATCCACCTCCGAAGGACTATCGTCCATAGGACTGACGGCGAAAGAATTTTTCGGGAAAGCGATAACCTCCTTGATCGAAGTTTCCCCCGCCATAAGCATCACGAGCCGGTCCAGCCCCGGAGCTATGCCGCCATGAGGAGGCGCTCCATACTTGAAAGCCTCGGTAAGAAAGCCGAACTTCTTCTCCCCCTCCTCAGGCCCAATACCCGCAATATTGAACACCCGCTTCTGCAAAGCCGGGTCGTGAATACGGATAGACCCGGAAGCCAATTCATAGCCATTCAGGACCAAATCGTAGAGATCGCCCTTAACCGCCCCCGGGTCCTGCTCCAACACAGCGTGGTACTGCTCTTGAGGATAAGAGAACAAATGATGCGCCGCTTCCCAGCGGTTTTCCTCCTCATTGAACTCGAAGAGAGGAAAGTCCACAATCCAGACAAATTCGAAGCGAGGCGATTCGGAACCGCCTGACAGCCCCAAGTCCCGGCCCAGCTTGGAGCGCACCGCCCCCAAAGCGACATTGGCAACGCGCCGTTTGGAATCCGCCACGATAAGGATAAGGTCTCCGCATTCTGCCCCCAGTCCCTCAATAATCCCCGCCCCTTGGGAAGCGAAAAACTTAGCCGCCCCGCCTTCAAGAGCAAGCGCAGATACGCCCGCGCCCGCCGCCACCTTCATCCATGCCAAGCCCCGGGCCTTGTATATCTTGGCGTGAGCTTCCAACTCCTCGATCTGCTTCCGGGAATACGAAGCCCCGCCAGGGACCACCAAAGCCTTGACCGCCCCGCCGCCTGACAGAGCGTCTTTGAAAGCCTGGAACCCCCCTTCCGCCGCGTAAGGGGCAAAATCCTTTAACTCAAGCCCAAACCGAAGGTCAGGCTTGTCGGAACCGTAACGCTCCATAGCCTCCTCATAACTCAAACGCCGGAAACGCGAGGGAAGCTCCACGCCCAGCGTCTTCCTGAACACATGACCCATAAGCCCTTCGGTAAGCGCCAAAACATCGTCCCGGCTTACAAACGACATTTCTATATCGATCTGAGTGAATTCCGGCTGCCTGTCGCCCCTGGCGTCCTCGTCCCGGTAACACCGGGCAATCTGAAAATACTTGTCGAAGCCCGCGGCCATAAGCAGCTGCTTGTAAAGCTGAGGCGACTGAGGCAGAGCGTAAAACTTCCCCGCATAGAGCCGGGAAGGTACCAGATAGTCCCTCGCGCCCTCAGGAGTAGACTTGATGAACGTAGGAGTTTCGATCTCCAGGAAGCCCTGGCTAGTCATCCACTCCCTAACCGCGAAAACCGTTTCGCTCCGCAGGCGCAGCCGCTTCTGCATCCCCGCCGAGCGGAGGTCCAGATACCGGTAACGGAGACGCAAATCCTCCCTGGCGTCAGATTCCTCATCGATCTGAAACGGCAGCGCCTCTGAGCGGTTCAGGATGACCAGCCTGGAAGCGGCCACCTCGATTTCGCCGGTAGGCATGGCGGGATTCACCATATTGTCAGGCCGCGCCCGGACCACCCCTTCCACAGCCACGCAGAACTCGTTCCGCAGCTCCGCCGACACCGCGGCCAGCTCCTCCCCCGCCGTCACCTGAGTGATCCCGTAGCGGTCTCTCAAGTTAATAAAGGAAATGCCCCCATGATCCCGTTTCCGGTGCACCCATCCGTTTAATATCACAGTTTTCCCCGCATCGGAACGCCGCAAAGCCCCGCAGGTTGTCGTACGCTTCATTATTTCCATAAGCAAAGTATAATCCCGAAGCCACGTCTTATACAATCGTTTCCACTGAAGCGCCTGTGAAAGATGCCGATAATAAGCCTGACGGATTAAAATGTGAAAGCCTTTAAGATTTCTTTTTTCAGCATAATTTTTCTCATCTCCATACTGCCGCTTAACGCGTATCTTGTTACCTACAAAGAGCAGTTTTTCAGGCTCTATCACCTTCACTACATTCAATACCCCGACGACACGATGGAAAACATCTACTGGCTTGAACGGGCGGCAAAGGCCGATTTCGCCAATCCCCTGTACGCGCTTGCGCTGATAGAAAATGAAACCCAGTGGGAAAAGTACCGCAGTCTTTTTATGATGCACATCAACCTTAAACTTATCGAACAGTATCTCTACCTTGGGAACAAGTGGAACAAGCGGAACGCGTATTTCTACAACGCGCCCTGGAAAAAACAAAATCTTGAAAGCCTTGAGACCGCGGAAAAATGTTTCCGCACAGCGCTGTACTACTGGAAAGACGCCAGGGAGTGGGCGGAGAAATCTCTTGACCGGCGCTTCCGCTGGATCAATCTGAAAAACGTTCAATTCTGGGAAGATGAGGCTGGAAAAATAGAAGACGGCGGCCTGAACTACGAAAAGATCATTAACCGCGAGCTTGCCCTGCTTCAAAGCGTACGGGAAAAGTTTCAGGCCATGGATGAAAACACGTATTAAGCCGGCTTATCCGCCCGCGGCTTCTTCAATAATCCCGTCCACATCGGCGGTATTGAAAGATGTGGCGCCGCCCCACATTCCGTATTCTCTAATGGAGTTTACGGCTTCCACCCATTCGGCAAGGGCGCGGCGTTTTTCCTGTACTTCCGGGCCGTTCTGCCCCTTCGTTTCAAGGATAAGGGTTTTTCCATTGTCCAGTTTAATGAGAAAATCGGGATAATAGGTGCGGGTTATTCCGGCCCAGGTGTAGAGTATGCCGAAGCCCAGATGGTCGTTTTTCGCGTAAGCTTTTACATGGGTATTTTTTTCTATGCAGTAGGCTTCGGCGGCTTCCCAGGTGCTGTCGTAAACGCAGTGGCTGATGTGGGATTTTATTGCCGGCTCATTCGGCTTTGATGTCCACCAACTGGGCATATCGCCTGTGGAGCGGACTTTCCGGCTTTGCTCAAATATGGGGACAAGGGTTTCCGTCTCTTCGCAGATAATAAATTTCCAAAGATGCTCCACAATGCGGCTCATATTGAGCATCAGCATTATGCGTACTCTGAGCGCGTCCATGCTGAAAAGGGAGGGCTCAATGCGAATCTTATTTGAGGCAAGGTATTTTTCCACCCATCTGAAAACCTGGCCGATTAAAGCGTAGGGCGTTCCCCTGCCCTTCCATGAGGACTGCAGGGTTTCATACAGTTGGGCGGTGGTAGTAAAAATAATTTTTTGCATCCGAAGACTGGCGTTAATTTTTTCAAGGTCAATCCGGGATATTTTATCAAGGGCGGGCTTGCCCTCCAAAAACGGCGCCAGGTCCGCGCTGACGCGGGTATTCGCGATATCAAAAGTCAGTGGCTCTATCTTTGAAAAATCAACGTAAAGATGAGGGCTTAACTCATGGCGTATAGAGCTTATGTTGGGCCATGAAATTTCATACCGCGCTTTTTCCGGGTCGGCAAATATGCGGTACGGGCGTTTGGGAGTCCCTCCCGCGCCGGCATCCCCTTCGTGGGGCAGAAATGAAAAGGGAATGCCGAAAATGTTTACATATTCAGGATCGAACAAACCGGTTTCAGGATTAATTTCATAGGATGTCCTGCGGAGGCCCCGGCCCACAACCTGTTCGCAAAGCAGTTGGCTTCCAAAAGCGCGGAGGCCCAGAATATGGGTAACAGTTCTGGCGTCCCAGCCTTCGGTCAACATCCCGACGGAAATGACGTTGCGGATTTGCCCGCCCAGTCTGCCGCTTTGACCCACAGTGTCCACTGTTTCCCGCAGAATCGCCGCCTGCTCTTTTTTTGAGAATCCGCGCCTTTCACTGCCGCCTGTATCTTCCGCCTGTAATTCCGCAGGAAGCCCTGTAGGGGACTTTAGTCCAGGGGACTTTAGTCCCACGGATTCCTCTTCCGCCATCTCAAGGGTTTTTGAATCAATGTGAATGATATAATTACTATCGCATAGTTCTTCGGCAGCGATACGGCCGTGTTTAAAAGCGTATTCTATCCTGGCCGCGGTTTCGGTGCGGTTGGCGACAGTAATCATCACCGGGGGAACGGGGCTGGGGTTTTCCCGCTCTTTCCATGCTTTGTATGTTTCAAGCCAGTCGGCGCCCAAAAGGTTGTACGCCTGCACGATTAAACCCGGCAGAGGAGCGGACGGTTCCGCGTCCGCCTGATTGATGTTGTCTTTTACTTCCCGGTCAGCGTAAATGTGATAAAGCCGGGAGCGGAATGTTTTGGCCGAGGGGGTGTTGTCGTCCCTGACTACAATCCTGGGGGTTTTTACAAGGCCCGATTCTATGCCGTCATTCAGGCTGAAATCGCTGACTATCCAGGAAAAGAGGGCTTCGCAGTCGTTCTTTTTGCCGGATGGCGCAAAAGGAGTTGCGGAGAAATCATAGCAGGCAAGGATCTTCCGGGCGGCGTGTATGCGGTCAAGGCCGTTTACCCAGATGGTAGCTTCCTTTTCGGCCTCTTTATCTTCTTTTGACAGCTTTCTTTTATTGCCCTTTATAATGGAGTTCCGCTCTGCGGAACTCCGAAACAAATACTGCGTAGCAGTATTTGTACGCCACGCATGATGGGCCTCGTCGTTTATTACGAGTATATTTTGCGCCTTGGCCATAGACCCAAGAACTTCCCGCGCGTAGGCTTCGCCGCTTTTTGGCCCCCGCTTGTCAACTGACTTTTTCTTTGCCAAGGCTTCGGCGCTGTCCCACGCGAGGGCCTGCCAGTTATTGATAAGCACCTTTCCCTGACGCAGTTTATCCCGCAGCGAGGAGGGAAGGATATTGAATTCCTCATAATAATTGTCATCCCCCCCTGTCTGTAGCACCCGCAGGCGGTTTTTTACCGTGAGGCCGGGGGCGACAATAAAAATGTTTTTTGAGAAACGCTTGTCATAAGGGTACGCGGCTTTGCTGCAAACCTGCCAGGCAATGAGCATGGCCATGACAGTTGTTTTGCCGCCCCCCGTGCAGAGTTTTGTGCAGAGCCGCCTGAAGGGGCCGCCGTCTCCTTTTATGTCAAGCCCGGTCTTTTCATGCTCCGGCGCCTCTGTGAGCCAGATCAGGGTTTCTATCGCGTCAAGCTGACAGAAAAAGAAGGGGAAGCGGCGTATTTCTTTGTCGCGCCAATGCTCGATGAGCCTGCGGCTGATGCCTGTAAGCCCGGGGTAGTTATTTTCCCGCCAGGCTTTCACCCTGCGGCGAATCTCATTGACAAGGGGTATTTCGTTAAATACGCCGGGGTCGTTGTACTGATTTGCCCCGGGCGACGCCTGAACGTAGCCCGCGGAGCGCCGGCCCGGATGCCGGGTAAAGGTTTGAGTATTCAGGTCATGTTTCCAGTGTTCTTTCGGCTCCTCGTAAGGCGAGTTGATGATGAGCCTGTCTATTGTTTTAGCCATTGCTATGCCTCCTTGCGACCCGCTCTGCGGGTCGCTTAGGAGTTTTTTGACCCTGAAGGGTCAAAAAACTCCCCGCACTGATTCCACGCACTTCTCCCCCGCACTTATTTTATGGGTTGTTCTACAGAGTTCCCGGACGCCTTTCGGGAGTTCCCGGACGCCTTACAGGAGCTCCCGGATGCCCTTCGGGTACACCTATTCGCCGTTCCGGTACACCTGCAATTTGTGGAACCAGGGAACCTGAGACCGCTTGCGGTCTCCTGGTTCCAGGTTCCTTCGCAAATTGCTTAGGAGTTTTTTGGGGCTTAAGGCCCCAAAAAACTCCCCGCATTGGTTCCCCGTACTGGTCTCCGGGGTCTGTCCCTCCCCGCACTGGTCCCCCGCATTGGTTTGAGACCCTGGAAACCATGAGACCGTGGAACCCTGTAACCTTCGGTTGCCTGAGACATGAGACCCAAAACCTGCGGTTTCTTAGGTCTCATGTCTCATGTCTCAGGTTTCACGGGTTTTTTGCCCTGTGCAGTTTTGGATGGCGCGGAGGGCTTAGTCATGGGGTGGGTGGGGTCTGGTGGTGTATAAGTAGAGGGGAAAGACCTCAAAAACAGGATTTTCCGCCTCCGTCCAATGCTGGGGTCTGTCCCTATTAGCTTCATCCTCATCAGGAGGCTCACCTTCTAGTATCTCAGACCAATACCGATCCCCCCAAACGTGCCCAATGCGCCCATCAAGCCAGTTAAACCGCTGTGCAAACACTTGCTTCACCCACTTCATAATCGCGGGAAGCTCGAACCCGTCCGCGGGCCGGATAAAGAACACAAGCCAGTCATCCTCAAGCCGCAAAGCTCGAACCCTGAACTCAAACCGTCCCGCCACCTCCCTGAACACTCGTGCGAACAAGGCCAGTGCCGCCTGTCGCCTAAACAACGGCTCCCGGTTGTTAATCCGGGAACGTACGGCGTACCAGACGCCATCATCAAGTAATCGCAGCTTTCTCATACCTCTTATATGGCTCGATCTTGCAAGCTGCTTCGCAGTTTGTTTGGGCCGCCCTGCAATTTGCAAAGCGACCCGTAAAGGTCGCACAAATTGCTTAGGAGTTTTGACCCTTCAGGGTCAAAACTCCCCGCACCGGTCCCAGGGGTCTGTCCTGCGACCCTGGCGGGTCGCTTGGAGTTTTTTGGGGCTTAAGGCCCCAAAAAACTCCCCGCACTGGTTCCCGGGGCTGGTCTTCCGGGCTTCTCCCCAGGGCTGGTCTCAGGTCTCAAAAGGCCGCGCAGGGGCGCAAGAAATCACCTTGAGGCTTTCTATGCCACGGTCGTCGACGATTTTGACGGCGATGTTGGCGCCTGAGTCTTTAACGGCAAAGGGCAGGGATTCCACGCCGCGGTATTTTTCAAGCAGGTCCTGGTTGAGTTCCGCCTTGAGGACCCTTGCAAGTTTGTCCCAGCCCTCGTTCTTCCCTTCCATCGGGAAAAAGACCTGCATGGGTTCCACGCATATTCCGTCATAGTCGGTGTCGAGCATCCACATGGCGATTTTCTCAGGCCCGCCTGAGTTTACCCTGGCCGCCTTGACGTCATAGTAATCGAAGCCCCTGACGCGGACCTTGTACTTGCCCGCGTCTTCCCCTGGCAAATTTGCCTTTTCAATTTTCACAAGCTCAACATCGGGCTGGCCGACGAGCCAGAAACTCTGGCTCCCAGAAGCTTTCTTTTTAAGGTCGGAAGTCGTCAGGTCGATGTTCATAAGGGCTTTCAGCAGGGTTATGCCGGGCCATCTGGCGTCTTCGATGCTCTTTGCCGCGGCCGGGTCGAACTGGAAGGCCGCGAAGATGAGAAGCAGGGGCTTGGGGAAGTTCTGAGCCTCGCCCAGGGCGAGGTTTACCATGCGGGCGTCGAGGGGCCGGGTTTCCCCGGCGAAGCAGATCAGAGCGCTGCGGGGTTCTTTTTCCATGGTTTCCGCTTCAGCGTGAAGGAACTTTGCGCCCCGCAGGGCTTCCACCCGGAAAAAGCGTATCCGCTCCCCGCCCCGGCCCAGGATGCCCGCGGCCCGCAGTTCCTGCATCCAGTCGTCCTGTTTTTTCGCGGCGTTTTCGTTGAAGAAGGGGACGGGACCTTCATCGCGGCCTGTTTCGTCCAAGGGTCTTACTACAGGCGCGGGAAGGGCTTCAACGGTAAAAGGCCCTGAGACGCGGACTTTTCTTTTTTCTATTTCAGGCTGGTCATAGAGGGTTTCCTGTTCGGGAGGCTCGTTGTTGGCTATGGACTTGAGGGTGACGTGGGGAACGGTTTTATAGACGAAGCCGCCTGACACGCCCTGCTCCGGGCGCGCCAGGCGGTAATAGTCAAAGGCCGCCGTCATGAGGCGCTTTTTTGCCAGGGTGATTGCGATGCGGGAGCTGTCGCATGTTATCCAGCGGCGGCCCCATTGCTCCGCGACGCAGGCGGTAGTTCCGCTGCCGCACGTGATGTCCAGCACGAGGTCACCGGGGTCCGTGGTCATAAGCAGGCAGCGCTGGATAACTTTATTGGCAGTTTGAACGACATACTGCATATTCATTTCACCACGAGTATCATCCCATATATTCGACATCGTTCTGACAGGGAAATCAGAAAATTTTTGCACATACATAGGTGTATTTCCTGCTAAATATAAACGATTTTTTGCTATTAATTGTTCCATTCCTGCTTTATGCGTTTTCCAACTTCTTTTAATAGGCGACAATGTTCTACCTTTAAATTCAAAAGAATACATACAACTTTCTGTATTACCAGTTGATGCAAGATTTCCTAGAGTAAAAAAATCTGTTCCCTTTGGCAAAGAATTTAAATTTGCACTTTCGTCGTCGGTAATAATTCTTCTTGTTCCGTCTGACAACTCAATAAATTTGTAGCCGGTATCTTTACCGATTTCTTTTTTTAAAAATAATTGGTGATACTTTACATTTTTTATATCTTTTGCATACCATATGAGATAATCACAAGTAACAGGCAAAAAATTTGAGCCAAGCGGCTGTGTCTTTGTAAATGTTATTAAATTAATAAAATTCTCCGTCCCAAACACTTCATCACACAATTCCCGTACATGATGCACATTCTCATCGCTGATCTGCACAAAAACGCTGCCGCTTTCAGAGAGCAGTTCATGGGCCAGCAGAAGCCTGTCCCGCAGATAGCTCAAATACGAATGTATCCCGAGTTCCCATGTGTCCCGGAAGGCTTTTATCATCTCAGGCTCAGTCGATAGGTCTTCGTCCTTTTTGTCTTTCACATCCCGCTTGTTCACAAAGGGCTGGAAGTTGGAGCCGTATTTTATGCCGTAGGGCGGGTCTATGTAGACGCACTGCACCTGCCCGGCCATGCCTTCTTTTTCAAGCAGGGAATTCATGATGACAAGGCTGTCCCCGGCGATAAGGCGGTTTGTCCACTTTTCTTTGTGCTGGTAAAACTCTATTTTGTCATTCAGGCGTTTTGCCCTTTCCGCGTCCGACTCAAAGAGCCAGCCCTGGGGGTCTTCATTGCCCAGGGCCTGCACGGAGCGGATTATCTTGTGGGGCTTTATGGACTCGTGCAGGTGAATTGAGGAGGTGGGAACGGCAAAGGAGGCGCCTTCTTTTTTGCCCGCCCATTGCAGGGACGGGTCTATGTGGGGGTCATACGCGTACTTGGCGTCGGGGCTTGTCTCCGTGTCCTGCCCGGCCCAAACCGCGGGGGGTATGTTGAGCCGCTCGTGTTCGCCGTGGGTGAAGGCGTCTATTTGACGCCCGGCGTCTATTTGGTCGAGTTTGGCGGGTTCGGCGGCGGGTTTTTTGGGCATGGGCGGCTCCTTTGCAAACCTTACGGCAAACCGCAAGGTTTGCTTTGCGTTTTATGATAGCATGGCGGGGTGGTGCAAGTGCAAGCCGCAAAGCGGCTTGCACTGGTTTGAGACCCTTCGGGTCTCCGGGGTCTGTCCCCCGGGGCTGTTCTACGGGGTCTGTCCTGCGACCCTGGCGGGTCGCTTGGAGTTTTTTGGGGCTTAAGGCCCCAAAAACTCCCCGTACTGGTCTGCGGGGTCTGTCCCCTGGGGCTGGTCTCCGGGACTGGAGTTTTGGAGCTACTGGTCCAAAACTCCCAAGCTGACCCGCAGGGTCAGCAGAATTCCGGTGTAACATATTTCAAAAGGAAGTGTTATACTTGGCAAAGCATTCAATCCAAGGAGGCGTCCATGAAGATAGGCGTAGATACCTTCGCCTGCGACGGCGGACAATCGGGCGTAGGAGTTTATCTTAATCATATTCTGAAGCGGATACCCCCTTCTTCGGGCGCCCGTTTTGAGCTGTTCGGCTGGGAGTTCGACCGTTTTGCCTTCAGTGAAACAGCGCCGGAGATGGAATTTATCCCCCAATGCTTTATCAGCGGCAGGACCGCCAACTCTCTTTGGCATCTCTTTAAGTATCCAAAATTTTCGGAAAAGCGGAAGTACGACGCCTGCTTTTTCCCCGCCGCGCACCGGCGTCCGGCTTACAGTTCCCCCTGCCCTTCCATCGGGACGGTTCACAATATGGCGGCCTTCTGGGGAAGCATGAGAACCAGGGAACACCTTGGGCCGGCTCTCAGGATGATATTCCCCAACTCCCTCCGCCACCTTGACCGGGTTATCGCCGTGAGCGGATGGGTCAAGCAGGAACTGGTGGACAAGGTTAAGATTAAAGAGTCCCGCATCGATGTGATATCAAACGGCGTTGATAATACTGTGTTCTACCCCCGCCCAAAGAACGATGAGAGCCTGATTCGCATCCAGCCTTTCAGTTTCCGGCGGCCCTACATTCTTTACGCTTCGCGCATAGAGCATCCTGTAAAAAATCATATACGCCTTTTCAGGGCTTTTGAAATTTTTAAAGAGAGGACCCGGTATCCCCACCGCCTGGTCCTGGCCGGCGCCGACAGCCGCGGGGCGGATATTGTGAAGGCCGCGGCCCTAAAAAGCAGCTACCGGAACGACATCTTCTTTACAGGACATTTTCCATCAGGCAGCCTCCCGGAGCTCTACGCCGGGGCGGATTTCGTTGTCTTCCCTTCCCTGCACGAAGGTTTTGGCATGGGCGTGCTGGAAGCCATGGCCTCAGGGATTCCTGTGGTCTGCGCCAGGGCCGCTTCTTTGCCTGAAACAGCCGAACACGCGGCTCTCTACTTTGACCCCTGGAACAGCGAAGATATGGCCGACCGCATGGTAACGGTTTCCACAAACCGGGAGATATACCGGGAATGCCGCGCCCTGGGACTGGAGCGGGTCAAGGCTTTCTCTTGGGACCGCTGCGCGGAACTGACCCTGAATCTGCTACAGGAAACCGCGGCGACCTAGGGTAAAGATCAGGCGTAAAAACAAAAAAACCGCGCCTTGCGGCGCGGCCTTAGCATTCTGCCCAGAAGAAGACTCGAACTTCCATGCTTTTTACGGCACTGGTACCTGAAACCAGCGTGTCTACCAATTCCACCATCTGGGCGGCTCTGCAACTGTATAGTAAGTCCTAAGAAAAATCAATAGACCCCATTGCCCCGCGTAAAATCCAAGCGGAAGGTGCGCGGAATCTCAAAAACCACAGCCTGAATTTTAACGTGAGCTTGTTCCATCGCCGGTCTCAAGTTCCAGATCTCAGGTTCAATGGAATCAAGCTCTTCAAAAACCGGCCAAAGCTGACTAAAAATCCTCAAACCGGAGAACCCCAGACCATCGGTTCGTAGAACCGCGGTCCTCAGACCGGGTCTGGCCCGGTTTTTCTATTAAATCTACAGCTTGCCGCGGGTCAGATCTTTGTGAATCTCAGGGACGGGTCCAATCCTTCCCTGCCGCGGCCCTTGTTTTACAGTGGCGTTTGTTTTAAAAGCCAAGGCGTCTGTCCCCCGGAGGACCAATGCGGGGAGTTTTTTGCCATCTAAGAGATTCAAAGTCACAAAGATTGCAAAAAACTCCTAAGCAAGCGGTGAAACCGCTTGCACTTTTTATTTTATTTGGATTAATTCCATCTCGAAAATCAAAAAAGTTTCAGGCGGGATTACATTGCCCGCGCCCCGGTCTCCGAAAGCCAGTTCCGGCGGGATAACTACAAGGCGTTTTTCTCCCTGGCGCATATCCAAAACAGTCTCATCCCATCCTGGAATCACCTGGCGCGTACCCGCCTTAAATTCAATAGGACCGCCTTGAAAATCGGAGTTGTCGAAGACCTCTCCTGAAAGAAACATTCCCTTATACCGTACCTCTACGGACGCGCCCGCCTGCGGCTTTTCACCCGTCCCCTCTTTAAGGATGCTATACCTGAGACCCGAAGCGCTGGCCGTTAAATCCGGGTATTTGGCCGTAATTTCGTCAAGAGTTTTTTCCCTCCGCTCCCGGGCTTCAGATACTGATACGGAAGTTTTTTCCCTCAGCAGGGCGTCAAAAACAGCCTGATCCGCCTTGAAGGCGGCGGCTTCATGGCCCCCGCGAATAATCGTAATTTTCTCGATAGTATCGTTCTGTTTTATGGCGTTCACTACATTCTGGCCCTGAACAACCCGGCCAAAGACCGTATGCTTTCCGTCAAGCCAAGGGGCCGCATCGTGGGTGATGAAAAATTGGCTTCCGTTGGTTCCAGCTCCCGCATTGGCCATGGACAAAACCCCGGGGCCGTCGTGCTTTAGAGTGGCGTCAATTTCATCGGGAAAATTATATCCAGGACCTCCTGTACCGTTGCCCAGAGGGTCCCCGCCCTGGATCATAAAACCTTCGATAACCCTGTGGAAAGTAAGGCCGTCGTAAAAGGGCCTGCCGCTGGAACTATTCATTTTGCCTTCCGCCAGGGCCACGAAATTGCAGACCGTTAAAGGAGTTTTTTGATATTCCAGGCGGACCACGATGTCTCCCTGATTCGTGGCAATCCGGGCGAATAGGCCGTCTCCCAATTCATCTTTCCGGGATGAACAGCTTGTCAAACTCAGCATCCCGGCCGTGAGGGCCAATAAAATTCCGGAGCTTGTATATTTCGTAAAAAATTTCATGGGATAATTCTACTATAAAAATAATTTTTGAAACAATCCTCTATAACTATGAGGCGCGCAAGCTTCGCTTGCTTTCAAAGCCTGGCGCTGATGCGCTTGCCAGGCGGCGGCAAGGCTTGTATATTGGACTTGTTCGGCATTGGCTAAGGAGGAAACGCGCTATGGGTTCTGATTGGTGGAAAATATACATGGAATGTGTTGAGATCAAGAAAAGTAAAGATTATGACGCCATCATTGAGGCATGGAACAAGGCCCTGGAAGAGTTCCCGGATAGCGTTGAGTTTATCCGCTGCCGGGGCGAGGCATGGGAACAGAAAGGGGACTATGAGGCGGCGGCCGCTGACTACAGCCGCGTGATCGCCCTAAGACCGGATTCCCCCGACGGCTGGAACTACCGGGGCAATCTGCGCTATGACCAGAAGGACTATGACAACGCCATCGCCGACTATACCGAAGCCATCGCCTGTGCGCCCGAGCATCCCTCCTATTGGTCAAACAGGGGCATCGCTTACGGCGATAAAGGAGACCTGGACGCGGCTATTAGAGACCTGGACAAGGCGGTTGACCTTGACAGCGAACACTCCTGGGCGCTTATGCACCGGGGGCTTAACCGCAGGCGCAGGGGGGAATTTGACATGGCTGTCCGCGACCTCACCATGGCGCTTATCTATACGCCGGAAGACGCGTGGGCGCTCCATCAGCGCGGGTACTGTTGGTTCATGCTGGGGGAACTGGACAAAGCCGCCGCCAATTTTACGGCGGCCATAGCCGTAAAGCCGGATGACGCGGATTTGTGGTACTCAAGGGCGGTCTGTTACTGGAACAAGCACAGCGAGATTGAAGACACGGACCGGGCGGCATCTGATTTTAGCAAAGCTATAGAGCTTGCCCCGGATATGGCCAGCGCCTATTTCGGCAGGGGCAACGCGAACTACCATCTGGCCCTTGAGAAGATCAACTGGATGAAGGGGATCATCATGGGCAGGGCGGAAGACGAAGCCGGGCGGCTCCTGCTCATGGGCCAGCTTGCGAATATCGGCTACAAGGAGCTTGTCCCCCTGTTTAACTCGACCCTTGTCGCGATCCGTTCCAACAAGACCAAGTTTGAGGGCGTATTCTGGGAAGCGGCGGATCTTATGGCGAAAGATTATTTGCGTAACGCCGTGGAGGACTTTAACAGGGTTATCGCGCTCAAGCCTGACATGGCCGACGCATTTTTCAGGCGGGGCCTCTGCTATGACACCATGGGGGACGCCGGGAGAGCCGCGGCGGATTACGAGCAGGCCCGCACGCTTGATCCCGGACATGGAAGGGCAAAAGAGAAGCTTGAGGCCTTGCGTGAACGCATGAAAGCGGAGAGAGCGGAGGGATAAACAAGCCCGCCCGCCTACAGCGCCGCCCGGTAAGCTCCAATAAAATAAAAATCCTCGGTTTTACTCTTCAGTTCTTCCATGGCCGCGTTGAATTCGTCCATTGTTTTCGGAAGACTCACGTCAGCGTAAAAGAGGTACCGCCAGGGCTGGCCCTGAATAGGGCGGGATTCAATTTTTATCATATTAATTTCCCTATCGCTCAAAATTTTAAGACAGGCGACAAGGGAACCTGGTTTGTCTGGGACAGAGAAGACCAGGGAGGCTTTGCTCGGCTTGCCGGAACCCATACTGAGCGGCGCGGGGGCAATGTCGCCGCCGCTTTTCCTTGCGATGATGACAAAGCGGGTGTAGTTAAGGGGATTGGTTTCTATTCCCTCTTTTAAGACAGAGAGGCCGTGGGCCAAGGCCGCGGCTTCCCCGGCAATGGCGGCTATGGCGCATCGATCCGGCCCGCTTTCTTTCAAAAGCGAGGCAACGGCGGCGGCGGTGTTATAGCATGGCTCCAGCCGCCAAGGATATTTGTCCAAAAAGTCTTTGCACTGCGCGAATCCCTGGGGATGGCTGCGGACCACTTTGATAGTATCCAGAGCGGCTGTCTCGTGGGCTATAAGACAGTGGACGATGCGGAGTTTCAGTTCCCCGGCCATGGCGATGTCAGGATACCTCAGAAAGAGATCAAAATTTTCATGTATAGACCCGGCAAGGCTGTTTTCCACAGGCACCACCCCAAACCCCGCGGAACCGTCCAGAACCGCGTCAAAAATGGCGGCAAAAGACGGGCAGGCAAGGCGGGGAGCCTCCTCCCCAAAGGCCCGCATTAGAGCCTGCTCCGCATAGGCCCCGCTTTCCCCGGAATAGGCAATTTTGTCTGATGCTGGAAGCGCCATTGTTTCTAAAGCCGCCCCAGGGATGCAGTGATCCGGGCCGGCGCGGGAACTTCTGGGCGTTCTGAGAAGTTCTTTTCCAACTACAGGCGCCAAAGCTTCGATATCCCGCATAAGCCGCTCAAACTGGGAAGGATACAGGGACTGAGGGCCGTCGGAGAGAGCTGAGTCCGGCCTGGGGTGGACTTCCACGGTAAGGCCGTCCGCGCCCGCGGCTATGGCAGCCAGTCCAGCGGAAGACACCATTCCCCGTATACCAACCGCGTGGCTGGGATCCACAATGACAGGCAAATGGGAGAGCCCTTTGATCACCGGAATCGCCGAGATGTCCAGGGTGTTCCGGGTGTAGGTCTCAAAAGTCCTGATGCCCCGCTCGCAAAGGACCACGTCCCTGGTCCCCGAAGCCAAAAGGTACTCCGCCGAAAGAAGCCATTCCTCGATAGTCGCCGAAGGCCCCCTTTTCAGCAGCACCGGCTTCCCCAAAGCTCCCACCTTCTTGAGAAGTTCAAAGTTCTGCATATTCCGGGCGCCTATCTGAAACATATCTGTTAAATCTTTCATCTTGTCAGCCCATTCCGGGGAAACCACCTCGGTGACTATGGGCATACTCAGTTCATCTCCAGCCGCCTTCATATATTCAAGGCCCTTCATACCCAGCCCCTGAAACGCGTAAGGACTGGTCCTGGGCTTGAAAGCGCCGCCCCGGAGTATCACCGCGCCGGATTCCCGCACCCGCGCCGCGGTCTCCAGTATTTGCTCCCGGCTTTCCACCGCGCAGGGCCCGGCTATGATGGAGATCCGGGCTCCCCCTATCTTGACGGGCGGAATAGAACCTTCCCCGCCCACGGTAACTATGGAATCGCCACTCCTGGTTTCCCTGGAAGCCAGTTCGAAAGGCTTGAAAGTAGCCGCGACCCGCTCCACCCCAGGCAGAAGGGTCAATTCCTGTATATCCGAAGCCGCCTTGCCTGTGGCCCCGATGATTTCATCATCTCCCAGGGTCTGTTCCCGGAGGCTGAACCCCCGTTCCCGCAAGAAGGCGCGTATTATTTCCTTATCGTGAGACGAAATACCTTTAGACAATATGACTACCATATAAAACTCCGGTACAGTTAAAATGTGATTCACGGGCCGCTCCAAAACGCCAAATTTTGGAACCGCTGAGCTTGTTCCATCGGACCGGAGGTCCGCACTCGGTTAGTGCGGAAACGTGGAAACGAAGTTTCCGATGTTTCTGACGTTTCCGATGGAACAGCCTCAGGTTATTATAGTTTTTTTAAAAAAAAGAAAAAAGACATCCAAAATAGCTGCGGCATGGGATTTAAGCTAAGCCTAGAGACCAGCGGCTAACGAGTACCGGGTTCCAGGGTTTTAAGGCCAAAACAAAAAGCCCCCATAGCCGCCGCGCCGGAATATCCGCCGGGAACCATGAGGGCTTTTTCGCCAAAATTTATAACCAGCGCCGGTTTACGCGCTGTCTTTTATTCCCCGTAATTTAGCCATAGCTTCCGGGTCGTTCTTGATATTTGCTATCGCATTCAAAACAAAGGCGAGAAAGACAGAAAAGAAACCGGCCGCAAAGACGACAATAATACACAGCAACCCCCGGCTGGGACCTGATTTCTGATCCGGAACCTCCGCCATCTCCAATACCTGGAAAACAGGCTTCTCACTGGCCATCGTTATCTTGAGCAGTTCATACTGCACCTTTAACTGGGAATAAACCTCCTGCTGGGCGGTCAGTTCCAAGGCTATGCGGTTGCGTTCCAAGGTGATTGAGGGAATCGAAGACGAGATTCTGCCTGAAATAGTTTGCTCAAGCTGATGACCTTCAAGCTCCAGCTTCTGAATTTCCTTGAAGGTATTCTCTATATTCTTCTCCAGATTTTCTTTTTCCAGCTTATTTTTATCAATCCCGAGTTCATCAAACCAGCTTTGCAGATACGAAACGCAGTAATTGACAACCCCCCTGGCGAAGACAGGATCGATGTCGGTAAAGGAAATGCTGAACACCCCGCTTTTTTCATCATAATTGGCGATAAGTTTTTTCTTTAGAGTTTTACGGCTTTCAGCCCGGTAAAATTTTTTTATTTTCCAGCGGGTAATGAGATCGAATTCATCCACCACCGAATCAAGGAGCGTATTGGTACCAACCAGGTATATGGCAAGATCGCTGGAAGTCGAGCCGGTACTGACCCCCGCAAGGCCCGCAAGCCCGCCCAGTCCGCTGGAAGCGAGCATGGATGCCATACCCCCTCCGTTTGAGGAAGAAGAATTATTTATAAGCATGAGAGCTTTGGGAGTATACTCGTTAGGGAGAAAGGACTTTTCCGCGGGCAGCTTGAGGGAAATAACGGCACAGACCACCACCGCGACAGCGGCGGTTAGGGTTATGACGAGGATCATGACCTTGCGGTGCCACAGGACGGCGAAGAGGTCGATAAGAGAAATCTCGTCGTCATCGGGTTTTTTACGAGAGAGCGTATCCCTCTGTTCTTGGTCTATAGTATTCATAGGGTCCTTATTCAGTATAAAACACCAGATCCGATATTTTGTCAATAAACTCGTACTTGATAGTCCGATCAAGCCCTTCAACAAGGCTTACCGGCGCTTTGAAGCCGGCCGTTTTTATGTTGGCAGAATCGAACATGGTATTGGCACAAAACTTTTTTACCCGGATTGAACTAATGGGTAGTTTCTTATGCAGCATCTTTGCCATAAAGATCAAAACAGAGGCCCCCGGTGAATCCCACCCAATAGGGCCAGTGAAACAGCCTGCCTGACTTTCCCAATATACGGCGCACCTCGACAACCAGAGTGTTCATATCAAAATCCGGTTTGTCAATGTAGTTAAATAAACATTCTCCCGGCGGATTATCCAGATTATATTCGATGAAGGCGGCGACACTTTCGACATAAGACATGGCTTTGACATTTGCCCCCTTCCCCACCATGAGGAATTTACCGCCCGCAATTTGCCGCAGCAGATTATACACATTCCCCCGGTTTTGCTCGCCGAAGATCACCGTGGGTCTTATGATTGTTAACGAATTTCCAGAATCTGAAACAAGCCATGCCCGGTATTTTTCTTCCGCCAGCCATTTGGTTCGTCCATAGTCGTTGAAATATTTTATCCTGCCAGTTTCATCGGTTCCAACCAGCGCGAATCCATAGACCGCCACAGAACTGGTAAAGATGATTTTCTTGATTCCAAGTTTTGTGCAGGCATTGCATACATTTTCCGCACCGGTTACATTAACATCATCATAGAGGGATTTCGGCGTAACATCATCCCGGTGTTACGCGGCAAGATTGATAACAACATCGGAACCGGCGAGGGCCTTTTTCAGGGTATCAGGCTCCCGGACATCAGCGTACTGACGAAGATGGGGATATTTCTTGCTGTCGTTTTTATCGGCGATGATTACGGAGTGCCCCGCGGCAATAAGGCGTGTTGTAAGGCGGATACTGGCAAATCCGGAACCGCCAATGAGGGTGATGCGCATAGTTAATTTTTAATGTGATGTTTTTATATAATCCCGCAGACTATAGTTCCACTTTTCCCATTGCAGTTGTTTCGAGAAATGTGTGTTATAAAATTGAAATGCCTGTTCCTGCATTTGATGTATTTTATTTTTATTGTGGGTAAATTCTTCTAACCTATCAGCAATAACACTAACAGTATTTATTTCAACCACAAACCCAAGCCCTTCATTTGTAATCAATTCTACAATACATGACTCCTGAGCGCCGCAATACAAAAGCGGCCGTCCGGCGGCAAGAGAACCGAAAAATTTTGAAGGGACCACAACCCCTTCCCAGCCATCCCTAAGGCTAATCATGTGTATATCCGCCGCAGCCAAACGCAACGGCAACATTTTTTCATCAACAAACCCGGAAAAACGTATATTACTGTCTTCCTGGCTAATCATATCCCGCAGTTTCTGATAACAATTGCCCCTGCCCGCAAAACAAAAACCCACAGAAGCGTTTCGTTTTCGTAATTCCCGGGCTAAAAGAATAAATTCCTCAAACTGATGCGCTTTGCCGATAGTACCGGAATACAGAATCCCAAGGCGCGCATCGCCGAATAAATCACGACGGATATTGTTATCGGGTTCTGCAAGATAGGCGGGTTCGTCCAGAGCCCACGGCACAATAGTCTCATATTTTGCTTTGGGGTGATACCGCATGAATCGGTTCCGCATACATGAGCCGATATCAATCAGAAGATTACAGCGGCGATAACTTACCCCCGCCCACCACAAAAGTATTTTCTTCACTAGCTTGGGTATTTTTATTCCGTCCGCAATAACCGCTTCAGGGTAAAGATCAAACCCCCAGATGGCAAAACGCAAATCAGGCCGCAGGAAGGCCAATAGTGGAATTATATAAAATGAAAATTGTGGATCGGTACCGAAAACAATCACATCGGCGCGGACAAACAGGAGAGCGAAAAACCAGGAGAAAGAAAGACAGAAACTGTTAATAAGCCTGCCAATATGTTTAGATTGAAAAAAAGACGGATGATTGAAACGCCGTATAGAAACACCGTGATGCAGTTCATATTGAGGATCGATACTGCCCTGCTTACGGCAGTATCGATTACTGGCAAAAACGCGGACATCCCAGCCGTTTATTGATAAACCTTCCGCCAAATCCGTAAAGTGCCGCGCGCTGACTACGTCATCCGGATAATAATAGTGATATAATACAACACAACTTGGCATAGGGTTTACCGCAATCAGCGGCGTTTCTCAACCTGTTCGGCAATCCACTGATAAGTAACTTTCATACCGTCGATAAGCCTTGCCGTAGGATTCCAGCCCAGCGTCTGCTGAATATAGGAATTATCAGAACTCCTTCCCCGAACACCCAAAGGACCCGGTATATGCCTGAAGAAAAGTTTTTTATCCGCAATGGCCATAGCCATTTTCGCCAATCCGTTAATCGAAATCAACTCATCAGACCCGATGTTTACCGGTCCTTGAACATTTGATTCCATAAGACGCCTGACTCCCTCAAGACATTCATCAATGTAGAGAAAAGTCCGTGTCTGCTCGCCATCACCCCATATTTCAATTTCACCGCCGTCAGGCGTTTCAGCAACTTTACGGCACATGGCTGCCGGGGCCTTTTCTTTGCCGCCGTCCCAGGTACCGAAGGGGCCAAAAATATTATGAAATCGCGCGATGTGTACTTCCATGCCATAATTACGGGAATAAGAAAGATACATACGCTCGCTAAAGAGTTTTTCCCAACCATACTCGCTGTCAGGACCCGCCGGATATGCATCGTTTTCTTTGAGACCTGGATTATTGGTTTCTTCCTGGATACGAGCAGGATATATACAGGCGCTGGAAGAATAAAAAATCTTCTTTATTCCCGTCTTTCGAGACTCCTCGGCCATATTAAGATTAATCGTCGCCGAATTGTGCATGACCGCGGCATCGTGTTCACCGGTAAAGATATATCCCGCGCCCCCCATATCCGCGGCGAGCTGATAGAGTTCATCGAACTTAATATCGCCGGTTATTTGACGGCAAAAACTCTGTTCCCTTAAATCCCCCTGTATAAATTCATCGGCGGCGGTGTTTTGATACTCATGCTGTTTTATATCAACACCCCGCACGAAATAACCCTCATCTTTCAGACGTTTAACCAGATGGCCTCCGATAAAACCACCGGCACCGCATACAAGCGCTTTCTTTTGAATAGACATTCTATGTTCCTCCAATAAAATAACTTTCAGTTTTGCAGTATCAATATAAAATCTCTTTTCTGTAATTGTTTATATTTAGAATAAATTAATAATTATTAGTAAAAACCTATAATAAATTAGAGAAACAAAAATTATTAATCGTCTCATAGAAAACCTTGTTTATCCCATATTTTCTGATAGAATTCTTGTGTCTGCTCGGCACATTTTTTCCATGAAAAACGCTTACAATTATTAAACCCCTTTTCTACAATACAGCAATAATAATCACGATCCTCAAGACCAGATATTATACGCAAATCATTCTCTATATCTTTTCCAGAAATATAAATTGCGGCTTCGCCGGCAACCTCAGGTAAAGATGATACGCCACAGCAAACAACCGGACATCCTGTAGCCTGAGCTTCAACCACGGGAACACCAAACCCTTCATATAAACTTGGATATAATAAAAATTTTGCTTCGTTGTATTTAATATTCAATTCTTTATTCGACAAAGATCGGTAATATTCATATCTATTGGGCACGTATTTTTCTAACAAGGCAATCTCCTGCTTTTTTAATTCCCCGCCGCCTATTATTTGCAAATTTAAATTAGGTAATTCATGGACTACCTTAACAGCATACTCAAAATTCTTATACCCTTCTCTGCCGCCGATAAAAATAACATTATGTTTACGCGTTATATTAAGATGACAATAATCATTGGAAAACCCTAAATAAATTACTTTTACAAGACCTTCATAATTAGGATAAAAGAACAAAAAATCTTTTTTCGTATTTTCAGAATTGCAGATTATAGCCTTTGAATTTTCTACGGCGGCCTTTTTTTGAATTTTATGCATAGTTGATTTTACATCGCGCCTAAAAAACTCATAAGTAAAATCATGCACCGTTGTTATATTAACAACGTTTGTATTTTTACAATATCGATAATAACTCGAATGAAATATAAACGGCTCTTTTTCAAAACTCCTAACATTTTTATACCGCTCAAACAACAGCATATTGTTTTTAATTATCTTTTTCCCCTTAAATTCAGGCAAAAAAATATTCTTTTCATACCCAGAATATAACAGATGTATATCCTGATTCAAATAAGTCTCCAACTGAGACCAATACAAAGAGATGCCACCGCCACGTTGCAGGCTGTAAATTATATCATCATAAATAATTTTCACAGTAAAAACCTCTAAAAACTCAACATATTAAGCAAAAACGACTCTCTTCTGTATCATTCTATTCCAACTTTTATATTTTCTTTTTCGTGCATTAAAGAATATACTTTTTTGACAATACATCAGTTTTAATTGAAGTCAAAAAAAATAGTTAGTATACTTTAAAAGCATACTTGTTTCTCTATAGCAAACCAAGTAAATAGAAAGCGCAATCAAATATAACGAGAAAAACAAAAACATAAACTCGAAACGCCTTCTAAATAATTTAAGAAAATAAGGAATAATCACTACTATAGAAGGAAGAAAGAAAAATTTGAACCTGCCCGAAAAGGCATTTACACCAAATAAATAAAACAACAAGACTCCATAAATCATAAACATATTAAAAAAAATATTAAAATATGGAATATGTTTATTTAACCAATCTCTATATCTAATAATTATTACAAAGAAGATCAGATACTCAATATGGGTAAATGAAAATTCTCTCGCAGTACCAAAAGTCTGAGAATTCAAATAACTATCAACCTTAGTATAAATATATCCCAAGGAAGATGGCGTTAATTCTAAAATTGGCCTTAAAATATCTATACGAAACAACACCATGATCATTCCGCCAATTATGACAAGAATTGCCGTATTTTTTTTTATATTTTTATTTAACATAAAATATAATGGGAATAAAATAAGTGAACTTATATGCATTGAAGATGCAACAAAAATACAAATAGAATAACAGAAAAAATTTTTATTATAAATATATCTTAAAGAAAAAAAGAATATTTGAACTGCTAACAAAGTTCGAATAAGATTTAAATTTAGTGAAATAAACATATAAGAGAAATATATACATAATGAACTGATTTTATTTTCTGTATATTTATTGATACTTAATATCATTAAAATACATGATATCATTTCAACAAAAATAAAAAAAACTACATAATTGGAAGAAAAAGTTTTTATTATACTCGTTAAAAACAAAAATCCTGGTTCAAAATAAAAAAAACTGCTGTTAAAATCAAAAAGTCTAGGGGCTGCATCAAAATTTGCCTTGTATATACTCCAATCCCCTCCAATATCAATAATTCTTCCCCCCGCAACGACAATAAAACAAAACAAGATAAAGCTAATCGAGGAAAAAAGGAAAAAATACTTACTTATACTTCTTCTAGTAAAATCAAAAATACTACTCAATAAGAATACAGACAATAAGGGAAAATATAATTTTGCAAAAAAAAACCATTGCATTTCTATATTTATTCATTAATAAGGATATAACATCCTCATTTATTCTCAAGTAAAAGAAATTGTTAAAATCGGCTATTCACCGCCATAGGCGGTGGCTTTTACGCCAATTTTATGGCTACGCCACCGCAATTTCTTAAGAAAAATACTTCCAGGCACAGCCAATTACATGACCACCGCCTTAGGCGGTGGCTTTAAAATTTAGTAAAATGAGATTATCAGATCAATGCCTGTTCACTGGGATGAAATTATTCTGGTATATATCTTTGTAATAATCGTGGTTTAATTGTTTGATTTGCTTTAAAAAAATTGCATATATTGTTTTTTTTGTATACAATAAAACCAAAGTAAATGATATGCTTAACGACAATAAGAACAAAGCATAAAAATGACCGGCCCCTGTCCTATGGAATTGATAACCTGTACGAGGTTCTTTTACCCACTGTATTATAGAAAATGATGTATTTGCAAGCATATAGAAGAAAAACAACGACACAAAAAAGAAGAACATACCAAGAAAAACAATACGCTGTCTTTTGATTTTTTTATTACAATGGATTCTTTCAGTAATTTCATTTATAAAATGATTTCTGAAAAAAAACTTAACCAATAATACGGTAATAACAAATCCTATAAACAAATCGATATTTGTTATCCATAGGGCATATTGATAATATCTATTAAATAACCCGTTTTGTATTAATACAAGTGGGCCAATAATAACTTTAAATAAATCTAGTCCTAATGAAAATATCATAGTAATAGAAATTGGATTTATTAATCCTAGTTTAAATTTATGAATAATATAGAAATATTTCGAGGAAAATAACAGAAAATAGAGACATATATTAAATATATAAAGAGTTATCATCATATTATTGGTATCATTTTTTAATTTTCATATTTATAAAACCGATTCCGATGTACCTTTTTGTCTAATTTTTAGTTATGGCGTTAGCATAAGTTAATCCATCATATAATGCTTTTTTTATAATTTTCCATCCGCGCCTGTTTTTTGCCATCTTTATATTCCTGATTGAATAATGATATAAAATATTGATAAAATAAATCAAATAAAGCAAAACATTAAAATTCTTTTTTACATAATAAATCCTATTATGAAAATTATAATATAATGAGAAATCAGAATTATCTCCAGTTGATATACTCACCTTATGTTCAACAATGCTATTATAGATATAATACAACACTTTTCTTTTCAAGAAAGCTCTATAAAGAAAATCAGTATCATCATAATATACAAAATACCTTTCATCCATCAAACCCACATCAAGAAAAACATCATTTTTCATTAACATAAAACAAGTAGAAGCATAATCAGTCCTATAATTTCTATTATATTGCCCTTGATCCTCTTTGCCTTGTCCACAGTGTTTTATTGATCCCATAATTCTTATAAATTTTCCTCCTGCGAACCAAATTTTATTTGTCTTATAATAATATATCTTTGGAACAGCCATATCAGCTTTTGTTCTCTTTAATCCCAAATATAATTTTTCTATCGTATCAGATCTTAATATAATATCATTATTTGATAATAATATATAAGTACAATCATCATTTAAGGCGGCTTCTATTCCTTGATTGTTTCCTTTGGCAACACCATAATTATCATCGTTTTCAATAAAAATCGTTTCAAATAAAACATTCTTTGCCAGTTGTTTACTTTTTTCCAGCGATGAATCTGGAGACTTATTATCAATCACATATGAGCCTGTTCCAAAACCCCTGAACGGATAGAAAAGGCGAAGGAAACCTGATAAGATTGTAGTTGCAAAACCATCAATCAGGAGACCTTCGCCATGAAAACTATAAGCCAAATC
>JAITSE010000092.1 GCA_031288005.1 Treponema sp.
TCGCTCGTGGATATCCACCAATCGCTCGTGGATATCCACCAGTCGCTCGTGCAAACCGGCGGGGCCGTGCAAACCGGCGGGGCCGGTTTGCTTAGGAGTTTTGCGGGCTTTGCATGGATATAAAGGACTTTTCTAATTCCGCAAAACTCCCTGGATTTGTTCTACGGATGGCTCGTGCAAACCGGCGGGGCCGGTTTGCTTGGAGTTTTGCGGGTTGGACCAAAGCGGCCCTTGGGGGCCGCTTGAAAACCCCTTGGGGGCCGCAAAACTCCCCTGCAATTTGTGGAACCTTAGGTTCCTTCGCAAATTGCTTAGGAGTTTTGAGACCCTTAGGGTCTCTTGGGCTGTTTTGATTCCGCAAAACTCCCCGGATTTGTTCTACGGATGGCTCGTGGGGCCGCACAAATTGCCCGGTACATATATTTTCCATTAAGATTAATATATGTGAAAGCTAATAAAAGCAAACTAAAATAAACTATATGCGGATATATGCAAATTTTATATTGGGTATTGACATTTTTTATTTGGTTTTGTTATAGTCTGTATATTCAGAACTTGAGATAAGGAGTGTGTGATGAGAAAAATAGCGTTTTACGGCAAGGGCGGCATCGGCAAGTCCACCACCCAGCAGAACACGGCCGCGGCCATGGCCCATTTCTACAACCAGAAGGTGTTTATCCACGGCTGCGACCCAAAGGCGGATTCCACCCGGCTAATACTCGGGGGCAAGCCCCAGGAAACCCTGATGGACGTGCTGCGCCAGGAAGGGGCGGAAAAGGTTACCAACGACAAGGTAATCAAAACGGGCTTTATGGATATCCGCTGCGTGGAATCCGGGGGCCCGGAGCCGGGGGTCGGCTGCGCGGGCCGGGGGGTTATCACGGCCATTGACCTCATGGAGACCAACGGCGCCTACACTTCGGACCTGGACTTCGTGTTCTTTGACGTCCTGGGGGACGTGGTCTGCGGGGGCTTCGCCATGCCGATACGGGACGGCAAGGCCCAGGAAGTCTACATCGTGGCCTCCGGGGAGATGATGGCCATCTACGCGGCCAACAATATCTGCAAGGGGCTGCTTAAGTACGCCAAGCAGAGCGGGGTGCGCCTGGGCGGAATCGTCTGCAACAGCCGGAAGGTGGACCGGGAAAAAGAATTCCTTGATGAGTTCACCGCTGCCATCGGGACAAAGATGATCCACTTTGTTCCAAGGGACAACGTGGTTCAAAAGGCGGAATTCAACAAAAAGACGGTGGTCGAATTTGACGCGGCCGAAAACCAGGCCAAGGAATACGGAGAGCTGGCCCGCAAGATAATCGAGAACAAGGATTTTGTGATTCCACAGCCCTTGTCCATGGACGAGCTTGAAAAGATGGTCGTCAAGTACGGCATTTCCGATTAGGGGGTTTGTATGAAAATGGTTAAGGCGATACTACGCCCCGAAACCGCGGATACCGTGGCGGACAGTCTTGCGGAGGCGGGTTTTATTTCGATTACCAAATCCCATGTTTTTGGCCGGGGCAAACAAATGGGCATTACTGTGGGGGAGCAGCGCTACGACGAGCTTCCCAAGGTAATGCTTATGCTGGTGATCGAAGACAGGGATGTGGAAAAAGTCCTCAAGCTGATTCAGTACAAGGCGTACTCAGGCAGAGTGGGGGACGGGAAGGTCTTTATAAGTCCTGTGGAGCGGAGCTTTACCGTCAGGACCGGGGCCGAAGGGCTTTAGGCTGGAGGCTTTGGTTTATGAAAGAGATAATCGCTGTCATCCGGCCAAAGATGATGGGTAAGACAAAGGACGCCCTGGAAAAGCTCGGGCTTCCCTCCATGACCGCCGAGGCGGTGCTGGGCAGGGGCAAGCAGAGGGGAATCGCCGGGGAGGTGGATATTGAATACCGGCCTGATGTCCTGAACGAGGGGGCGCACCGGGGGATGAAGTACATTCCCAAAAGGCAGCTCTCTCTCGCTGTTAAGGATTCCGATGTGGACAAGGTAATTCAAACCATTATTGGAATTAACCAGAGCGGGCAAATCGGGGACGGCAAGATATTTGTCTGCCCCCTGGATGACGCCCTGCGGGTGCGTACCAAAGAAAGCGGGGACGCCGCGCTTGTATAGCCGGGGTCTCACAACGTATTTTGCAAAAAGGAGTAAACGATGCCTTATCATTTGTTTAAGTGCAGCGAATGTATTCCCGAACGGGGAAAGCACGCTGTTATAAAGGGCCCGGGGGAGGATATTTCAATGGCCCTCCCTCTGGGCTATCTCAACACCATTCCAGGCAGCATCTCGGAGCGGGGCTGCGCCTACTGCGGGGCCAAGCACGTTATCGGCACTCCCATGAAGGACGTGATCCACCTGAGCCACGGGCCTGTGGGCTGTACCTACGACACCTGGCAGACCAAACGCTACCTGAGCGATAACGGCAACTTTCAGCTCAAGTACACCTTCGCCTCCGACATGAAGGAAAAGCACGTGGTCTTCGGCGCGGAACAGCTTTTGCGGAAGAATATCATCGAGGCTTTTAAGGCGTTTCCAAATATCAAGCGGATGACCGTGTACCAGACCTGCGCCTCCGCGCTTATCGGCGACGATATTGGGGCGCTGGCCCAGGAGATTATGGACGAGATGCCCGAAGTGGATATTTTCGTATGCAATTCCCCGGGCTTCGGGGGGCCGAGCCAGTCAGGTGGACACCACAAGATCAACATCGCCTGGGTGAACCAGAAGGTGGGGACCGTGGACCCGGAAATTACCGCGGATTATGTGATCAACTATGTGGGGGAATACAACATCCAGGGGGATCAAGAGGTCATGCTGGATTACTTTAAGCGCATGGGAATCCACGTTCTTTCAACCTTTACGGGCAACGGCTCTTACGACGATCTGCGGGCCATGCACAAGGCCCACCTTAACGTGCTGGAATGCGCCCGCTCCGCCGAGTATATCTGCAACGAGCTGCGGGTGCGTTACGGGATACCCCGGCTGGACATAGACGGCTTTGGCTACGAACCCCTGTCAGCTTCTCTGCGGAAGGTGGGGCTTTTCTTCGGCATTGAGGATCGGGCGCGGAAAGTTATTGACGAGGAAACCGCGCGCTGGAAACCGGAACTGGACTGGTACAAGCTCAGGCTTAAGGGCAAGAAGGTATGCCTCTGGCCGGGGGGATCCAAGCTATGGCACTGGGCGCACGCGATACATGAGGATATGGCGGTGGACGTGGTGTCGGTGTACACAAAGTTCGGCCATCAGGGGGATATGGAGAAGGGCATTTCCCGCTGCGAGGAAGGGGCCCTGGCCATTGACGACCCCAATGAGCTTGAGGGCCTTGAGGCCATGGAAACCCTGGAGCCTGACATCATTTTCACGGGGAAGCGGCCCGGAGAAGTGGCTAAGAAAATCCGGGTTCCCTACCTCAACGCCCACGCCTACCACAACGGGCCGTGGAAGGGTTTTGAAGGCTGGGTCCGCTTTGCCAGGGATATTTACAACGCGGTCTATTCCCCGATACATCAACTCTCCCTGCTGGACATCAGCCGGGACCCCATCCCCACAGACAAGGGTTTTGTTACGAACCGTATGCTTTCCGACGCGGCCCTGAGCGATGAAGAGCGGAATGATCCGCTGCTTCGTCCGTATACCGGGAACTACGACTGCGTCAGCCCGCTGCGGGAAAAAACCTATCCTGTTTTTCCCAAGGAAGCTTTAGCTTCCGCGGAAAAGCTGGAACCCGCGGTATAGGAGCGGAATATGGAACAGGTTCAAAGAAAAGAGCGGGTAGAAGCGCTGGTGGATTATATTATGAAGAACTGTCTGTGGCAGTTTCATTCCCGCGCCTGGGACAGGGAGCGGCAGAATGAAAACATCCTGGGACTAACAGGCCGGCTGATCCGGGGGGAGACGGTGAAGCCCACCAGCCCGGAGGAAAAATGCTATTGGGTAGACGCGGTATGCCTTGCCGATGCCTTTAAGGCCCGCTTCCCCTGGCTGGGGGATATGGACGGGGAGGAAAAGGGGCGCGTCATGTCGGAGGTAAAGGAGCGTATAGATTTCTTGACCATCACAGGTTCTCTCAACCTGGAACTCAAGGATTCCCATTATTAGGAGGAAAAAATGTCAGGCGTAATTAAGGAAAAAGAACGGGCCGGGGTCATTAACCCCATATTTACCTGCCAGCCCTGCGGCGCCCAGTACGCGAGCATCGGCATAAAGCACTGCATCGGCATCGTCCACGGAGGACAAGGCTGCGTCATGTTTGTCAGGCTTCTCTTTTCCCAGCACTTTAAGGAAAGTTTTGAGATTGCCTCGTCTTCGGTTCACGAGGACGGAGCGGTGTTCGGCGCGTTGAACCGGGTGGAAGAAGCGGTAGACGTTCTGCTGATGCGCTACCCCGCGGTTAAGGTGGTTCCCATTATCTCAACGTGCAGCACCGAGGTTATCGGCGATGATATTGACGGGGTGGTGCGGAAACTCAACGAGGGGCTGCTCCAGGAAAAATACTCTGGCCGGGAGGTTCACCTTATCCCTATACATACGCCCAGTTTTGTGGGCAGCATGATAAGCGGCTACGATGTGGCGGTCAGGGACTTTGTGAGCTACTTTGCCAAAAAGGGAAATCCCAGCGATAAGATAAATCTTATTACAGGCTGGGTGAACCCCGGGGACGTAAGCGCCCTAAAGCATCTGCTTGAGGAAATGGATGTGGAAGCCAATGTGCTGTTTGAGATCGAAGCCTTTGATTCTCCGCTCATGCCTTCGGGGAATTACGTTTCCCACGGGGACACAACGGTGGAGGACCTGCGGGACACGGCCAACGCGAAGGGGACTATCGCGTTGAACCGCTACGAGGGAGGCAAGGCCGCGGAATTTCTTGAGAAGGAGTTTGCCGTGCCGGCGCTTATCGGCCCATCGCCCATCGGGATTCGCAATACCGACACCCTGATCAAACATATAAGCGACATGACCGGGAAGCCCGTCCCTAAATCCCTGGTCCGGGAGCGGGGGATCGCTCTGGACGCCATCACGGATTTGACCCATATGTTTTTGGCCGACAAGCGGGTGGCCATCTACGGCAACCCAGACCTGGTAATCGGCCTTGCGGAATTCTGCATGGATATGGAAATGAAACCGGTTCTCCTGCTTTTGGGGGATGACAACAGCGCTTACGCCAAGGACCCCAGAGTCCAGGCCCTGCGGGATCACGCTTGGTTCGACATGGAGATTATTACCAACGCGGACCTCTGGGACCTGGAGGACAGGCTCAAGAACCACGGCCTGGAACTCGACCTGATCCTGGGACATTCCAAGGGCCGTTTTATCAGCATCGATTACGGCGTCCCCATGCTGAGGGTCGGTTTTCCGGTGTACGACCGCGCCGGTATGTACCGCCACCCGGTGCTGGGATACGCCGGGGCTGCCTTCCTCGCGGAATCCATAGCCAACACGATCTTCACCGACATGGAGTACAAGAAGAACAAGGAATGGGTTCTCAACGTCTGGTAAGGGCTTTTGTGGAGGAAACAAAATGAGGATTCACTATGTGCAGCACGTTCCTTTTGAAAATCCGGGCTATATTTTGACCTGGGCGCGGAAACGCGGCTGGGAGCTGAGCAGTACCCATCTCTACAACTACCCCGCGGGCGGGGCGCCTTTCCCACAGAGCCGGGATTTTGACTGGCTTGTGATCATGGGCGGGCCGATGAACGTTTACGAGGAGGTGGAGTACCCCTGGCTTTCGGAAGAGAAGGTCTTCATCAAAAACGCTGTTGACAATGGGAAGACGGTCATCGGGCTTTGCCTTGGGGCGCAGCTTCTCGCCTGCGTCCTGGGGGGCAAAGTTACCCGGAATCCCCACAAGGAAATCGGCTGGCTCCAGGTAAGTCTGAGCCTGGAAGCCCGCTCGTCCCCCCTCTTTTCCTTTCTGCCTGAAAAACCCCTGGTCTTCCAGTGGCACGGGGATACATTCAGCGCCCTGCCGTCTGAAGCGGTTCTTTTAGCCGAAAGCGAAGCCTGCAAAAACCAGGCTTTTATGTACCGGGAGCGGGTCTTCGCATTCCAGTTTCACCTGGAAAACACCCGGGAGATTATTCAGGCCCTGGTTGATAAGTGCGGGGACGACTTAGACGGGGGCAGGTACGTCCAAACCCGGGAGGAACTGCTCTCCCATCCTGAGTATATCGCGCAGGATAACCTGTGGATGGATGAGTTTCTGAGCAGGCTGGAAAAATTAGTATACAAATAAGGAGGCGGGGCAATGGAACAGATAAATTACAAGCAGAGGATCTGCGCGGATCGGGAGAAAATCGAAAGATTCCTTGCCCGCTCCAGGGTGGGCGTTCTCGGACTCAGCGCCGGGGAATATCCCTACGCGGTCCCTCTGAACTATGTCTGGCATGAGGGAAAGGTATATTTTCACGGCATGGGGTCTGGAAAGCGGGAAAGCATCCTGCGGGAAGAGCCAAAGGTTTGTTTCACCGTCTATGACGAGTACGGGGTGGTAAAGGACAAGGCCCCCTGGCACGCGGATACTTCTTATTTCAGCGTTATGATATTCGGCAGGGTCAGGAAGTTAAGCCGCCCCGAAGAAGCGGCCGCGGTTCTGCGCCTGCTTGTGGAAAAATATATGCCGGGCTTTTACAAAGACCTGGCGGATTTCGTCGACCCGGGCTTTGTGGGAAAATACCGCTCCTCCCTGGACGGGAACCCCGTGGCGGTGTACGTCCTTAGCCCCGACTCATTAAGCGCCAAGGAAAACAGCGCCGGGCCTGATGAACTCTTTAAGCCGGGTGACTCGCTGTGATTGACGGGACATCGCGGAATGTTTTCCAGGAATTGAAAGGGGTCGCGAGTTTCACTTCCTGGCCCGGCGGCGGACCCTGCGAATGCCGCCTGGACATGGAGAACCGCATTGAAACGCCCTTCGGGGTTTTTATACCCCGGCATTCCCGTCCGGGGATACGGACCAAGGAATTAAAGTCCCTGTCGTTTCACAGGAACGGCGGGCTTGCGAGCATCCACCTTGAGGGACAGACCCCGGTGAAGACCCCCGCCGGCATGATAGAAGCGGAACTCATCACGTTTTATGAAGACGGCGCTTTGAACAGCGTTTTCCCCTTGAACGGGCAGATCGGCTTTGGCTGGACCGAGGAGGACGAGGGGAAACTCGCGCCCCGGCATAGCTTTGCCCTCTCTGTGGGGACCGTGCTTGTAAAGCTCAACGGCGTCCGCTTTTTCCCAGGCGGAGCCGTCCGCAGCCTTATCTTCTGGCCCGGGGAAACAGCTTTGATCAAAACCCCCGCGGGGGATTTTCCCGCCCGGATCGGCCTGCGCTTCTATGAGGACGGCGCTCTTGAGTCCTTTGAACCCGCGCTTCCCGTCACTCTGGACAGTCCCGCGGGCCCGCTCCCGGCTTACAATGCAAACGCCCCCGGAGTTGACGCGGATTTTAATTCGGTCCGTTTTGACAAGGCGGGAAAACTCATCGCCGCCGCCGTCTCAGGGGACATCGTCGTCAATAACCCCGCGTCAGGCAGGACCCTCATAAGCTCGCGGACCCGGCCCGGTTTAACCTGCGACCGCCTTTTCAGGCTGCCCCTCATCCTTTCATTCACGGAGAAGACCGCTCGTATTGATGACGGCGTGGACACGAGGGAATTCCCCCTTGAGGATTCAAAGTTTCTCTTCCTACCCGACAATGACTCATGCGGCGGCTCCTGCGGGGACGGATGTTCTTCGTGTCAGGCTTCATGATGAAGATACGGGGCGGTCTCTGTTGAAAATAGCAATACTGTTGGGCGCCGGGGGCAGGGCAGCGGGCCTGCAAGACGGAGGGAGCATATACGTTTTTGAGCGGAAAAAAGCGGAATGGCAGGCTGACATAAAACTGGACTTTTCCCCCGCGGGCTTAGGCTCCATGACGGAGCTGCGGGCCTATATCGGCTCCGTAAGCCGCTCTCTTGGGGATTGCCGGATTCTGGCGGCGAAGCTGTCAACAGGGTTTTTCAGGATTGCCTTTGAAAGTTTTGGAGTGGCGCTTTGGGCCGTTGAAGGCGTTCCGCGGGATTATATCGGCCTAATCGAGGCTTTTTACTCAGGACAGGGGGCTTTGCCTGTGGAAACTGCGGAAACGAAGTTTCCGCAGTTTCCGGCGGAGTGCGAAGTCCCGGCCTTAATCGTTCCCGTCCCGAACAGAGCGGGGTATTACACGGCGGATCTCCGGGACGTGATGGCCCACAGGTCGGGGATCAACTCACGGGAAGCGCTGCTCCCGTTTTTCAGGCACACCCCTTTCAGCCGACTTGAGCTTATCTGCGATCACATTCCCCGCTGGTTTGAGACGGAACTCCCCGCGCTTAAACTCCGCTATGAGGCGGAATACTCAGGCAGGACGATAAAAGTATACGTGTACCCCCAATAAGACGCCTTCACTCGTACCTTATGGAAGACCTTCACTCGTATTGGTGAAGCGTGAGACCCTGCGGGTCTTTACTGCGGTCTCCCGGTCGCTTAGGAGTTTTGCAAGCAGCCGAAGGTTGCTTGCAAAACTCCTAAGCGAGCCTACGGCTTGCACTTCTCTCCGGGGCTGGTTCCCCGTCATAACTCGTGAACGGAGTTCACACTGTGAGGACGCCGGGAGTAAACTTAATCTTACACCGCGATCCGGCTTGATCGGACCCCGCGATCCAGCTTATAAGAAGGATGCAATGGTAAACAAGCTAATCCGCAAGCTGCGCTTGCTTGGCGATAACTGGTTATCGCCGGAGGAAGATAAGCGATGGTAAACAAACTAATCCTCGGCGACAACCTCGAAATCCTCAAAGGCATGGAGGCGGAAACAGTAGACCTTGTCTACCTGGACCCTCCCTTTTTCAGCAACCGCAACTACGAAGTTATCTGGGGAGACGCGGGCGAAGTCCGCTCCTTCCAAGACAGATGGTCAGGCGGCGTGGAGCATTACATCGCGTGGCTCAAGGAGCGCGTGGCCGAGCTGCACCGCGTACTCAAACCCTCAGGCAGCCTCTACCTGCACTGCGACTGGCACGCCGACGCCTACATCCGCGTCCACATCCTTGACAAGCTCTTTGGCATGGAGAACTTCATCAATCAAATTATCTGGTGTTATGAAACGGGCGGACGCTCGAACAGTTTTTTCCCTAAAAAGCACGACACTATCTTTATATATGCAAAAAATTATAGGGACAGAGTTTGGAATGATACTGC
>JAITSE010000095.1 GCA_031288005.1 Treponema sp.
GTTGTCACTAATGCCCCAAACCCAAGTAATAAACCAATAAAAATGAATGCGGCCGCAATAATTGTTAAAACTATTCCGCCAATTTTTTTCCCAAGTGAAACGAAATCCCGCCCTTTAACTGCCATTTATTTTAATTCCTTATCAAAACTTCCCTGCGGACAGTAGTCCGCCTGGAATTTTTTTAGGCCCTGGAACCCTACGGGTTCCTTAGGCCTAAAAAAACTCCTTAAGAAATAACCCGCGACTGTATCGGGGAGGGCGGGCCGAGCCTGCCTTTTTCGTTCTCCCATGACAGCGCGATGTAGAGGGTCTGTCCCTGCTGGGTGTCCTCGAAGCTCAGTATCTCTCGGGGGGCGTTGCGGGGTAATTTGTGCAAGCTGCGCTTGCTTTGCAAATTACCTCTACAGTTTTGGACTTTTAGTCCAAAACTGTAGAGGTGGGGTGGCGTGCGACCCTGCGGGTCGCTTGGCAGTTTGCAAGCAAACTGCTGGGACCGGAGACTTGCCGGGCTGTAAGCTCGAAGCAAGTCTCAAGTCTGGAGCCTGGGGGTCGTACCGAAGGTCCGCGACTTCCCCCCCCTAAACCTGATAGACAAACGCGGCGGGATTTAACATTATAAGATTTATGAAAACTAATCAGAATGACGCCCCTCCCCCCGGCGCCGCAGGTCAGGACGCGCCTCTGGAGGCGGTCTTGGAAGAAGAGAGCAATAAGATAGTTCAATATCTTACGGCCCCCATTATGAATTGGAACCTCAGATTTCTTGATCCCCAGGAAGCCGGGGAGATAAAAGAAAAACTCGGGGCCTATCTTAAAGAGAATTACCTCGGCCTCTTAAGCCGCATCATCGCCGCCGCGGAAGACAAGATATTAAAAGAGCTTAGGGATTATACGGAGAATGAGAAGAGCGATATTCTCTCTCTCTGTAAAACGAGGGATTTTGAGGGCGTCCTTGAGCTGGCCTTAGGCTCAGGCAAGTTTAACGCCGCAGAAATTGAAAAATCCATCGACCATATCTACGGCCATGTCCAGGGCTATATACAGCGGGAACTCGTGGAACTTGAGAAAAGGACCAGCCGGATGCTGCGGCGGAAAAACGGAACGGGTCTTTTTCTCCCCGGGGAAAGGGCTTATTCATCCGTGAAGTGCGCGTTTTATGACAACCCCGCAAAGCCCGGGACCGTTGTGGACGCGAAACTTTCGGTAAACATCCCCGATTCGCAGCTCGTAAATCCTATCTTCTCCTACCACGCCGGAGCGGAATACCTGATTAAAGAAATTATCTCCCGGCGCGTAATTGAGGGCATTAACAGGGGAATCGAAGCCCTCAGGGATAAGCGCATTGACGAGGGGCTGCGGGAACTTTCGGAAAATGAGATTCTCTTTGCGAAGCTCAAAAAGGCTGAAGATTATACAGGCGGCGGAGGGGATGATCTTGAGTCCCCGGCTTATTCCCAGGCTGAAAAATCCCTGCTTGACAAGATTGCAGGCCTGGGAGCGGAGATTGATCCGGAAGATTTCGATCAACTGAGCGTTCGGGAAAATATCAGAAAGATTCTTGATATCGAAAATATCCGGGGCCGGGGTTTTAACGCTGCGGTGAACACAATTACCGCCGCTCTTGACGGCGCCGGGATCGGGTATGAGTACATCGAAAATATTAAAAACGACCGGGAGCTTTTGATCCGGGAATACGCTGAAACAGACGCCGCTTTGCTGCCG
The DNA here is from genome assembly GCA_031288005.1 of Treponema sp. The sequence goes on from JAITSE010000095.1 coordinate 1,723, forward strand.
GATGAGCGTTTCAGCGTAAGAATGAGATACTTCGATACGGCCCGGCTCAAAGAGGAGCGGAAAGCCTATGACCTTGCGTTCCGGGAGTTGGAAGCAGAAACGCTGCGCCTTTGGGAAATGTCAGGCGGCGCCTGTGACGCGCTTCCGCCTTTGAAAGGGAACCCGCAGGTTCCGGTGAACCGGACTTGCGCCTGGGAAAAAGAGCAAATCCGCCGGAAGATTGAAGTCCTAAAGAGCGGCCTTAAATCTCAAGAGACCGTGTCTCAAGAGACATTGAGAGAGGGCAATGGGCGGGCCTTGGAAGCCGCGGGTTCCTTGGAAGCCGCGGGTTCCTTGGAAGAAGGGCTGGATTTTCTTGAGAAGGAATTCGGCGCATTTGAGGCCCGCATAAATCCCTGGCAGATCGAGCCCGGCCTTGTCCTGGAACTGGACATTACTTCCATAAAGCGCAGAAAAACTACCCTGGACGCAATGGATGAGGTGATCGCCGAATTTATTCATGGAGTTTCTAAAAATTCTCATGCTCCGGCTTTCACTTTGGCGGGGAAAGGGGAGGGGGGCTTTTTTTCAGGCCCCGGGGGAGGGTCTCTGGAAGCCGCGGGTTCCTTGGAAACCGCAGGTTCCTTCTTTGCCCAGGCGTTTCCCCGGAAAGAGGATGATGAAGAAAAGGGCGGCCTGGATCCGGTAAGGGAAATTTAGGCGGCGAAGGCTCTAATAATGGAAAAAGAGCTTAATCTGGGAATTCTTTCGACCCTGGAGGGTTTCAATTCCGCGGTGCGGTTTATAAAAAAAACAAACGCCTTCATTGACGGTCTTGAAAAAAACGCCAATCCGGGGGATCTGCTTTTTGAAATGGAAGACGGGGAACTTTTAAGGGACGAGGCGGCTCTTTTGCTGCGCATGATTTTAATTGACAAGTTAAAGTACGCCGCCTTTTCTTTTAATCCCCCGTCCCCCGCGCCCGAGCCGGCTTCCCTGGCGGAAGAATTTAAAAAATGGAAGGCTGTCGATATGCTTGCCGCGTATCATCATCCTGTCAGAGGACTTTTAACGGCTAATCCCAAGGTTCCCGAAGAGTTGGCCGCTTTCGGCGTCCCGGGAAAGCGGGAGCTTATGACGGTTTACGCGGGGAAGAGCAGCCTGGCGAGGGGGGATGAAATCTGCATTAAAGCCGCGGAAACCGCCGCGGCCCTTTTTTCCGCCGAAAAGCCGCGGATACCGCAGGAATTGTATGCCGGGCCTTTTGAGCCGCGGCCATTTGGAAGGCCGCAAAAGATTGCCGGCCCGCCGAGGATGACTCCGCTGTATTCCGTGGCGGTACAAAACGAACTTTTTCATAACGGAAATGTGGAAGCCTGGAAACGGATCATCGCAAGTTATACCGCCAAATATCCTGAATTGCGGGTGCATATTTATTATGAAGGGGAAAGGATTCTCGACATTAATTCCCTTTTCAAATGGGGCAAAGTAAAACACGGAAATTCCATACAGTTTGCGATTGCGGGCAGGGATATCCGGGACGCGGCCAAATTACGGCGTTATTTAATACAAGGCGCGGGCCGGCAGTTTGAACCTTTCCTGCATGGGCCGCCCGGCGCGGCGCTGAAACTTTTTTAACGGTTGTATATGACGGCTATGGACAACAGAATTCATTTTTTTAGCCCGAATGCGCTAATGGCAAATGAGATCGGTCCCGCGGCGGCGGGATCCCGGGGAAGACAGATCATGGAATTCGCCTGCCTCGGCCTTCCGGTCCCGCCGGGGATCATTCTGGAGACCTCTCTTGCATCTTCGCTGAGCCGGGCCGCCGTGGAAAAGGATATCTCCGCCCTCCTTCACGGCTGCGCCGGCATCATGGAAAAAAAACTCTGGGACTCAGAGGATCCCCTGCTTTTCAAAATAACGGTTTCTCCAAATCTCGCGGTTTCAGGCTATCCGCGGCTTCATAACTTAGGCCTTGTGAGGTCTTCCACCCGCGCCTTTGCGGCCCGGACAGGCGGTCTCTTTACCACCCGGCTGGTCTTGGCCAACATCCGGGGTATGCTTGCCCTCCGGGAGCGGATTTTTGGAATTGAGGGAAAGGAGCCGGAAAGAAAAAAAACCGCCCTGCTCATGGAAGCTCTGCCGCCTGTAGACCCCGGGGATCGCGCTTTTTCCCCGGATAAAAACGCCTTTGAATATATGGATATGTTCGCCGGATATTTTCCCGCCGCTTATTTTGAGGACCCGGAAAGCCAAATTTTTTACGCCCTGGAAGAAGCCTCCCGCCTCATCGCGCTGGAAGATAAGGACGGCGGCGCGGCTTTGATCCTTCAGGCTATGATATACGCATTAAATCAAGACGCCTCCTCGGGCGAGTATTACAGCCGGAATATACTCACCGGGGAAAAAAAACTCCACGGTGAATTCCGTCTGAGAGACGGCGCGGGCCAAAGCATAGAGGACCTTGCTCCCGAAGACTTTGCCGCGCTTGAGAAGATTGCCCGGACTCTGGAAGACAGATTCAAGGAAATCCGGCGCGTCAGTTTTGTGTTTGACTCAGGCCGCCTCTGGCTTACCGGGCAGGAAACCGCGGGGGCTTCTGTTCAGGCGGAGTTCAGGCTGCTTTTGGAGCTTTTAGGGCGGAATATCGTGGACAAGGCATATATAGTAAAAGCCATCGATCCCCTAAGGCTTAAGGGCGCTCTCCATCCGTCTCTGGACCCCGCGGGGCCCCGCCTTCCGCGCTGGTCCGGCGGAATTGCCGGCGCTCCCGGAGCGGCATCGGGCAGAGCCTTTTTCAGCTCCGCCGCGCTGCTTGAAGAGCGGAAGCGGGTTGTCCTGAAAGGCGCGTCAGCGGAAGAGTCCCATTTCATTCTGGTTTTAAAATCTTCTTTTGCCGGCGATGTGAAGGCCATAGAAGCTTCTTCGGGCGTTCTCACCGCGGAAGGGGGATATTCCGCCCACGCCCTTGTCGTGGCCCGGCAGTACGGAAAAACGGCGCTCACCGCGCCGGACCTTAAAATTATGGGAACCACGGCGGTTTTGGGCGGCCTAAACTTCTCCGAAGGGGATTACATCACCCTGGATGTCCCTGTCTGCGCTCCTCCCGGGGTCTGCCTGGGGGCGGCCCCGCTCATTGAACCTGACCCGGCGGAACCTTGGCTTCAGGACCTCATCGCCTTGGCTAAAGGTTTTATCAGGAATTTCAGCGTCCGAGCCAACGCCGAAACCCCCCGGGATGCGGTTCTTGCCCTCTCTTTGGGCGCCGGCGGCATAGGGCTCTGCCGGACGGAGCATATGTTTTTTGAGGCCGGGCGGATCGATCTGTTCCGGGAACTGCTTATTTCCATTTCACCGGAAGAAAGGTTCAGGTCTCTGGAGCCGCTTCTGACTATGCAGACGGAAGATTTTTACGAGCTTTTCAAAGTTATGTCAGGCAGGAAGGTAAGCATAAGGCTTCTGGACGCTCCGCTTCATGAATTTCTTCCCCGGACCGGTGAAGAAAGAGCGGCTTTTATGCGGCGCATGGAGCGGTCCCGGGGCGGGGACTTTTCTCAAGCCGAAATAGCGGCGCGCCTTGAAGCTCTTGAGGAATTCAATCCCATGCTGGGCCGCCGGGGCTGCCGTATTGCCGTCGCTTTTCCGGAGATCTACGCCATGCAGGTCCGGGCCGTCTTCGATGCTGTCTATAGGTTGAGGGGCGAAAATATCGAGGTTTACCCGGAGATCCTGATTCCCTTTGTTATGAGCGCGGAGGAGTTCAGACTCATTGCTTATGGAAAAAAAATCGAAGGGGACCGTTATCCGGGCGTCGCGGATGTGGAAGAAAGCCTCCGGGCCGAAAAGAAGGCGCAGAGTGCGCCCTACAGCATAGGCGCCATGATAGAACTGCCCGCCGCGGCTCTTGGGGCCGGGGATATTGCCAGATACGCCGGGTTTTTCAGCTTTGGGGCCAATGATTTGACGCAGACCGCATTGGGGATATCCAGGGATGATTTTGCCGCCTTCATGCCCGATTATTCCCGCTTCGGCCTTATCCAAGACAGCCCTTTTAGAATTCTGGATAAGCGGGTAAAAGAGTTAATCCTCCTGGCCGTGGAGCGGGGAAAGCTTACCCGGCCCGATCTTGTCTGTGGATTCTGCGGTGAGCAGGCCGCGGATCCCGCGGTTCTGCGGTTCTGCATAAACGCGGGGATCAACTATGTGTCCTGTTCCCCCTACTCCGTGCCTCAGGCTCTTCTTGCGGCGGCCCAGGCGGAATTGGGGTCTTAAGAATCTTGAAATCCGGAACCCCGGCGGGTCTAAGGGATTGCGCTTTCCGCGGGAAACAGCGGCTAAGCGGGGGGCGGATGTGGGTGCTGCGGATGTAACTGGGGAACAAAAGACCGAAAGTATCTTCCTCATTTTCAGGCGGCTCCCCATCTCTAGACAGGTAAGATGAGGATCATTAAGACTTTCGCTTCATTTCCGCAGCAAAATTGTTGTATTATTTATACCAAAAGTATTACGGTAATCGATATTTTCCGCAATAGCCAAAATCATTTTGATCCCCATGATTTCATCTTCCGGTACGCCGCCGCCGCGGATATAATTAACAGGATTGAAGTCAGGCCCGGCGTTTCTTATCCGCAGTATAACGCCGTTTTCCTCGATAAGCACCCGTACATTCATGGTTGCGTTATCTTTTCCACGCAGACTGTGTTTTCGAATAAGCACCAGCATTTCTTCAATTGAAAGGGATATGGCCATTGATAGTTTTGCTCCCAATTTGTTTTTGCCGCAGAATTCTGTGATGCCGGATGAACTTTGGGTAATGCTTTCGTCGCTGTTTTTTACCGAAAAAGATTTGTATACCCCTTTCAGTTCCGCCTCCATGTCCAAAAGAAAAACTGGTGAAAGGTATCTGCCGTTTCGCCAGCGGCAAATAAAACTCAAAACCACAGCGAGCAGCAGTGTCGCAACTTCCGCTATCCAGAAACTGTGCCAGACGCCGGTTATGCCAATCATCGCCGACAGCAGCGGAGCTGCTATAACAATCACAATAAAAAGCCGTGATACCATAAGGATATTTGCCAGAACCAGGCGTTTTCCGGCCTGATGAATACAAATAATAATCGTGTTGATTAGGGCAGGCATAAGGCTCAGAGCAAATATTTTTATGGCCGGCGCCGCGATTATCAGCGTATCCTGGGAAGACATTCCGAAGAGCCCGGCTATCTGGGGCGTGAAGAATTCGCACAGGCCGGTAAAACAGAGGATAAAAATTCCTCCCCATTTGAATACCCCCGCCAAAAGCTGGCGGATGCTTTTACTGTCCTTTTCTACTTTAAAGACCGCGACAAATTGTGTAAAAGGATCTGTTACGCCGTAGACAAGTATCAAATTGAAAGCCGCAATCGTGCCAATCAGTTTGAAAGCGGACAGCGCGAATATGCCGAAAGAAGCGGCGAGCAGCCTGTTTAACACGATGGTATATCCAACGATACATATTGAGCCTATCGCGTTGGGGCTTCCTGTAACAATAATATTCCGGATAATTTGACGCAGTCCGCCGCGATATGTTTTTTTGAAAATAGATGATGTAAGGTGAAAATTTTTACTGCGGGTAAATAACATCGCCGCTCCCGCCGTCCCGGCAGCGGCCGATCCAACTACAGCGGCATAGGCCGCGGCTTCCACGCCCATGCTGAAAGCAGACAGAAGAACGATGTTCAACAGTATCGTAAGCGCCATCATTACAAAGAATATGAGCATGGACGCGCCGTAACGTCCGTCAAGCCGCAGCATATCATAGGCCGGATAAATTGACATGATAAAGAAACCGCCCGCAATATTTATAACAACATAGCGTTTGGCATCTTCAAAAATCTCAGGCCCGGCGCCCAAAAAACGCAGCAGCGGGTCTATAAAAAGCAGCAGGATGGCGGTTAAAAATACGGCGATTAGCAGATTGAGCAGGTATGTTACGGTAAAGATCTGATGGCATTTTTCAATCAGGCCCTCTCCAATGGCGCCGGCGCAGGATATCGCGCCGCCGACTCCAAGAAGAGCTCCCCACGCCGTAAATATAACATACACCGGCGAAACCACGGACATAACGGACAGAGCGGCGGGGTCCAGGTACAGACCGACAAGCATTGCGCTTGCTATTTGTCCGAATCTGCGCCCTGTTAATGTTGGTATAGACGCAAACATACATCTAGAGTGCAGCCTTTTAATAAAAGCATTGTCATCTTGCATAAATACCGCCCTGGATAAGACCGGAAAACGCCCATGCCTTTTACAGTTCATTCTATAACATGGAACGGGCGGAAAGTCCTGATACAGGATTCAGGTTCCGCGCTCAGTCTCAGGCGCCGGCCTTTGAAGCGCCTTATGCCCGTCAAGAAACAGCCATCTTTCGGAATCGAACCGAAGACCTCATGATTACAAGTCAAGTGCTCTACCGACTGAGCTAAGATGGCTTTTTTCTAAAATAAGAGCGGCGGGTCTCCCAAAACCGCGGGAAAGCCGCCTTTTATTATCTTAATTGGAAGCGCCCAAAAAAGTAAAGTCTCTGTTTCACCACTCGTTTCCCGCCGCTTCCTTTCGCTCCGTTCTGACAAGGGATTCCATAAACTCAATGTAGGTTTCTTTTGTGAAAAGCGGCCTGTAATTATTCACGAGTTCCCTGGCCCGGAGCGCCCCGTCCTTGAGGAGCAGATATGCGCCCAGGGCAAAAATCTTGGCCGTTACGATATACGCTTCATCTTCATCAACCACATCGAAATCAAGCGAATGAATCGCGCCGGCGACGCCTCCTGTGTGGAATGTGAGAACCGGCTGTATATGCTGAAGATCCCCTACGTCGGTGGAAGCTCCGCTGTGGCAGGATGTATCGACAAGAGTAAATTCCCTGCCGGGACAAGCCAGCTTTACCGCCTCTACCAGCGCGGGATTCGGGGCGCCTGGAATCTGCGGCAAATAGCCGGGCATGGTTTCAATTTCATAACCCGCGCCCAGCGCGTCCGCGCCTGCCTTGTAAGCCCGGTCAGTCTTTCGCTCCGCATCCAGGATGGCCCCGGTATTTTTTCCCCGGACCTGGGCTTCCAGCGACACTTCCCCGGGGATCACGTTTACAAGCTCCCCCCCCTTTGTGATGATGGGATGAACCCTCACATGGTCCTCATCCCGAAACGTTTCCCTCTGGTACTGCAGCGCCGTATGCCCCAGGGCCGCGGCGTTCAGCGCGTTGATCCCCTTATGCGGAGCCGCGGCCGCATGGGCCGCCCGGCCAAAAATCCTGATTACTTTCGACACAAATCCGTTGCTGCCGCCATTCCCCACAGAAATCCCCCCCTCATCGGAATGGTGTACAATGCTCAAGTCAATATCATCAAAGGCCCCTGTCCGTATAAGCTCGCACTTTCCGCCGCCGTAACGGATTTTCCCCTCCGCCTTGAGCTGGTTTCTGAAGGCGATCTCCCCATATTCTTCGGCGGGAACAGCAAAGAACGCCACATTTCCGTGCAGAGCCGCCGCAACTTCCGGGTCAGACAAAGCGAAAGCCGCTCCCAGCACTCCGGTAAGCTGGGCGTGGTGGCCGCAGCAGTGGGCGGCCTGGGTGTCAGGATTCGCGCGCCTGTGGGCGGGAATACGCAGCGCGTCCATTTCGCCAATAAGGGCCAGCGTGAGGCCCGGCCCCTTAGGTTTAAGCCAGCCTCTAACGCCCGTCAGAGCCAGGCCGGTTTCCACCGCCGGCAAATTCAGAGACCTAAGCCGCTCCGCGAATTTACCGGCGCTGCGGAATTCCTTAAAGCCAAGTTCCGCGTGAGTGTATATATCCCGGCCAAAGGCGATAACAGCCTCCCGGTTTTCATCGATTTTTTTGATAATTTTGTCAACCAGCTTCTTTTCCGCCGCTTCCATAGGTTTCTCCTGAAACTTTTTGGCCTCGAAGGAACCTGCGATTCCAGAGACCCAAAAGTTTCTGTGTAAATAAATTCATCTTCCCGAAGGAGTGTAGAGGTATCTGAAATAGTCCAGACCGGTGGATAAGGTCTTGCCGAAATTGGGAAGCGTAGCCCGGTAAGATTCCACGGCCCTCCAGAAATCAAAAAAACCTCTGTCCCTGCCGTAAGCATCGGCGTAGATACCGGCGGCTTCCGCGTCCGCGGCGCCCCGGATAGTTTCCGCCTTTTCGTAGGCTGCCGACAGGATGGAGCGGCGCTCGTTTTCGGTTTTACCCAGCCACTCGGCTTTTTTCCCCTCGCCGTCGGAGCGGAACTCCTGGGCTATCTGGTTCCGCTCCTTGATCATCCGGGCGTAGACGCTCTGGGTGAGTTCGTCGGAATACCGGATCTGCCGGGTTACCACATCGATCAGCTCTATGCCGTATTCGGGAACCATGCGCCGGGAGCGCTCCAGGATTTCTTCCGCAAGCTGGCGGCGGCCCCTCTGTATGGGTTCATCGCCGCCGCTCTGTCCCGCCCCGTCTGTGTCCGGCCTTTCCCCTTCCATGATGAAGTTGGAATTCCGCACCGATTCCCTAAGGTAATTTTCCGCTACCACGGTACGCACTTCCGAATCGATCACTTCCGCGAGCTTGGAATAGGCCGCGTTGATCGTGGAAATAGACTCGTAAAATTTTTTTGGGTCCGATATTTTCCAGCGGGCGGTAACATCCACCCAGATATACTGCTTTTCCCGGGTAGGCATACTCTTCTGCTCCCCGTCAAAGGCCATGATCCGTTTGGGATACCTGACTATCGCGTCAATGAAGGGGACCTTGATATGAAAGCCCGCCTGGGTGACCACATCCACAAGAGCGCCCATGCGGACCACCACCGCCTGCTCGCCCTCGTCAATGATGTAAAAAGGACCCGCGGCAAGGACGCCTATAATGATTACCCCGGCGGCCGCCAGGGGAAAGAGGTTTCTTCTCATTGCCCGCCTCCCTGTCCGCGCCTTGTCTGGGCGTCAAGATTTTTTAATGGAAGAAAGTTGTCGAAGGTCTGATCGATGATCACCGTTTCCGTATCGTCTTTGAAAACTTCTTCTATCATCTCGTAGTAAAGCCGCTGCCGGGTCACATCGGGCGCCTTGCGGTATTCCTCGAATACCGAGATGAACCGGGCCACATCCCCTTTTGCCCGGTTGACCCGTTCCGTGGCGTAACCCTGGGCTATCTGGATAAGCTGGTCCGCCTCTCCCCTCGCCCTGGGAATCTCGGCGTTGTAGGCCTGCTGGCCTTCGTTGATCAGCCGGTTCATGTCCTGTTCCGCCTTGTTCACGTCGTCAAAAGCCTCCTGCACTCCCCTGGGAGGGTCTATGTTTTGGAGCTTCACGGCTATCACGTCTATACCCAGGCCGTAAGTCCTGAAGGTGTCGTTCATAATCGCCGAGCCTTCCGCTTCAATGGCGCTCCGCTCCGGCCCCATGATGTCCATGATGGCCCGGTCCCCTACCAGCATGTTGATGACCGACCTGGACACATCCCGTATCGTGGCCGTCCGCTCCAGAACGTTGAAGGTCCAGGCCACGGGATCTATCACCCGGTACTGAATGATCCACTCAACTTCTATGATGTTGAGGTCTCCTGTCAGCATGGTGGATTCGTTGGTCTGGTTGGCATAAGTGGAAGATATGCCGCTCGTTACGGTGCGAAAACCGAACTGTTCGGTCTGGACCGCTTTGACGTTTACCGCATAGCGCTTGTCGATTCCAAAAGGCAGCTTAAAGCGCAGCCCCGGTCCCGTGGTGGAGTGATAACGGCCAAAGCGGGTAACCACCGCTTCTTCGGTCTGGTCCACGATATAAACGCTGGTTCCAAGGAAAACAATCAGAACAATTCCGATTACGATAAGAATAATCGCCGGCGGTTTAAAAAACTCCGCTGCTTTTGACGGGGTAACATTCTGCATGAAGGCCTCCTGCTGCCGGGGAGGGATATCCGGCGGCCCAAAACGCCTGATTTGAGGCCGGTCCTGCCCGTATTCTTACCTTAATTATTTCAAGGTGAGAAGTCAATGTCCCCGCATTGGTCCCCGTAGAATAAATGCAAGCCGAAGCAAGCCGCTAAGCAAGCCGCTAAGCAAGCCGTAGGCTTGCTTAGGCTTGCTTAGCGGCTTGCTTAGCGGTTTGCTTAGGAGTTTTGCGGAATTAGAAAAGTCCTTTATATCCATCAAAGCCCGCAAAACTCCTAAGCAACCGTGGGACCGGAGGTCCCTTAGCAGTTGCACGGGAATCAGCCCGTAGGACTAATGCGTGGAGTTTTTTGACCTACTAAAAAAGCTAACATTCACAAAAGGCTCAAAAAACTCCAAGCAAACCGGCCCCGCCGGTTTGCACGGCCCCGCCGGTTTGCACGGCCCCGCCGGTTTGCACGACCCCGCCGGTTTGCACGGCCCCGCCGGTTTGCACGGCCCCGCCGGTTTGCACGGCCCCGCCGGTTTGCACGGCCCCGCCGGTTTGCACGAGCCATTGGTGGATATCCACGAGTTATTGGTGGAACTAGTCCGGGGAGTTTTGCGGAATTAGAAAAGTCCTTTATATCCATCAAAGCCCGCAAAACTCCTAAGCAAACCGCAGGTTTGCACGAGCCATTGGTGGATATCCACGAGCCACTGGTGGATATCCACGAGCCACTGGTGGATATCCACGAGCGATTGGTGGATATCCACGAGCGATTGGTGGATATCCACGAGCCACTGGTGGATATCCACGAGCCACTGGTGGATATCCACGAGCGACTGGTGGATATCCACGAGCCACTGGTGGATATCCACGAGCGACTGGTGGATATCCACGAGCGATTGGTGGATATCCACGAGCGATTGGTGGATATCCACGAGCGATTGGTGGATATCCACGAGCGATTGGTGGATATCCACGAGCGATTGGTGGATATCCACGAGCGACTGGTGGATATCCACGAGCGACTGGTGGATATCCACGAGCGATTGGTAGAACTAGTCCGGGGAGTTTTGGGAACCCTGCGGACCTGCGGTCCGCTTGGAGTTTTGCGGAATTAGAAAAGTCCTTTATATCCATCAAAGCCCGCAAAACTCCTAAGCAAACCGGCCCCGCAGGTTTGCACGAGCCATTGGTGGAACTAGTCCGGGGAGTTTTGCGGAATTAGAAAAGTCCTTTATATCCATCAAAGCCCGCAAAACTCCTAAGCAAACCGGCCCCGCCGGTTTGCACGAGTCATTGGTGGATATCCACGAGCCATCGGTGGAACTAGTCCGGGGAGTTTTGCGGAATCAAAACAGCCCTCCACACCAAAAACAATCCGCAAAACTCCTAAGCAATCCGGCCCCGCCGGTTTGCACGAGCCATTCGTAGAACAAATCCGGGGAGTTTTGCGGAATTAGAAAAGTCCTTTATATCCATCAATGCCCGCAAAACTCCTAAGCAATTTGCAAAGCAAATTGCACTTCACCCAAAAACAGCCCGCAAAACTCCAAGGGAACCGCGGTTCTACGAACCGCAGGGTTCCCAAAACTCCAAGCTGCCTACTGGCCGCAGGGCGGCTTTGCCGGATATAGTATCAAATCTTTATGCTGTCTTGTATACTTAGCGTCTGCCCATACTAAACGCTTATGGCGCAGGAGGAATACAGGTGCTTCCGGCTGAATTGCAGACCCTGGTCAATAATTTTCACGAGCAGATAGAAAGCTACAAAAGCCCCTCATACAACGAGACCCAGCTCCGCCGTGATTTTCTTGACAAATTTATTAAGATACTGGGCTGGGACGCGGACAACGAGAAAGCATACCACGAGTCATTTCGGGAAGTGATCCACGAAGACAGGCTCCGCATAGCCGGGCAGACAAAAGCCCCCGATTACTGCATTCAAAGCAACGGGGGCCGTCTGTTTTACATTGAAGCGAAGAAGCCGTCTGTAAAGCTCCATGATGATCCGGGTCCGGCCTTTCAGATACGGCGTTACGGATGGACAGCAAAAATGCCGGTCTGCCTTTTAACAAGCTTCCATGAATTTTCCGTGTACGACACCGGCGTCAGGCCCAAGAGCACGGATGATGCGGGCGCGGCGCGGATATTTTACTGTCGTTATGATGAGCTGGATACGCGCAGCTCCAAATACCCCGGCATTCCAAGCAACTGGGATTTTCTCCGCGGGCTGTTTTCCAAAGACGCGGTTTATAAAGGCTCTCTTGAAAAATTCAGAACGTCAAATAAAAAGAAAGGAACACAGGAGGTTGATCAGGCGTTTCTTGAGGAGATAGAACACTGGCGGGAACTTCTGGCGGCGAATATATCCCTGAGGAATGAGCTTACAGAGCGGCAGTTAAACTACGTGATTCAAAAAACGATAGACCGCGTTATTTTTCTGCGGATCTGCGAAGACCGGGGAATAGAAAGCGCCGATGCGTTAAAAACGATTGCCGGCGGCAAAGATATATACAAACGTCTTTTGAACCTGTTTATTTCCGCCGATGAAAAATTCAATTCAGGGCTTTTTCATTTTCATACAGAAAAGAATATTGACGAGCCGCCTGACGCGATAAGCGGGACCCTGATTATTGACGACAAAGTTTTGAAAGAGATCATCGGCAGCCTGTACTATCCCGCGCCCTACGAATTCGCTGTATTGCCCGCTGATATTTTGGGTTCCATTTACGAGCGTTTTCTTGGAAAGATAATCCGCATGACCGGCGCGCACCGCGCAAAAGTGGAGGAAAAGCCTGAAGTCCGCAGGGCGGGCGGGGTGTATTATACGCCCCGGTATATTGTGAATTACATTGTGGAAAACACCATCGGCGCCCTGCTTCAAAACAAGACGCCCGGGACGCTGAAAAACTTCCGCGCTGCGGACCCGGCGTGCGGATCGGGTTCGTTTCTCATAGGCGCGTATCAATACCTTTTGGACTGGTATCTGCGGGAATATACGAAGGCGCCTGAGCGGTATAAAAAGCAATGTATTAAAACCGGCGGGCGCAATGGGGCGGACGTTTACAAATTGAGCGTCAACGAACGGAAGCGGATCCTTACCGCCCACATTTTCGGCGTTGACATTGACGCGCAGGCCGTTGAGGTAACAAAACTATCGCTGCTGTTAAAGGCGCTTGAAGGCATGAACGAGCAGGAGATACAGAAAGAGCT
>JAITSE010000056.1 GCA_031288005.1 Treponema sp.
AACCAAGCTACACTCCCCCTGTGGATTATGTGAACAAATGGCTCAGGCTGAAAGTTACGAGAGAGTGGTACGCGGGTTCCAAGGAAAGCGCGGCGCTCCAGATTCTGCCTGTGGTTACGGGCGTAAACATTACGACAACAACAGAAGACGTTGGCCGGAACACAACAAGGACCTTTAAGGCCGAAGTTGTTGGAAAGGGCGCCCCCCTGCCCCAGGGCGTTACGTGGTCCATTGCTGATAAAGACGACAACCCGATCGCCTGGGCCTCTATCAGCTCGAACGGGGTGCTGTCCGTGGCTTCCAATGCGCCCACCGGCGAAACGATTACCGTGACGGCGGTCTCCGAGTTTGCTCCTGAACATTCCAGAGCGGTGGAGGTCGCCGTTGTCGCCGATTTCTTATGGCTGCAGCCTGAGGCTGAGGATGCTCCGGTCATTGGCAACAAAGCAGGAGGCTTTATTGCATACGGGAATGACATATTCCTGCTGATAGGAGAGGGCAGCGTTTATCATTCCGAGGATGGGATAAGCTGGGAGCTAAAGGACGCCTCGTTTGACAAAGATTTCTATTTCCTCGAAGGAAGTGACATAAAATGCATCAATGGCAGATTCTTTGGGGAGACCTCCGACGGGTTATCCTATTCCACGGACGGGACAAGCTGGGAGCCGGCGAGCGGCCTGGACGCAGATTTCCAGGTTTTCAGCGCAGCCTTTGGCAAAGACCTCTTTGTGGCGGTGGGCAATGAAGGCAAGGTCGCGTGGTCCTTAGAAGGCGAAGACTGGACGCAGCTTGAGAATGAGAAGCTGCCGTTTTATGAACACGGCTTCATTGGGAATTCTACGATAATCGGAAACATTGCCTTCGGAAACGGACGTTTCGTGGCGCTGGGTGAAAGCGGCGAATTCTCGTATTCCGGTGACGGCACAAACTGGACCCGTCCGACTATGCAGCAAGTTTTCACCAGCCAACTCCCCCAAGGCCCCGGCTACAACGGGCCAAAGATCACCGGCCTAGCCTTCGGAAACGGCAAATTCGTGGCGGTAAACAAAAGCGGCGAGGTGGCGTGGTCAGAGAACGGGGAGAACGAGGAAAGCTGGGATGAGGTGAGAGATACTAAGTTTAGCGGCTCCACCATCAACGCCATAGCCTTTGGCGGCGGCAAATTCCTGGCCGCGGGCGCAGACGGCAGGGCGGCGTATTCCACGAACGGCAATGAATGGGTTGATGTTTCGGTCCCCGGCGGCGTTGATTTTGATACCCATGGAATAGCCTACGGAAACGGAAGGTTTGTTGTGGTGTCTGATACAGGTAAAATAGCGTATTCAAACTTGCAAGAGTGAAACCGCTAAAGCGGTTTCTTAGGAGTTTTTTAGGCCCAAGGGCCTAAAAAACTCCACGGATTTATTTCCGTAGAACCAGTGCAAGCCTACGGCTTGCTTAGGAGTTTTGCGGCCCCCAAGGGCCGCTCTGGTCCAACCCGCAAAACTCCAAGGGAACCCGCAGGGTTCCCAGGGCTGGTCCTTCCGGGAATTAGTGGAACCCTGCGGACCTGCGGTCCGCTTGGAGTTTTGCGGCCCCTGCAATCAGGCAAAGCTGAGACCGGAGGTCTCAAGATTGCTGATTTATTCTACGAGGACCAATGCAGGGAGTTTTTTGACCCGCAAAGAAGCTCACACTGGTAAGATGTGTCAAAAAACTCCTAAGCAAACCGGCGGAGCCGGTTTGCACTAGTCCCCTGAGACCCTCGTGAAAATTGCATGGAGTTTTGGGACCTATAAAATAATCCATAAACCAGGTAATGCTCCCAAAACTCCTAAGCAAACCGGCGGAGCCGGTTTGCACTAGTCCCCTGAGACCCCCGTGAAAAGTGCGGGGAGTTTTGGGACCTATAAAATAATCCATAAACCAGATAATGCTCCCAAAACTCCTAAGCAAACCGGCGGAGCCGGTTTGCACGGCTCTGACATTTATCAGAGTGGCTCTGACATTTATCAGAGTGGCTCTGACATTTATCAGAGCGGCTCTGACATTTATCAGAGTGGCTCTGACATTTATCAGAGCGGCTCTGACATTTATCAGAGCGGCTCTGACATTTATCAGAGCGGCTCTGACATTTATCAGAGCAGCTCTGACATTTATCAGAGCGGCTCAGGCATCTATCAGAGCGGCTCTGACATTTATCAGAGCGGCTCAGGAATACACGGGAGCGGCCTTCCTAACTAGTACGGGCGCTTCGTATAACCTAGTACGGGGAATAAGTGCAGGGAGTTTTGCGTCACAAGAGGTTCATCGTGGCCATAACAATCCGCAAAACTCCTAAGCGACCCGTGAAACCTCCGGTTTCACGGGTCGCACGGCCCCCCCCTTGACCCGCGCCCCAAGGACACGTAAAATTTTAATATGCCTGCATACCGGCCCCTAAGGGTAAGTATTTTTGTTTATGATCTGCTCCGTCTCTTCGTTATGCTCTGGCTGCCGTCCTTATTGATCTTCACGCCAGGAGCGGAATCCGGCCTGCCTTTTCCGGTTTTGGTTTACACAGCCCCAAACGCTCTATTCCTCCTTGCGGCCTTCTTTTTATTGGTCCGCTTTGAAGAATACAGACCCTATACGCATCTTTACATGGCCGGAAAAGTTGTCGCCATTACCGCGAATATAGGCTGGCTCTTCTCTTCCCTGAAGCGGCTTAGCCAGGACATGGCGGCCCTTCCCGTTGAGGCCATATCGGCCATGGGTCTTCTGCTGCTCTTTGCCGGCCTTGATCTGCTCACTGTCTTTGGAATGGCGGCGCTTGCCTTCGGAAACTTCATTTCCGCGGGGCCTAAAAAACCCGGGGCCGCCGAAGCGGGTCCCGCGGACAGCGCCGGGCCTTTAGGAATAGAATGAGAATTATTCCGGTAGCAAGCGGGAAAGGCGGGGTTGGTAAATCCATGGCGGCGGCGAATCTGGCGGTGGCCTTTGCCCAGGCAGGACAGCGGGTGGTTTTAGCCGACCTTGACCTTGGGGCCTCAAATCTGCACCTGGTTCTTGGCTCTCAGGCGCCAAAAACAGGAATAGGGACTTTCCTGAACGACACTCGTTCTGATTTTTCCAAGGCGATACTGGAAACCGGGGTGCGGGGACTCAGGTTCATTCCCGGAGACGGGGAGCTTCCAGGCAGCGCGAATCTCAAAGCGTCCCAGCGCAACGCCCTGGTCAGACGTTTTCTGGCCCTGGAAGCGGACACCGACATCCTGGTTCTGGACCTGGGCGCGGGAACCCATCAATCCATCCTGGACTTCTTCCTCCTCTCGGGCCAGGGGATCATTGTAACCGTCCCCGCGGTTACAGCCACTCTGAACGCATATATTTTCCTAAAAAACGCTGTCTTCCGCATGATGTATACCCTGTTTACCAAGGGAACCGCAGCCTGCGACTACCTTGAGCAGTCCCGGAAGGACAGTTCCGGCAAAAACCGGCTTTATATACCCCAGATGCTTAAAGCAATCGCCAGTCTGGACCCCAAATCCTATGAAAGATTCCGTGAGAGCGCGGCCCATTTCCATCCCCGGCTCATCCTGAATATGCTGGACGATCCAAAAGACGCCGCCGTAGGCGTAAAGATCCGCCGGTCCTGCGAGGAGTACCTGGATATTAAAATCGAACACCTGGGCGTGATCTACCGGGACATTTTGCAGGATACGGCCCTTTCTTCAAGGCTGCCGATTGTCCTTTACAAGCCGCAGTCCCTCCTGTCCCAGGCGATCTACCGCATCGCCGATAAAATACTCCACTCCAAAGACGAGGGCTTTAAGCTGGGCGAAAGGGACATTGACGACAGTTTCCAGGAAGCGGCTATGGAAGCGGAAATCGATTTTGAGAGCAAGGCCGAATATGTGGAAGAACTGCTCCACGCCGGGGCCATGAGCCAGGGAGACCTTCTGGAAACGATAAAATCCCTGCAAATAGAGATTAGAAAACTCAGAAAAGAAAATAACTTTTTCAAATTAACCTTATCAAAGGCTATGTCGCAAGGATATAAGCCGTAGCGAGGCGCCATGTTATTGTCCATATCTTTCCCGTCCTGGCTTCACCCGGAGATCATACCCGGTCTTCCTTTCAGGTGGTACGGCCTCATGTATATCGCGGCTTTTACGACCGCTTTTCTGCTCTACAGGTGGCAGCTAAGGGAGCGGAATTTCCCCATGAAGGACGAGGAGCTTACGGGGCTTTTCACCGCGGGAATCACGGGCCTGCTCCTGGGAGCGCGGCTTTTTGCCACTCTGGTATACGAAACGAGCGATATCTACCTCAGGGAGCCTTGGCTCATATTCTGGCCCTTTCGGGACGGGCATTTTACGGGACTTGCGGGCATGAGCTACCACGGCGGGGTCTTGGGCGGCCTTGCGGGTTTCGTGATCTACTCAAAAATGAAGAACTTTGAAATCCGGGAAATCGGAGATATGTTCGCGGCCAGCATACCCCTGGGCTACACCTTCGGACGCCTGGGCAACTTCGCAAACGCCGAACTCTACGGGCGCGTTACCCCGGGCCCGCTGGGGATGATTTTCCCAAACGCGCAGCAGTTCCCGGCGGCGGAAGCCTGGGTCAGGGAAACCGCGGAGAAAGCCGGCATGGATATAGCCGGCGCGGGCATGGTGAATTTGCCCCGCCACCCTTCACAGTTGTACGAAGCCTTCTTTGAGGGCGTGGTATTGTGGCTTCTCCTCTGGCTCCTGCGGAATAAAAAGCCGTTTAAGGGTTTTCTGACCGGCTTCTACGTCATAGGCTACGGCTTCATCCGTTTCATACTGGAGTATTTCCGCGAGCCTGACCTTGAGTTGGGCTACCGGATAGAATTCGTGAAAAACGGCGTCCCTCCGGCTCTGTTTTCGTCTATTTTCAACTTTACCACGGGCCAGATACTAAATTTCATAATGATAGCCTGCGGCGGAGCCTGGCTTGTCATCGCTTCCAGGCTTCCAGGCAGAGAGCCGGTCTTCCACTTTCCAGATAAAGGCGACTTGCCCGGCAGGAACGCCGAACAGGAAGCATCACAGAAAGCGGCGCGGAAAAACCGCCGGAAACTGCGAAAGAAGCTGCGCTGAGACCGCGGAAAATCTTGTCATCCCCTCTCCGCGGGGGCAGTTTTGCTTAGATATAAGCCGTATTAAGGCTTTACCTTTCATGTCTCATATTCTTCCAATATGACCCGGTAATCCTCTATCGACGCGGCGTGGACTAGGCGCTCCCGCAGACGCGCAATCCGCAAAGCGGGTTGCGGGCCTCCAGGAATGAGAGAGCGCCCCTTAGTATAGGCGCAGAATTGTTTCCGCATCTCCAGGCAGGCCCTTCTCTCCCCCAAGTCCTCCGCAAGCATAAGGAGGTGGCGGAAGGCCGCGGCAAGGCGATCCTCCAGCGAGGGAGGCTCCCAAGTTTCACCCAGAAGGAAAGCCCGGGCTGCGGCGAAAATAAAGGGATTGCCGAGAGCGCCCCGGGCGAACATTACCGCCGCGCAGCCTGTTTCCCGGAGCATCCGCTCCGCATCATCTGGAGCAAAAAGATCCCCGGAACCGGCGGATGGAATCTTCAGCCTGGACGCCATGTCCGCGATGAGGGACCATTCGCTTTTGCCACTATAGCCCTGAGCGCGGGTGCGGGGGTGCAGGGCGATCATAGCCGCGCCGGCTTCCTGGCACGCGGACGCGGCCTCCCTATAGTTCAAGCTGTCCGAATCCCAGCCTGAACGCATCTTCACTGTTACGGGGACGCCGCCCAGGGCTTCCGCGGAAGCCCTGACCGCAGCTTCCACAATACGGGCCAGGAGCGCAGGATTCCGCATCAGAGCGGCCCCCGCGCCGGTCTTGACCACCTTGTGAACAGGGCAGCCGCTGTTGATATCCACCGCGTCCGGATGAAAGGAAGCAAGCCGCAGGGCTGCCCGGTATATCGAATCAGGATTCGCGCCGAAAAGTTGAATGGCGCGATACGTCTCCCCGGGGCCCCGGCGAAGCGGCGGCGCACTTCTGGCTTCGCCCCCGCTTTGCGGCAGGCGGGCCAAGGCTTCCGCGGAGATAAGTTCTGTATAAGTGAAATCCGCGCCCTGTTCAACGCAGAGGGAGCGGAAGGCCCTGTCCGAGTAGCCCGCCACGGGGGCAAGAAAGAGATTGCCCGGCAGCGAAAGAGAAGCGATATTCAGGGGGCGGTAGAAACTCACTAGGCGGGAAGCCCAAAAAAGCGGTTGGAATTCTCCCAGAGTATGCCGCCGACTTCCTCGACATCCAGTTCCAGCATTTCAGCCAGAAAATGAGCCGTCAGCGGCAAATATTTGGGCATATTCCGTTTGCCCCGGTGCTCCGCGGGAACCATGAAAGGGCTTTCGGACTCAATAAGAATCCGGTCCAACGGTAGGACCTCTATAGTCTCGTGAAGATTCCGTGCGTTTTTGTATGTTAAATTTCCCGCGAACGAGAAATAAAGATTCAGGTCCATGGCCTTCTTGGCGTATTCAGCGTTCTCTGAATAGCAGTGGAGTACCCCGCCTTTGTGCGGCAGTCTGTCCCGGAGGATCTCAAATACATCATGGCCCGCGTCGCGGTTGTGGATGATCACCGGCATATCCAGCTTTGCCGCCAGATCAAGCTGAGTAATGAAAAGTTCAATCTGTGAATCCTTGTCGCCAAATTTGCGGTAATAATCCAGCCCGATCTCCCCTATTGCTACGACGCGAGGAAGCCGGACGCCTTGTTCTATTGTTTGAAGCCAGTCCTTACCGGGGTTCTGAACTTCCGATGGACTGACCCCCAGGGCGTGAAAAACATTGGAGGCGGAGCGGAGATTTTCATATACCGTCTTAAAGTCATGGAGGCTGTTGCATATCGAAACAAGCCGGGAAACAGAGGCATATTTCGCCTCCTGAATTACTATGAGCTGCTCAATAGGGTCATCACAGATAAGCCCAATATGGGCGTGAGTATCAAAATACTGCATGGCTTGTCCACTCTTTATAAAGAAATAATTTTAGAAATTTCCAAACTGGATGTAAGGTATTATACCACAGGATTCCGTAAAAGTCAATGTAAAAATCCAAATCCGGCGGTATTCACGCCGTTTTTCGCCGCCTTTGAGCGGTAAAAAGCGAGGCGTCCAGGTCAATCCCAAAATCCATTCAAAGCTCAAAACGCTTTTTCTCATCTCCCCCTTCGAACAGGCCGCGCTCCAAGCCGTGCCGTAAGACTAGAAGTTGCGGCCCGCTGTTTACGTCCGCGGGACAGAGGATCTTTCCAGAAAAACGCCTCCTAATCCTTCACATAAGCAGCGCGTCCACAATACAAATCTTCCACCGTTTGAAGGGCTTAGGAAATCCTCGGTAACGGCGCTCATTTCGGAAGATGAAAGGAACATTTTATTTTTTACCCAATGCCGCGCTATATGGTTTAAGTCGCCCAGTTGAAATTTAGCCGCGTATTGAAAGCGTGGGTTTTGTCCTTTAGTTAGGAAGAAATGTTTTATATTTACCGGCAAAATCAGGTGTGTAAAATGAGCTAATGAATTAGATATTACGATTAAAAAACTTAATTAAGTAAACAATTTAAATGAGCATCGAGAACAATCTCAGCCTGATAAACAGGATGAAATGTTTGCTTTTGATAGGCATTATATAGATACATGGACATCAATACATATTTCTTTATATATATTCTTCTATACTTCAAAATTGTTGAAGTCTCAAACGGGGCATCTAACTGATCCCATACTTGATCATTACGGGGATCATCTTCTTGTGTGGGGATCGAGAGAAGATTCGGCAGGCTCAACAAGAGGTGTTTGGGGCTTTGATTCGTATTGAGGGTTTCATACCCCGCTGCTCTGCGGCGGGGTTGGTTGATACCTCAAAGCCAACTAAAAAATTTATCTTAAAATCATCTTGTGAACCCGGGAGATGGGAATTAAATAAGAGTGTTAACATTAAAAGTGTTCTCATTATTTATTCCCTATTCCCGGAGGTGAAAGTGTCTGAAAATAAGAAGCTGAATTCTATTGAGCCGTTTTTATTGAACAGGAGCGAAGCGGCCAGGTTCCTTGGGATCGGGTTGAACACGCTGGGAGACTTAAATATCCAGAAAACCCGGATTCGGAGGCGGGTTCTTTACCGGAGGGATATTCTTGAGAAGTGGGTAAAAGAGAATACTGATAAAAGGGCTGGCGTATGAATAGCGGACAAAAAGAAACCAGGCAAAGGGATATCATTGAAACCCTGTTTGCCAATGCGGACAGGGTACTCTTCGAGGTAGCTTCAGTGGAATTGAAAATTCACGAAGGGAGATGCGTTGCCATTACATATTCTACAACGGAGAATACCCGGTAAAAGGAAACGGGAGAACAATTAGATGTTCGAATTCCTATTTAATCATAATAAAAAATTATTCGTTATCGAGTATTACAATCTGGGAAAGAACGGAAGACAGAACGCCAATAAGATAGCTGCGCCTGTAGGATTCATCATCCCGAATCAGGTGCGATTGGGGATTGCCACGAGGAACGTACTCAGAAGCCAAATCGGGAACGGGCATTCAAAAGACTGGTGGAATCCCCTAAGTTCAAGAAATGGCTCAGGCTTGAGACGGCAAAGCGGCTGGGGCAGTTGGATGATATTGAGAAGCGGGTTGATAAGGCTATGGCCGAGGCTGTTGTTGAAGTACGGGAAAATGACAAATGGGTTAAAGCACCCGCGGGGTACTTCGATAAGTTGGAATAAGATACTGGTACTGCCTATTTAGATAGATTTAATGTTAACACTTTTTTCGTAAAAAGTGTTAACATTCAGGATGAAAATAAATATGATAATTGTAAAAGATGTAACGAAGCAGGATCGTCTTTCTATGAAGATTCAGAATGGGCTTGCCAGCATGATCATAGCCACTCGGAAAGAAGTACCCTATGATGACTGGGATAAAAACGGTTTAAATAACGATTCTTTAATGGGAATTATTGATTTCGGTATTGGCGATGGAACTTTTATGCCGCCCTACACATTAAAAGACTGGCTAAAGAATACAAGGGACTTTTTTGACTATCTGCCCCCGCATAATATTTTAGTGGCAATTTATAAAGAACTTCAAAAGCATCCACAAGGATCAATTAAAGGGCATCAATAACTTTTTAGTTCGTATTCCTATTTAAGTATGATTATTTTTAAAGAAAGATTAACCGAAGGCGCTGATAATCAGGCTATTCAAAAGAAAGTAGTGTCCGCTATTGTTACTTCCGCTGCAAAGGATAGCTCCTATAAAGCCCAGAAGTCTTCTCCCCGGAAGGTTTTTATTGGAGAGGCTTTGGGGCTTTACGGGGCGTTGCTGAAGCCCTGAACCAGATGGCGAATCATTATCCAGTAAGTGGAAATCAACAACTTCAAAATGATGCCGTAGCTGTATATGAAAAAATTCTCACGAATATTATACTAAAGACTATGGCGACAACCTATATTAAAAGTTAACTTTCTTTATTCTTCTTGGCGGAGGGTCTTCTAGCCTGAGTCTTTCCCTTCAGACGTCCCGCACTTTTACTGACAATTGATGCGTTGTCTGATTGGGCGGGGACAGCCGCTACAAGGGACTTTTCAGTTTCAAAAATTTATTTATCCAGAACTGCCCGCTTCTCATAGAGTTCTTTCAAAGATTCCAGAATTTTCTCAGGTTTTACCGGTTTTGCCATTTAAAGAACTCCTTACAAGACATAATAAAGTGTCAACATTATTTTATCAATTTTTACTGATATGGTAATAGCCCGTGATCAATAGCCTTCCGTAAAAGCCCTTCAGGGCCTTCACAGGGGCCTTG
>JAITSE010000002.1 GCA_031288005.1 Treponema sp.
GCGCCCCGCCCCCGCCCGCCCCGCCGCCCCCCCCCCCCCCCCCCCCCCCCCCCCCCCCCCCCCCCCCCCCCCCCCCCCCCCCCCCCCCCCCCCCCCCCCCCCCCCCCAGACCCTGTAAACTCCGTTTCACGCTCCGTATCTAAAACAGGCGTAAAAATCGAGGCCGACTACTACGAAGCCGTATTTAAAACCATTCCTAACGGGAGCGATCCCCTTCCCACAAGAGTAAAACCCTATTACACAGGCTCGGCGAAAAAAGAAGACGAATACATCAGCATCGCCGTTACCCCGGGATATATATACAAAGTCCTGATCCTCGCGGGCGCCACGGACAACAACAGCCTGACCCTCCTGGCCACGAGTTATACCGAAGCGAATATCAAAGCGGGCGTGGTGAACACCGTGCCCGTCAACATGACATCCATTCCCCTCCAGTGGAAAACCTTAGATGCCGCCGCCGGCAACAATACTCTGGACCAGACAAACGGCGATAATGACTTCGCGTTCAGCGCCGTCGAAAGCTCAGGCGGCGCGGCCCTCCCCATCAGCGTGGGGAACCGCTACGTGCACATCTCCCCGGGCACAACGGAAACCCCCACAAACGCCGGGGTAGACAAAATTATCCCGACCACATCGGTACTTTCCGTGACGTTCAACGCGGAGAAATTGAAAAACCTGTTCGAGGCGGAGACAGACGGGGTCAACACCAGAGGCGCCTTAACCTTCGCGGAGCGGAAGGTGCGGATTGAAGCCCTCAGCACCAAGCCCGGAAGGGATTTTACCGAAATCACCCTGGACCTTGCCCGCAACACTACTACCCCCTACGGCACAGACCTCCTGCTCGGACAAGCGGCTCCATATCTCAACACCGTTATAGTACCCGCATCGGCCTCTACTAACCTGGATAATATTACCATGACCTTTAAGAACAACCCCGTCACACTGCCGAATCCGACAACAAATGTACTCCCGGACAACAACAAAGACGGGCATCTGATCTTTGAGCTTAAATACTACGCCTTCGGCACGGCGGCTTCCGGCGGCAGTCCCTGGACCATCCGCAACGGCCTCAACAGCGCCAGGGACGCAAAGGATAAAAGCGAAATCGTTTTCACAGGAGACACCTACGGCGGGGCCTTCCACCTTGTGTTCGGCGCGGGAGACCCGGATCAGAGAGACGAAACATACCTTCAAGTGGCGAAGGGCTTGTAATCCATAAATAGTAAAACTGTTATCGTATAAATTTAACGCATAAACAGTAACACAATTATTACGCGGATATTTTTATGGCGGGATTAGAACAACTGCGAAACGTGCTGCACGTCCTTAGGGCGTGGCTCTACCCAAACTATCTGGAACACGGCGGCAAGTACATCGCCCGGGCCAAGACGGAGAAGACTCTTGCGATCTGCATCCCTGCGGGCCGCAGATCGCCTGGAGTTTTATTTTCCGCCGGTGCTGAAAATAAAACTCCTCACACTGGTTCTCAGAACCTGCGGCGGGCTTTAGCCTTAAATGAAGTGCATGGAGTTTCGGGATAAAAAAATGTACAAACCGGAGGTTTGCATTCAGATATTACCACGAAACTCCCAAGTAAGCCGCTTGCGGCTTGCAGCGGACGGCAAGGCGGACAAAGAAAAGAACCCCGTGGACTTCGCCTTCAAAAAGCGGCAGGAACTGCGGAACGTGCTCAGCATAATTACTGTTGAGATCGAGGGCACGGCGGAAAGCTCGGCCTACATCGCGGAAGTTCTCGATGTGTCAAGCGGAACGTCTGACGAAAAGCTCACGTCCGGGGACGTAGTAACGCTGCTTGGAAGCCGCATAAAGATCGACGGCCTTGACGCTTCCTGCGGGCTTTACATCCTGAACGCCGTAACCGGCCTGGCCCAGAAGGTTCCTGGGAACCTTGTGGAAAACCACGCGAACCGGGTCTCCGCCCAGCTTCCTAACCTCTCCGCCGGGACTTACCGCGTCCGGGTGATCACCCAGTTCACATCCAGCGGCTTCCTCAAGGAGCCAAGACAGATAGATTACGCCCTTGACCTTACGGTATCCCCATAAGGCGGGCCTTAAGGGATTGATCCCTATTCCAATAAGGAGGTGTTCCGGGCCGCGGAATCAGAGCGGCCCCGCAGAATCAGCAGAGAACCGCTTATGCGGTTCTCAAAACCGCGTAAGCCCGCGTCGCGGGCTCCACAATTTTGCGGCCCCTGGCCGCTCAAGAACTGACTTGGGACTTTAGTCCCAAGTCAGCACAGCCGTAAAGACGGCAAAGGATTTAGTATGAAACTTAAAAACAAAAACAAAAGTTTCCAGGCGGTTTATTCGCCGGGCGCTCTCTCTCTTTCTCTTTGCTTAGCCCTGGCCCGGGCTGCTAAAGCAGCCCGGGCAGTTTTCACGGCCAGGGCCGTGAAAACTGCTGGCTTCGCTTGCGTGTGCTGCTGTGCCGCAGCGCTTGCAGCGTGTTCTTACCCCTCCGCGCCGGACGCGGAGGACGAGCTGAGCCTCGCGGTTCAGGCTTCGGGCAAGATCAACAAGGACGGCACGGTAAGCGTGATCGTGCCGGTGCCGCAAAAGTCCGCGGAAGCCCAAGTCCGCCTTGCCGCCGCGGCGTCCCGCTCTCTCGTGGGGAGCAACGTGAAGTACACCGCGGACACCTACGAAGTCGTGTTTTATAACAAAACTCTCACGGAGACGGATACCCAGAAAAAGGCATACTACCTTGGAACGGGCAAATCGGAAAACAAATACATAAACATCGCGGTTTATCCTGGGGAAACTTATAATGTGCTGTTCCTGGCGGGTAAAGACGGCGTGCTTCTGGCCGCGGGCTACGAACCGAGCGTAAAAATCGAAGCGGGCAAATCGAACCTTGTGCCGGTTGATGTCAAGGTGATTTCCCCCCAATGGCTTGGCGATCTCACCGCCACGAACTTGAATGCAATAGACATATCAACAAGCAGCACTGAACCGCTAAAGAGCTTGAACGACTTCGCCTTCGGCGTGGACGGCACCAACGCTGAAGTTAAGGTGTTTGCGGACCGCTATGTTCAAATAACGCCCAAGACGAGTGGTGTTAAGATTTCTAGTTCCCCCTTCGCCATAGGCTTCAACATCGCGAAGCTCCAGCCCCTGCTTGCGGCGGAGACCGGAAAACTGACATTCTACAGCGCCACCGCCACGTTGGCAGCCGTCGCTGGGGAGGGTCAAAAAGCCGCTTTCCCCGAGGTTAAATTAAAAGCCACCACTGGATCAGGTATCGCCGGCTTAGCAGCCGGCTTGACGGTGCCGACTAGTGGAAGTAAAACATATACCCTGGCTGTAAACACCAACGGCTACATCGTTTTTGCGAGCAACCTCGCTGATATTAAACTGCCAGATACGGACGCGGAAGGGCTTCTGCACTTTAATCTTGAGTACTACGCCTTCGGCACGGCGGATTCGGGCGGCAGTCTCTGGACAATTATGAACGGCCTTAAACGCAGCGCCGATGACGGCCAAAACGAGGGCGGGTACTTCCGGGTCCTCCTTGGCAATCCCGTGATTGTTCCCCAGGGTTCGGCCCAGGTTCAGGCTCCGGGTCCCGTGGCGGACGCTCTGTAATGCCGCAAGCCTGTAAATTAGTTTTTTGAAATGCGGCCGCTCCGGTTTTGGGGCGGCCTTTTTTCAGGGTCTGACCCCAGCAATCAGGCTTCGCCTGATTGCTGGGGTCAGACCTCGGGAACCGGCCCGGAGGACCAGTGCAAGCCACAGACTTGCTTGGGAGTTTTTTGACCCGTAAAGATGTTCACAGTCACAAAGGGAGTCAAAAAACTCCAAGCAAACCGTTAAGCAAGCCGAAGCAAGCCTGCGGCTTGCTTAACGGCTTGCTTAGCGGTTTGCAGGGTTTCAAGTTTCTCAGCGAAGCAAATTGCGGGGGCCGGGCCATATATGGGGTATGAGAAAGTTAAGATTGCTTGACCAGGATGTTTGGTATTTAGTTCGTACAAGGGTGAATAACCGGGAGCCACTGTTTAGGCGGCAAAATGCGCTGGCGCTATTCGCCTTGGTGTTCCGGCAGGCCTGCAGTTTTTGACCCGTAATAAGCGTGAAACCTAAAGTTTCGTGCCAAAAACTGCTTAGCAATTTGCTTCGCAAATTGCAGGACACATTTGGGGGGATCGTTACTGGTCGGAGATACTGGACGGTGAACCACCGGAAGAACTTGAGGAAGATATTAGTGTCAGACCCCAGTGGAGCGGAAGGGCAGAAAATCTCGTCTTTCGGCCTTTTTTCCCCCGCTATCCCCGTCAATCCCTCCATCCGCACCACGCTTAGCTCCCCCTGTTTCCCGAAAGTCCGTGAAATCAACCAACCCCGGGGAGAAGTGCGGAGAACCAGACCGGGGAGTTTTTGCCGTCCAGGAGGTTCACAGTCACAAATAGTGCAAAAACTCCAAGGGAACCCGCAGGGTTCCCAAAACTCCCTGCAATCAGGCTCCGCCTGATTGCAGGGTCAGACCTCGGGATCCAGCACCGGGCTGCAAGCGCTGCGCGGTTGCTTAAGGCCCGGCTTCTTTTTTAATTATGGATTTTAGCCCCGGGGAGAAGTGCAAGCCTAAGCAAGCCGTAGGCTTGCTTAGCGGATTACTGCAAGCCCGCGGCGCATTCTACAGAAAAGCCCGGAGATCCCGTAAATGCCTGACGCGGGGATGCGGAAAATCCGGGTATGCGTCCTGTTCGTCAAGCAGAAGCCCCCTGCCGCCCAGGGCCAGATAGCCTTCCACATAGCGGGGACAGTCGTCAATAAAAAGGGTCTCCGCGGGCGCGGCGCCCAGAGCGTCCAGGGCGCGGTAAAACGCGGAAGGAAGGGGTTTGCCCCGGTTTCCGTTCCAGCGCATATCGAAAACATGGGTAAAAAGGTCGCGGATTCCAAGCTTCTTGAGGATCCTGTCGGAATGTTCTCTGGGCGAGTTGGTCAGAATGGCTTTGGGCACGGGGAGGCTTTCCAAAAAGGGGCGCAGTTCCTTGTCCGGGGAGAGGCCGTCTTCTTCGCCTTCGGGGTGGACTGCGGCGTAATAGCCGTCAATATCCTTAAGCCCCTTTTCGTGAATGAGCCATTCCAAGGTGGTCCCGTGCCGGGTTATGCCTTCCGCCCTGGACTTAAAGGCGTCCTCCGGGGTGGGGAGTCCCAAAAAAGGCATGACATACCCGATGATGCGCTTCTGGAGGGCCGCTTCCATCCCGGAACTCATGGGATAGAGGGTATTGTCTAAATCAAAAAGGATGTACTGAATCATAGCTCATATTAACAAATTCAGCCTTTGAATGAATACTCAATTTACTAACCTTTTCAACCTTGGATGTATAAGACGGTACTACGCAATTTGTTATCCTACAAGGACCCTCGCGGCGTCTGGAATGGAGCGGCTTGTTATGCTATCCTTAGGAACTATGGAACTCTCAATTATCGGGTATGATCCCATAGGTTCCTGGACACGAAGCGCCGCCACGGTGGATGAACTTCTGAGCTATAGGAACCCGGCGGGAATAACCTGGATCACCGTGGACGGGACCGACAACCATGAAGCCATCACCCGGCTGGCCGAAGCGTACCGCATTCACCCCTTGACGGTTGAAGATATCCTGAACGCGGAACAGCGGCCCAAGGTAGAAGAATTCGACAATTACCTCTTCATCTGCCTCAAGGCAATCGCCCAAAAAGAGGAGGGTCTTGTCTTTGATCACATAGGCATGGTCATCCAGGAGAGTACGGTAATCAGTTTTCAGGGGCTTCCGGGGGATTCTTTTGGCGGAATAAGAAAGCGGATTATGAATAACGCGGGCAGAATACGAAGACTGGGGACCGATTACCTGTCTTACCTCCTTATGGATTCGGTGGTGGATGAATATTTTACCGTCCTTGACGCCCTGGGCGGCGCTATCGAAACTTTTGAAGAAAGAGCGGTGAATGAAAACGATCCCCGCTTTATCCCGGACCTTCAGAATACAAAGCAGAAACTTCTGCAAATGCGCCGCGCCGTCTGGCCTCTCCGGGAGAACCTCTCCATTCTCCTCAAAATGGAATCCCCGCTGTTAAGCGGCGACCTTATGCCCTTCCTCAAGGACCTTCATGAAAACGCGATCCAGGCCGCGGAAACCGTGGAAACCTACCGGGAACTTATGGCCGGCGTGATGGAAGTAAATCTTTCTGTGATGTCTAACCGGATGAACGGCGTAATGAAGGTGCTCACAATCATTTCCACTCTTTTCATCCCCCTCACGTTTATTGTCGGGGTTTACGGGATGAATTTTACCAATATGCCGGAACTGCGTTACGCCTACGCTTACCCTATTACCTGGGGCGTTATGATAGCCATAGCCCTGGGGATGCTGTACTTCTTTAAACGCCGGCATTGGTTTTAAGTTTGTGACCGTAGAAAAACCATGAAAATTTTTTCCGCGCATACCGGTGAAATTACGGATGAAATCCTGGAGGCCGCTGAAGGGATCAAAGCGGGGCTGCTCGCTGCTTTTCCAACTGAAACCGTTTACGGTTTGGGGGCTGACTGTTTTAACAATGCGGCTCTGGCACGGGTGTTTGATGTAAAAGGCCGCCCCCGCTTTGATCCTCTCATTGTGCATATCGCGGATCGAGACGCTCTGGACCGCGTAGCCGACGCCTCCCTTCTGGACGGGCAGGGTCGGCGGCGCTTGGAAGTTCTCATCCGGCGATTCTGGCCGGGGCCTCTCACCCTTATCCTTCCCAAACGGGCTTCTGTCCCAGACCTTGCCACCAGCGGCCTTCCTTCCGCGGCGTTCCGCCTGCCGGCCCATCCTGCGGCGCGGAATTTGATCCGCCTTTCTACCGGTACTCTTGCCGCGCCCAGCGCAAATCCCTTCGGCTATCTTTCACCAACCAGAGCGGAACACGTGATCAGCCAACTTGGAGGCAAAGTTGACTATATTTTGGACGGCGGCCCCTGTTCTGTCGGCGTGGAATCCACCGTCCTTGACCTATGCTCCGGGGAACCGCGTATTCTCAGGCCCGGGGGCGTTTCCAGGGAAGAACTCGAAGCCATCATCGGCTCGGTGTCAGGTCAGACGGCTGCGGAGGGCTGCGACCGGCCTCTTTCGCCCGGGCAACTCAGGAGCCACTACGCGCCCAGGAGTCCGCTTTCGGTTCATTCAAGGGATGAAATGACAGCTCTGCCTTACGAAGCCGGGGAAGCCCGCCTTTTTTTTGACGCCCTTTCCAGGGACGCCTGGTTGGGAACTTGCAGTCCCGTAACTTGCAGTCCCCGGATTCCGAAAGGCATGGCGCTCGTTCTGTCTGAGGCCGGAAACCTTACAGAAGCCGCGGTCCGGCTCTTTGAAGCGCTCCACGAGCTTGACAGTCCGAATGTTTCCCTTATCCGGGCGGAACTGGTACCGGACAACGGCCTGGGACGGGCAATAAATGACAGGCTTATCCGCGCCTCTTGTTTATAAACTGCATTAGACGGAATTTTTTCCCGCTACAAATTATTCCGAAAATACATTATTATGTTCCCATGAATTACTTGGAACTTCCGGTTTACCGGCATAAAGATATGATTCTGGACGCCTTGGCGCGCAACCAGGCGATCATCGTTGAAAGTCCTACGGGATCGGGAAAGACAACCCAGATGCCGGTGATACTTTACGAGGCTGGATACGCCAATAACGGCGTCATCGGCGTTACTCAACCCCGGCGCATCGCCGCGATGTCGGTTAGCGAGTACATAACCCGCCAATTAGGGATTGAGACGCCTGGCATCGTGGGCTACAAAATGCGTTTCGAGGACAAGACCGGCCCGAATACCAAAATCAAAATCATGACCGATGGGATACTGCTACAGGAGATGAAACTGGACCCCTGGCTTTCAAAGTACAGTCTTTTGATAGTGGACGAGGCCCACGAGAGGAGCCTTAACATAGACTTCATCCTTGGGCTCCTCAAACGGGTCCTGGAAGCCCGGCATGATTTCAAGGTTATCATCTCGTCGGCTACCATAAACGCCCAGGTTTTTGCGGAATACTTTGGGGAGCATCCCGGCGTCGCCCTGCCGGAGGTCCCGGTGGTAAAGATAGACGCCGTAACCTACCCCATAACCCTCGTTTACGATCCTGTAGATCCGCGTCCTTCGGGTATACACCAGGGGGCTGTTCAAATTGAAAACAAGGGCGGTCTCGGCAAAGGACGGCGGAACAGAAGCGGTTCAGGCGGGGGAGGGCAGGGCGGTCTGGCCGGGGAAGCGATTCTTGCCAAGATAGAAGGGATCGCCGGGCGCTTCATCAGTGAAAAACGGGAGGGGGACATCCTCATCTTTCTTCCCGGCGAAAAGATGATCAGAGATTGTATGGGCCGCCTGGCCGCGGGGCCTTCGGGAAAGTACCTTCACTTGGTTCCTTTATACGGCAGGCTCGGCAAGGATGAGCAAGAACGGGTCTTTGACGCTCCACCCAGGGGCAAAACCAAGGTGGTGATCGCCACCAACATCGCCGAAACATCGGTAACTATAGACGGGGTAACGGCGGTGATCGATTCGGGGCTGTCCAAACTCAACTACTACAACCCCCGGACCTTCACCTCAAGCCTTGTGGAAGCGCCCATTTCCAAGGCTTCGGCGAACCAGCGCAAGGGCCGGGCGGGGCGCACCAGAGAGGGGACCTGTTACCGCCTGTATTCCCGCAAGGACTTTGAAAACCGGCCCCTTTTCACCACCGAAGATATTTTCCGTACCGACCTCTCCGAAGTGGTCCTGAGAATGGCGGATTTAGGCGTCACCGCTTTTGAGGAATTCGACTTCATCTCCCCGCCTGGGCGTGAAGGGCTCCTGGCCGCGGTTGAGACTCTCAACCTTCTGGACGCCCTGGAAGCGGACAAGAGTCTTTCCAGGATAGGCAAGATGATGACCGAATTCCCCCTCCCTCCCCGGCAATCCCGGATTATCGTGGAAGCCCTTCTACGGTATCCTCAAGTCACGGAAGAAACCATCATTGCCGCGGCCTTCCTCTCAACCCAGAGCCCTTATGTGCTGCCTCTGGGGGAAGAAACCGACGCGCGTCAGGCTCATCACCGTTTCCGGGATCCGGACGGGGATTTTGTTTCCTACCTTAAACTGTTCCGCGCCTATAGCGAGAATCCCCAAAAAGGCAAATTCTGCGAGAAAAATTACCTGGACGAACGGGCTATGGCGGAAATCGCCAACGTCACGGCCCAGCTTGAAGAGATAGTTTCCGACATGGGGCTGCCCCTGCTTTCCGGCGGACCGGTAGAGGATTACCTTTCCGCGGTGGCCACGGGGCTCATTCAGTTTGTCTGCGTGCGGGAGGGGCGGGAGATGTACCGGAGTCTTACGGCGGACCGCATTCTCATCCACCCAGGCTCGATGATGTTCAGGATGGACCCAAAATATATCGTGGCGGGAGAAATCATCAGGACCACCCGGATGTACGCCATGTCCGTGTCTCCTCTGTCAAGCAGGGTTTTGGAAAACCTCAAAGGTGGTATCTTTGAGGCGCCCGGCGGCAAACAGGGCGGGGCGCAAACGGGAAAAGCAGAACGCCTGCGGACTTTTTCAAACACCGTCGGCATAGGGGACGAAGCCTTTGAAATCAAAATCATCAAAGGCAGAAAGGTCGCGGTTCTCCCATGGGAACGCCTTTCCAAGGTAAAGGACAGCATCGGGGACCCTTCAGTTTATAAGGGCCTCAGGGGAACCATAATTCTGGAAGACAAATACACCATCCTTGAAGAAGAAAAGCTGTCCCTCATCCTGACGCTGCTTCCTTCCCTGGAAATAGACGGCGCCTTAAGCCGGGCCTGGCCCAGGGAAAAGAGTTTCAATTTCCGGGAGAACCCCGGCCCCCTGCTTGCCGCTCTGCCCCTCCTTGTTACCCCGGCGCTTTGGAAGGCCGGAAAAAAAGAACTGGGTTTTATCTGTCTTTTTACCGACGGCGCCGGGAATTACAGGTTCAAGTGTTCCCGGGGCTTCCACACCGGCCTTAACGAGAGCCTTTCCACTTTGGAAACCATGATAGACGAACTTGGAAGCGATGCTGATATGGACAGTAAGGATATAATAAACCAAACTTATCGCAAACTCTCGGATTACCTAGCTTAAAAATCTTTGCTTTTCGCCGCGGCGGACTGGCTCATCCCAGTTCCGCAAAGGCTTCGAGGAGGAAAAAGTTAAGCAGTGGCAGTCCCTCACGAGTCAGGGCTGTCTTTTCCGTCTCAAAAAGGCCCCGCTTCCTCCAACGGGCGGCGGTCTCAGGGATAAAGGCTTCTGGCCCCTTTCCGAAGCGGGCAGTAAAAAGTTCAATATCTGGTCCGTCTAGATACCTGAAGCCCATTAGGAAACTTTCTTTGATGAGAATGGATTTCTCTAAAAATTCCGCGCTTTCACGGTCCCCTCTTAAGTCCCGGCGTGTTAGATAGGCGTCAATATCCGCTTTTACTGTATACCGCCATCCCGTACCGCCGGCTCCATCCATGATGGTCCCCGAAGCGGAGGGTCCCTCGCCCAGCCAGTTCTCCATGCGCCAGTAACGAATATTATGCAGCGCCCGTTTTCCCTGATGAGCGAAGCTTGAAACCTCATATTGAGTGTAACCCGCTCCTTCCAGGATGTCTCTTCCAAGAAGCCAGAGACGGTCCGCCTCATCATCGGGAGGACTGCCGGGCAGCCTGGGATCCGCTGTCAGAGCGTAAAGAGACACATGGGCGGGATTAAAGGTGAGGAGGCTTTTAATATCTTCAAGGAGTATCTTTTCGCTCTGGCCAGGAAGACCCGATATGAGATCCGCGGAAAAAGCGCCTTGGAACAGCGAAGAAACCAGGGAGAGCCGCTCCTTGAGGAATTTTTCCTCCCCAACTCGGCGGACCATGCGCCGGGATACCTCGTGGAAAGTCTGCACTCCCAGGCTTACGCGGCTTACCCCTCCTTCCAGGCAGGCAATGAGGAAGGCTTCATCGGCGGATTCAGGGTTGGCCTCTATTGTAACTTCCCCAGGCCAGGCGGGGAGAATGGCCTTGAGGCCATCAAGAAGGTTTCTTATCCGGGCCGCGCCAAGAATAGAAGGAGTGCCTCCCCCCAAGTACATTGTTGGGACCAAATTTACGCCGAAACGGGCCAACCTTTCTCTCACATCCCTAAGGAGTGTTGTGGTAAATACATCCAATCTAGGGTCTTCGGGAAGGACTGGGACCGAATAGAAGTCGCAGTAATCGCAGACCCCGGCGCAGAAAGGAATGTGCAGGTAGAGGGAGGCTTCCATCAAATTGTCATACGGCGGCATTTTTTATTCAGGAGGACGGGGTTTCGTCATTTCTTTTTGTTTGACACCTTGTAGACCAGAAGAAGAAAAGCATAGCGTAAATAGTGGAAAAATCTAAAGATTCTGATGGGGTTGCGGAAGCAAAAACCTATCCATTCAAGGCCGCTCTCAAAGACACGCCGGGAGGGACGCTTTTTTCTTTCGGCAAAAACATCGTAGAGATCGCTGCACCAGAGGCGCAGCCCCTTGCTAAGGTGGACGCTGTTACGGGCTATCCATTTTTCTTCTCCTTTTACTCCTTTACCCACAAGGAGAAGGGAAGGGGAGGCCTTACGTATGGCCTGGAGGAGGCCGGTTTCTTCCTGACGTCTGAAACCGCCGGGAAAGCGGCCTACAACGCGGAGATGCGGAAAGGTCTGGCGTATGTTTTTTTCGGTTTTTTTGAGAATTTTTCGGCCGCCGCCTAAAAGATAAACGGAAAATTCCCGGTTTTCCAGAATGCTTAGTAGGCTGATCACGAAGTCGAAGGGCATATAGCGGACAGGGATTTTTCCTGTCAGGAACTTCGCGCCCCGGATGAGGCTTTTAGAAATTGGGATGACCAAGGAAGCGCCGGTAACAAAGGAACGGTATTCCCCGCTCCGTTTTGCTTTGAGGAGATCCCACAGGGAAAGAAGGACGATATTTGCGCCTTCCCCTCTGCTTAATATTTCCATGACTATTTCGGGCAAGTTTTCCCTAGATACAATATCCAATGGTACTTTAAGCAGACTGATTCGTTCTGTTACCGGTTTGTCGGCATCCACAAAGGTCTCTCCAAAAGTATGATGCGTACCGCCGCCTGCGCGTAGAGAGCGGCGGTTTCAACCCGCAGGATCGCGCTCCCCATAGTTAGGGATTTGAACCCTGCCGCTATGCACCGGGAGATCTCCTCTGGAGAGAAGCCTCCCTCGGGGCCGATGGCAAGAACCGTTAAATCGGGGCTTCCACTAAGATACCTATGAAATGAACCCTGTTCAAGAGGGCTATGATGAAGTAATACCCCCGCCGGACGTTTATGCCGGCTCCGTAGTTCTTCCCAGTGTTGAAGTGCAGCCTCAAGCGGCGCCGGAGCGCTTACTGCGGTGTCTATATTCGATCCGCTCTGTTGGCGGGCTTCTCGGATGATGCGCCGCCACCGTTCAAGGCGGGTCTCCCAATCTCTAGGTTTAGGTACGGAACGGGCGGATATGAAGGGGACAACTTCGGCGGCGCCTCCTTCGGCGGCCTGGCGTATTATAAGGTCCATCTTGACGCCTTTTGGCAAGGCTTGGAACAGGATCAACGGCGGCAGGACGGGCTGGGCGCTTAGCTCAGCAGTCATAGGAAGGCATTCTCCCGTCAGACAGTTTTTAGTTATGGAAATGACTTTTATCCGGGCGGATTTTCCGGCGATGAGGGCCGTAAAAACAAGACCGGGCCTAAAGCGCCGCACCCTGGCCAGGTAGTGAAAATCTTTGCCGGTTATGCGTATAAACCCGCCTTCATCAGACGCTTCGGAAAGAATGAACTGCTTCATACCGGCAGACGCTGATCAGGATACCAGGGCATCCTCTTCTTGTTCTTCCGCTTCTTTTTGAAGAAGTTTGAGAGTTTTGGCGGCCCTCATGAGAGCGCTATATGACCCACCTTTGAGAATTTTTATGGCTTCTTGAAGCTGTACGTCATATTCCAGATCGTAAACCGGAACAATCACCGTGCGGTTTTGTTCGTCTCTGACCAGACGGCGGAGCAGGCTTATCTCAATAGGATAGGCCGCATGGAGTTCCAGGATAAAAGCGTCTACGTCGGAGGCCGAGGCTCCGGGGTTTTCTTCCACAAAAGCGGGAATTTTATTCGCCGCTATCAGAGCGGAAAGGTACTTTGTATCATCTTCGGTAAATTCGGGAAAGGCTACTTCCATATCAGGCGGTATGCCGATTTTATCGATATTCGCATCGCTGGGTGTATAGTAACGGGCGGTGGTTAGTTTTACTCCCGCTTTGTCCAGAGGGTATATCTGCTGGACCGATCCCTTGCCGAAAGATTTTTCCCCCACAAGGTAGGCCCGCCCCCTATCCTTTAGAGCTCCGGCCACAATCTCCGACGCTGAGGCGGAGCCCCGGTTGATAAGGACCACTATAGGGATGTCCACCGGGACCAAAGAGGGTTTTTGCGCGGTAAATATTTTATTTTCGGAAGGTATGCGGGATTTGATAGAGACAATCACCCCGTCTTCCAGAAAGAGATTCCCTATGCCGACCGCAGACTGGAACAGCCCTCCGTAATTATTCCGTAAATCAAGGACAAGGCTCTTGTAACCATGGTTCTGGAAGTTCATTAAAGCATCCCGGGTCCTGTCAAGGGTCATGGCGTTGAAAGTGATGAGTTTCAGATACCCTGTATCTTCAATCATGGCGTGTTTTACCGATGGAATTTCGATGACTTCCCTTACAAGGGTAACGGGGAATTCCAGTGTCTTTCCCCGGCGTACGAGGAGTTTGATTTCCACTCCCGGCGGTCCTTTGAGGCGGGCCAATACATCATCCATAGTTAATACGTCGGTGGATTCTCCGTTGATTTCTTTGATGAGATCCCCTGGTTTGAGGCCCGCCCGCCATCCGGGAGTATCTTCTATGGGGGAGGCGACTTCCACATAAGGCGGTTTACCGCCCGGTTTTTCGCCCGATGGCTTTGAGATATAGAGACCCACGCCACCATAAGTTCCCTGGATAACATTCTCGCTCAGGTCGGCCATTTCCGATTCCTGGAGAAACACCGAATATGGGTCGCCAAGAGTTTCAAACATACCTTTTAAGGCCCCTTCATAAATGGCTTTTGGCTCTACTTCTTCAACATAGTGGCTTTGAATAAACTCAAATACGCTCTGGAGGAAGTTTATATACCGCCGGGGTTCCTGTGTTTTGCTCTGGGCTTCCGCCCGGGGAACCGAAGCTATAATAAATATGCCGCAGAGGATAAACGTAGGGACTATCCAGAGAAATGGAGGGGAAAATTTCCCTCCGGCAAGATTAGCTCTTGGTTTCATTATGTTATTATAATGGGGAAATCCGGGGGGGTTTGTCAATAATCCCTAGTTTAATATGTTTTTGTTCCTGCAATGTGTAGTTCGATTCACTAAAAATATTTGCCAGTTGATCAATAATAGTGATTACAAATATTATGATGCCGCTTACCATTTTCTCCGCCCCTGATCCTCTATTATTTCCCGCAGCTCCCGGTAATTCCGTCTTTCTTCTTCAGTGGGCGCATAATCAAAGGCTGGCGGGACGCCGCCGCCGGAATCCGGCCCGGTTAAACGCAGGCTTCGGTTTTCAGAGACGCCGCTTTTTGCGGAGAAAAGCGGCGTCCATTCTATACGTTTGGTGTTCGCGCCTCTGGGAATCACGAATGAGAGCGGGGCGTTCTTAAAAGAAGCCGTCTTGGTTCCTGTGAAGCTCATCGGGCTGCTCCATACGTCCGTATCCTTGTTAATATAATATACATCTCCGGCAATCGTTCTTCCGGAGGATGACATATCAAAAACAGCAGCGAGATTGTATATATCGCCGCTAGTATCGAGAAAAAAATACATCGGGGCGTCAGCGCTGTCAGAATCATACTTTTCTGCTATAATATTTGATTCGGTAGTAAATGCGACCCATTGGATGGTCTCAGATGGAAAGTTACTCAGATAGGTAAAATTGTAAACTTTAAACCCCTGCCCCAAGGTCCATTCCCCCAGCATAGCCTTTGCCTTTTTATAATCATCCGTATTGGGGTTAGGGATGCTGAAAGTTCTTATCGTTTCCGCCTCCGCCTTGCCGTCTGTTGCCGAAACGCTTAGAAAATAACCGCCGTCGCTGGGGAGGTAAAAGCCTATAAGACCCAGGCTGTCCTCATAAGGATATAAAAAGCCGTTGATATTCCAGTAATATGACAGACTATCCCCGTCGGCGTCGCTGCCTATGGCGTTTAATATAAAAAATCCGCCCGGTTTTAATTCTCCTTGTTCAACGGACAGTATGATTACAGGCGGATGATTTACCGGGGTCTCCTCCTTGTTATTCTCTGCGGGCGTCTCTCCTGACAGTTTGCCGCCGTCTGTAGTTTCATTGGGGCATCCAGCCAAACAAAGTCCGAATACCAGGGCCAAGGCCGGCATTCCCAAAACAATACTATTCTCTTTCATTCTAAACCTTCCTTTGCGGTTTTATGCGCCGCAGAGCCTCCCCCGCGCAAGCGGGTTCTTGGGTATTAAACCCTCAATACGAATAAATTTTTTAACAGCAAAGTCGAAAAAGTATCAAAGAAGTTTTCATTCAAAACCTTCTTCGACTGCGGACCGCGGTTCATAGAACCGAAAGTCCGATGCGGTAAATATCCCTTCACTGCGAATAATGCAAAAAGCCCGCCGCTCTCAAGGGGAAACCCCGTGAGAACGGCGGGCATTGCTGGCCAAGCGAGGGGGCGCAGGACCCCTTTACTTCGTTGTCGTCCTGCGCGTCCAGGCGTTCCCAGTGGACGGGATTATTTTATACCCACCAGCGCTGAGTTCTACAACTCCGCTGGCGCCATTGGAGGCGTTGAGGCTGCCGCCGCGGAACGTCACGTCGAGGAATGACGGACCCCAGCCAAAGGACTGGAATCTATGCCCGACGACCCCCGGACCGGTTTCTATGCTGCCATCATGCGGCGAGTAGTCTAAAGGATAACCCCAGTTCCTCGCGAAGGTGACACATTTTATCGCATAGCTCTTCCAATGGGAAATGTTCTCTTTGGTTTTCCAACTGTCATAACTATCACTGTCAGGCTGCCAGGGTATTTCATTGACGTACGCATATCCCTGTTTACGGGAGTCCCACAGGCTAATTCCCGGCGAAGATGGAGTATAGAGTTTGTTTTCCCCTTCAAAAAACTCTATAGACGCGTCTATTTCGTGGTCGTTCAAAAGATCCGAGCCCAGCGTACTCTTGTAAAAGTCTCCCTCCCAGGAATTATCTTTCCAAAAAGTATGGTAAGGTCCTATGTCCAGGGGGCTGCGGGAGTTCTCTCCCTGAACAGACGGTATTTCTATCTCTGCGTTCACGAATATAATCCGTATCTGATGGGCGTTATAGATCTGCCCGAGCAGCACAGGCTTCGGTATAACCTGTCCCGAGACATAGCCGGAAGTAGGTCCCGTTAGGAGGTCCGGAAAAATCAATGGCCAATCGGCCCACAATGCATTTTGCCATTGATTATGAGCATAGGCGCCGCTGGGGCTGTAGCCTGGCACATCGGCCCAGTTGTTCAAGCTCCTCCCAGGCAATACGCGGATCCGGTTTACCGTGGTGCGGCCTGTTACGTATACAGTCGAATCCGTTTTTGATTTATAGTCCTGGCCGGCGAAGATAACGAATTCATTCCGCTCCGGGAAGAACTGCCACAAGAGAGCGTTCGCGGTATTGTGTCCCGATTTTCTTGCAGGCGAGTCCGCCAACTCTATGGTCTGCTCCTTAGGCAGCCAGCGGGCGTAGAGCGTTACCTCCGCTCCGGGGCGACTTGCCAGGTCTGGCACGCCTCTCCCGGCCCAGTAAAGCGTACCCGCGCCGTCGCCAGAAGAGGTTGTCCACCCGGCAAAGACATAGTCGGACCGGGTAAAGCCGTTTGAAGCTAGGACATTCGATCCGCCCATGACATGAACGCTTTGATCGACAGAGCCGCTCCCGCCATTGGGGTAGTATGTTACTTTGTAGGTGGGCGTCCACTTGGCCCAGAAGCTCTTATTCCCCGTACTCTTCTGGGGTATCGAAGTAACCGCTCTTCCGCTGAACTTCTCATTGTCAAACCAGCCGCCAAAGTAATAATCCGCCCGGGATGGAGCGGCCAGGGTAATGTTGGCGGTTTCAATAGTGTATGCGGCAGGGTTTCCCGCAGCGTTGCTCCCTCCGTTCAGGTTGTAGCTAATCGCGTAAGAAACAGGCTCCCACTTGGCCCAAAAGGTTTTATCCCCGGTGCTGCC
>JAITSE010000027.1 GCA_031288005.1 Treponema sp.
CCGCAAAACTCCCCGGATTTGTTCTCCGGGGAAAAGCCCGTAAAAAATGTGCGGGGAGTTTTGCGAACCAGCGGCTGCACTGCGGCCCGCAAGGGCCGCGCTGTTCAAAAGTTCGCAAATCTCCAAGCGGACCGCTAAGCAAGCCGAAGCAAGCCGAAGCAAGCCGAAGCAAGCCTACGGCTTGCTTAGCGGCTTGCTTAGCGGCTTGCTTAGCGGCTTGCTTAGCGGCTTGCTTAGGCTTGCTTAGGCTTGCTTAGGCTTGCTTAGGTCCGCACGGCCTACTGGCCGCAAAACCATAATCCGCTCCGAAATATCCGCCGCGGCCTGAATATCGTGGGACACGAAAACCAGGGTGAAATTCCCCTTTTCCTTAAGCTCATGGAGCAGTTTGAGTATCTCATTTTTTGTGACGGCGTCCAGGGCGCTGACAGGCTCATCGGCAATGAGAACTTCGGGATTGCAGACCAGGGCCCGGGCGATGGCGATGCGCTGGCGCTGTCCGCCTGAAAATTCCGCGGGGCGCCGTTTCATGGCGTCTTCCCCAAGCCCTACCTGTTCCAAGGCCCGGCGGATCCTTTCCTTTCTCTCCTCTTTGGTCCTGGCCAGCCTGAATGAAATCAGCGCTTCGCCGATGATGCTTTCAACTTTCTGCGCCGGGTCAAGAGAAAGAAAAGGGTCCTGGAAAACAGGCTGGACCTTGGCCCTGAAATCTTTAAGAGCCTTCCCGCGCAGCTCATGGAGCGGCCTCCCTGAGAACAAAATATTTCCCCGGCGGGCTGTCTCAAGACGGAGGAGCAGAGAGAGCAGGGTCGTCTTGCCGCTCCCCGATTCCCCAATGATCCCCAGGCTTTCCCCTTTCGCAATGTCAAGGCTGATGTTTTTAAGGACGTCATCTTTCTTGTAGCCGAAATACACGCCAGAAAGCTCGAACAGCTTTTCCCTCTGCTCAGGGCTTCTGATTCCCCGGGGAAAGCCCGAAGGACCAATGCGGTTTTTGGACTCATAAATTTTGCCATTAGCTTTAATCTGCTGTCCCAAAACTCCAAGAGACCCCCGCTCTGCGGGGGTCTCAACTATACGCCCCCCCTTCATTATCAATATCCGCCCGGCGATTTCCCTCACCGCCGCAATATCATGGGAAATAAAAATGAGCGCCATCCCGCGGGCCTTTGCGGTTTCAAGCAGAAGTTCGATAAGCCGCTTCTGTGTCCGCTCGTCAACTGAGCTTAGGGCTTCGTCAGCAATGAGCAGCCTGGGGGAAGATGCAAGCGCTATGGCAAGGGCGGCGCGCTGCTGCTGGCCGCCTGAAAGCTCAAAAGAAAGGGAAGCGGCGATGCGCCTTATATCCGCTTCATCAAACTT
The DNA here is from genome assembly GCA_031288005.1 of Treponema sp. The sequence goes on from JAITSE010000027.1 coordinate 1,363, forward strand.
CACTTCCGAAAGCAGGGAATACGCCTTTTCACGCAGCGCCGCCCCCGAAAGGCGCGAATGTTTTTTAAGGGGCAGGGCGATCTGCTTCTCTATCTTCATCAGAGGGTCGAGCGAGGCGGCCGCTTCCTGAAATACAATGGCAAGGTCCCTGCCCCGCATCGTGTTGAGCGTCTTTTCAGACGCTCCTATGATTTCACGCCCGCCAAGCAGGACGCTGCCTTCCGCCCGGATTGACGGGGGCAAAAGCCCCGCCGCGGCCAGGGCGCTAAGGGACTTTCCAGAGCCTGACTGTCCAAGGAGGCCCACCCGCTCCCCTTCTCCAACGCTTAAGTTTAAGTCCTTTAGAAGGGGCTTCCCCGAATCTTTAAGGTAAGCGCTGAGGCCCCTCATCTCAAGGAGAGGCTTGCGGCCTTTCACAGGCTTATGCCTTCCCCGCCGCCTAGTTTGTCGCGGAGCGCGTCGGAAAGGAGGTTTACGCCGCTTACTATCATCACGATAAGCAGGCCGGGAATTACCGCTCCCAGGGGAGAAGTCAGCGCCGCGGCCTGGGCTTCCTGCATAAGCCGGCCCAGGGAAGCGTTGGGCGGAGGAAGCCCCAGGCCCAGATAGGAAAGGCTGGCTTCCGCCAGAATGGACGCGCCAAACACCACCGCGATATTCACCTGCAGCACCTGCCATATATTGGGCAATATATGGATAAAGGTAATCGCCAGGTTTCCCGTGCCAGAAGTTTTGGCGCTCACAAAAAACTGCTTCGACATAATCTGTTTTGCGAGGATGCGGGTAAGCCGGGCGATGATCGCGGAGCAGGCTATGCCGATGGAGAGCGCCGCGGTGAAGGCGCTCCTCCCCTGGGCCGCCCCGATAAGCATGGCCAGAAGAAGCGTGGGGAAGGCGATAAGCGCATCGAGAAAGGAAGAGGCGGCCTTATCGGCCCAAGGGGGAAGCCAGGCGGCAAGGAGGCCCGCGCTAAGGCCCAGAACCAAAGCTGTCAGGGTGGCGCTTAATCCGATGGAGCAGGCGATCCTCGTCCCGGCCATTACGCGGCTAGCAAGGTCTCTGCCGAGGCGGTCTGTGCCGAAGATGTGGGCGGCGCTGGGAGCTTCAAGGCGTCCCCCGGAGGTATCGTCCAGGCGGTAAGGGGTCCAGAAAAACGAAACCAGGGCGGCGCCGAAGCTTATGAAAAGGAGAAGCCCGGCGATATAAAGCCGGACCGGCGTTTTTTTCAAGGCCATGTCAGCCTCCGCCCCGGGGTCTTCTGAGCCGGGGATCGAGAATACGCTGAATTACATCGGCGATAAAACCGATTACAAGAACCAGGAAAGTGGCGGTAAGAAGGATCCCCTGAATGGAAGGATAGTCGTGCCGGGCAATTGCACGGGTCAGCATGGAACCGAGACCGGGGAGGGAGAAGACGTTTTCCACCACCACGGCGCCCAGAAGAGTCGAGGAAAGCTCTATCCCCATAATGGAAATCACCGGAATATATGCATTTCTGATACCGTGAAGTACAAAAGACGAAACCTGGGAAAAACCGAGGGACCGGGAAGCGCGGATATAAGCGGAATCCAGTACATTAAGCACGCTTGCCCTGATATATCTGGCCAATGTGGCGCTCATCATGAATACGATTGTTGCCTCAGGCAGTACAAGAGAGCGAAGCGCGGCGCCCGTGTTCCTCCATCCCTCCGCGGGCCATCCGCCTGAGGGCAGGATGTGTAAGCTCAGGGCAAAGATCCAGACAAAGATGATCCCCACCCAGAATATGGGAACGGCTATGCCGATTTGGGTAAAAGCCGTAAGAAGCGCCGCGTACCATCTGCCGTTTTTATAGGCCGCGATAAATCCAATGACGCCGGCCAGGAGACAGGAGATGGCAAAGGAAATAAGGGTAAGGGGAATGGTAAGGCTCAAGCGGCTAAAGACTTCAGGCGCCACAGGGACGCCGGATATATAGGACTCCCCGAAATCCCCCCGGAAAATCCCGGTAAACCATGCCGCCATCTGATGGGGCAGCGGAATATCGGATCCCACTTTCGCCCTGGCCGCCGCAATTTGTTCCGGGGACGCATCGGCGGGCAACAGAGCATTGGCGGGATCTCCGGGAAGCAGCCTGAGGAGTACGAATATCACCAGCAGGGCAGCGGCGAAGGAGACCAGCAAGAAAAAAAAGCGGTGAATCAGGTATTTGCCCATAGGGGTATTATGCTGGGCGCAAAGTTTAGGCGGCTTTGAGCCTATTATCGTTTCAAAATATTGTAGGCATAGAACTGGGAGTTAAGCCCGTTCACCGGATACCCGGACAGCCTCGAAGACGCGATGACGATCTGGGGATAGAGGTAAAGCCAAACGCTGGCCGCTTCGTTGGCGATGATCCGGTTTACTTCCAGGAGTTTCCGGGTTTGTTCATCAACGGAAACTGACTGTTCGGCCTGGTTTACCAATTCCGTCACCCGGGGATTATTGTAGCCCCAATAGAAATCAGGATTTCCGTACCATACGACGTCCCGGTCATTCACGTGTTCCTGGAGGGTGGCGGTAAAATCCCTGTCCCGAAAAACCTTGGTGTACCATTCATCGGCGGATATGGGATTGATGCTTACCGCGACGCCGATTTTAGCAAGCTCACTTTTTACGAATTCGGCAACCAGGGGATGGGGATCGTAAGTGGGTGAATCAAGGGTGAAGGAAATGCCGTTGGGATGGCCCGCCTGGGTCAGCAGTGATTTGGCAAGAGCGGGATCATAAGGGTTCGCGTTAACCAGGGAAGCGTCGTACCAGGGATCGGTGGGAGGAACCATGGAACCGATGAGGGAACCGTATTTGCCCCAGACGGAACTCAACAGCTTCCGCCGATCGATGGCGGAATAAATGGCCTTGCGGACCTGAGCGTCGTCAAATGGTTTTACCCGGTCGTTAAAGGCCAAAAGTTCCTTGGTTGTGGACGCGCCGTTGTTGATCACAAAGCTGGAATTATTTTCAAATTGGGAAATAGCGTCGGGGCTCTGGACGGAGGTGATGATATCAACCTGTCCGCTCAGGAGGGCGTTGTTCAGGGCGCTGGCATCAGTAAAGTAATTAAATACTACCCCGGCGTTTTTCGCGGCCTGCCCCCAGTACCCGTCCCATTTTTTAAGGCTGAGAGAACTGCCCCTTGTCCAGGTATCCAGCGCATAAGGCCCAGTGCCGTCTTCAGCGGTCCTGAGATCCCTGCCATCGGTATTTACGATCCACACGTAGGATAAGGTGTAGGGAAAAGAAATGGAAGGATTGTTAAGCGTGAAGACCACGGTTTTGGCGTCCGGGGTATCGATGCTCTTTATTACCCGGTAACTGGACTTCCGGGCCGCCAGGGAAGTCTCGGCGCTGATCCGTTCAAAACTGGCCTTTACATCCGCCGAAGTGAGTGCCTTGCCGGAATGGAATTTAACGCCCTCGCGCAAGGTCACCGTATAGACAAGACCATCGCCGCTTTTGGCGTAATTCGCGGCGAGGAGATTTTCCACCTTTCCCCCGTCGGTCAGCCGAAAGAGGCCCTCGTAGACGTTTCCGTTAAAGGCCTCGGTAAGGCCCTGGCCTCCGGCGTCAACATTTGAAAGGTTTCCCGGTTCGTAGAGGGATCCTACGCGGATAATCGCCTGTTCCTGGCCTGCCGCCGTTGAATCCTGTCTGCCGCCGGCGAAAAGCGCCGGTATGGCCGATACCGCCAGAACGAACAGAAACACCGGAAGTGCCTGGACGGAAAGTACCCTTTTTGCTTTCATAGTGTAGTTCTCCTTATCTAATCCTAGTATACCTATAGGCATTACTAATATAAATTATCACTTTAGATTTTGTCAATAACTCTCCCGCTAAGAAATCTGAAACTCGAGATTTAGGTTGTATGAGACTCAGATAGGCGAATTTGCGGGGTTCTTTTGGTATGGAGCCGTATGCGAATCAAGCAAGCCTGCGGCCTCTTGGCATACCAGCTAAAACACGGGGTCTGACCCTAAAGGCGCGTCAAAGGCTTAGGCTATTACCAGCTCCGCGGCGGGACTGCCATTCTCGATGGAGTCAATCACTTTATCGATTGCCTCCTCACTGTCGATATGTCCGTACCACCAGTTCTCAGGGTACACTACCAGAGCCGGACCTCTGTCGCAGACCCGCAGGCAGCTTGTGCAGGACACGGCTACATCGGCCAGTCCCCGGTCGGCCAGTTCTTCTTCAAGGTACTGCATAAGCTGCCCTGAGCCGCCTTTGGCGCATACCCCCTGGGGAGTTCCATTCATCCTGAAGGACGCGCACAACAATACATGGTGTTTTGGTTTAGTCATCTTTACATTCGCTCCTTGATAAAATTATTTTTATGGATTTGATTTTCTTTTTCACGCGCCGCAGCCCTCCCCTTCGGCGCATCCGCAGCCTGTCCCGCCGCCGCATCGCCTCGCGGCAGGAGCGTATACCGGGGGAATCTTCTTTCCGCTAAAAAGGCAGACCGCAATATCGGCGATGAGACCCTCATTTACCGAGACAGAGAAACCGCGCTTTTCAAGGATACGTTTCGGCGCGCCCCCGCAGGCGCGGCACAGGACGGCAAAGCAGTCTTTTAACGTCTCCGCAAGTTCTTCCCATCTGGCGTCGCCGCCGCCGGGATATGGAGCCGGACGCTGCTCCAGAAGTACCGGCTTGCCGCCTTCAATGCCGAAGACCCAAAAAAAACGCGCCTCCCCCAGATGAAGATTTACAAAGAAGCCCTCCCGTGAAGCCGCCGCGATATAGGGCCTTTCCGCCGTGGGTCTCGCTGTCCCCGCCTCTTTAAGCAATGCCTCGATCTCCGCTTGATTTCCCGCGCCAATAAATCCGGCGGCGTCGGCGCGGCACCGGGCGCAGTGGGACATCTGCTTCAGGTATCCGCCCGCTTCAAGGCGCACAGCCGCCATGGCATCAGGCGAGGGGGAAGGTAAGGCTTCAAAAGCCGTTCCCTTCACAGGCATCATGGGGATACAGTTCTGTATATCCGCCCCCAGCCCGGCCATGGTTTCGCTCACTTTCAAGGCGTGCGCTTCGTTGACGCCGGGGATAACCACCGTATTTATCTTCACAGCGATCCCCAAAGATTTGAGCAGTTTAACGCCCTCGATCTGCCGCTCAAGAAGCAGAGCCGCCCCCGCCTCAGCCCGGTACACCCGGCTTCCATACCTGACCCAGGCGTATATCTTCGCGCCTATTGCGGGGTCCACCGCGTTGCAGGTGATCGTGATATGTGAAACTTTGAGTTCCGCAAGCCTTTCCGCATAATCCGCAAGCTCAAGCCCGTTTGTAGCAATGCAGAGCAGTTTGTCAGGGAAACGGCTTCTGACCAGTTCAAGGGTGGAAAGTGACGCCTCGGCATTGGCAAAAGGGTCCCCGGGACCGGCAATGCCGACAACGGAAACAGCATCAAATTTTCGCAAAACCGCGGCCAGGTAGTCCAGCGCCTGAAAAGGCGAGAGGACCGCGCTGCTTACGCCCGGCCTGCTCTCATTGGCGCAGTCATACAGACGGTTGCAGAAATTACACTGCACGTTGCACTTCTCCGCAACAGGAAGATGTACGCGTCCTGTACTGTGCCGTGTTTTTTCATTAAAACAGGGATGGGCGCCAAAATCCATAAACCGCTCCTTAGATATAAGTGTACCCAACCTCATGGGCATTCTGTTCCGCTTCCATCACCGCGTTGCATACCATGTCAAAGAGATTGAGTGTCCCCCGGTAACCCAGATGAAGTATGCGCTGCCCGCCAATGCGGTCGTGGATGGGGAAGCCGCAGCGTATCAGGGGTATGCGGAGATTCCTGGAAAGGTAGAGGCCCTTGCTATGACCCATTATAAAATCGGCGCCCAGGGAACGCGCTCTGTCCAAAATACCCGCAAAATCAGCCCCGTCCATGATTTCGCTTTCCTCCCTGGCATTCCGCAGGACAGAACGGAGCCGCTCTTTGAAGGACGGACTTTCCGCGCCGGTCGCTGCTATCACCGGAAACACGCCTATCTCGTCCAGGAACGAAGCGATGGCGCAGACAAAATCCTCCTCCCCATAGAGAATCGCCCGCTTCCCGTTCACGTATTTATGCCCGTCAATGTAGGCGTCAACCAGACGGCCCCGCTGCCTGAGCAGCGCTTCGGGAATCTTCCCTCCTGACAATTCCGCTAGCGCCGCAAAGAAAGGATCGCAGTTTTCTATACCGATGGGTAACTCAAAATTAAACTGAGGAACGCCGCAATGCTCAAAAAGCCAGGCCCCGCCGTTGGGGACCGCCGCGGAGCCCAGACAGAAAGTCGCCGCGGCGCGGCCCATCTTCCGTATATCGCTCAACTTTGTGCCGCCTCCGGGCAGCTTCAGGTAAGTCTCCCATGAGGGACCGTCAAGACTTTCGGAATAATCCGGGAGCAGCGTGTACGAGGAAAAACCAGCCCCAGACTCCGCAAAAGCCCCGAGTATGCTGTGAAGCTCCCGAAGGTCCCCGGCGGAAACAAAACCTGAAATCAGATTAAGAGCGGGAGCGGCGTCTTTCCCTCCGGATGAGTCTTCCCCCGCAAGTTTTGACACCGCCGCGTAAACAGCCTCCCGAAAGCCGTCCATGTGAGTTCCCCTATAGCTCGGCGTGGAAGCGTAAAAAATAACCGGCCCCTTGTCTCCGCTGTGTCCAGATCTCCGCTCCCTTTGGGCTTCGTACTGTTTGAGGTACATGGAAACATCTTCCCCCATAGTTTCCGAAAGGCACGTAGAGGCAATCCCTATGGCGGAGGGCTTGTAAGCGCGGCTTACGTTGTCCAGGGCGGTGAAAAGATTCTGCCTTCCACCGAAGATTGCGGTTGACTCGGTAAAATTCGACGAGGCTATGTCGATGGGCTCCCGGAAATGGCTGATCCCGTAGCGTCTGATGTACGTAGAGCAGCCCTGGGAGCCGTGGATCAGCGGGATGCAGCCCTCGATTCCCCGCAGCGCAAGGGAGGCGCCCAAGGGCGCGCAGAGTTTGCAGGCGTTTCTGGCAGAGACAAAGGGAGGAGCCGCCGCATTCATAGACTCGCCCCGCTTTTTCTCCTGGCCGGAGAATACTTCCATACCGGACTAGTTACTGAAGAATGCACTTCCTGTGCGAAATTGAGCATCCCCGCGTAACCGGCAAGGGCGGCCTTGCGCTCATGATTGTGATCGCAGAAGCCTATGCCCATCTTGTAGGCTATGGGCCGCTCCTTTACCCCGCCGATCAAAAGGTCCGCGCCCTTTTCCAGAATAAAGCCCGAAAGCTCAAGCGGATTGGCGTCATCCAGAATAACGGTCCCCTCGCCGGTGATTTCTTTGAGGTATTCGTAGTCTTCCCGCGATCCCGTCTGGGAGCCAACCACAACTGTTTCCATTCCCAGATGCCGCAGAGCTTTTACCATGGAAAAGGCTTTGAAAGAGCCGCCCACGTAAACTCCGGCTTTCCTGCCCTCAAGGTCCCGGCGGTATACTTCGAGTTTAGGCAGCAGCGCCGACACCTCTTCGGCGACAAGTTTTTGTGTATTTTCAGTAATTTCCCTGTCGTTGAAAAATTCCGCCACATCGTAGAGAGCCTTGCTCATATCCTCTATGCCGAAATAGGAAACCCGCATAAAGGGGATGCCATACTTTTCCTGCATCATTTTCGCAAGAAAAGTCATGGAACCCGAACACTGGACAACGTTGAGCTTCGCCCTGTGCGCCCTGCCTATCTCTGCAACCCTCCCGTCGCCGGTGAGGCAGGCGGCAACTTCAACGCCCATGCGCCGGTAATAATCCTTGATGATCCATGTTTCGCCGGCAAGGTTAAATTCGCCCAGGATGTTTATGCTGAAAGGGGAAAGCGCCGTGTCATTGTCTTTGCCGGTAAGTTTGAAAACCGCTTCACTGGCCGCCTTGTAGCCGTCCTTCTTCGTCCCCTTAAAGCCTTCGGAGTGAACCGGGATAACCGGTATCCGCCTCTCTTTTTCAACCCGCCGGCAGACCGCCTCCACATCGTCCCCAATAAGGCCGATGATGCAGGTGCAGTACACAAAGGCCGCTTCCGGCTTGTATTCCCCGATTAGCTCCGTGAGGGCGGCGTAGAGTTTTTTTTCCCCGCCGTAAATGACTTCATTCTCCTTCAGGTCTGTGGAAAAACTCATACGGTGAAGCTCCGGTCCCGATGACATGGAGCCTCTAAGCTCCCAGGTATAGGCAGCGCAGCCTATTGGTCCGTGAATGAGGTGCAGCGCATCGGCTATGGGGTAAAGCACAACCCTTGAGCCGCAGAACACGCAGGCCCGCTGGCTCACTGATCCCGCGGCGCTGGCCTTTTCGCACTCCAGAGCATAGGCGTCTTTTCCTTTTTCAAGAACCTGCCGCTTCCGCTCTTCCAGAACTTCAACCATATTTTCCTCACATAACCAATTCGAACTTTTCCTCAGGCGCGTCTCTATCCTGGCGGTCCATGATCTTGTCCAGCATCTTGATGAGCAGGTGAAGGCCGCCCCTGTAACCCGTGATAGGCACGTAGGAATGGCCGATTCTGTCGTAAACCGGGAAGGCGCAGCGGATGAGCGGGATGTCCATGTCCCGGGCGATATACTTGCAATAGGTATTGCCGAAGAGGAGGTCAGGCTTTTCGTTCTGCAAAAGTTGATGAAGGTAAAAGAGGTCGGCCTGGGCGCCGCATTTCACCGCCGCATCCGGCCCGGCCACTTCTTTTATCCGCCTCTCCCACTTGGCCCCCGCGGGAGTGCCTGTAACGATGTGGATTATCTTCATGCCCGCATCGGCGCAGAACTGAGCCAGTCCGAAAATTGTATCCGGGTCTCCCATAATGGAGACTTTTTTGCCGTAAAGGTATTGGGCCTTGTCGCAAAGCACGTCAACAAGCTGGCCCCGTTCGGTTTTAAGGCTCTCCGGGACCGTAAGGCCCGCGGCTTTCCTCAGAGTATCCACAAAAGCGTCGGTAGCGGTGATGCCGATAGGAAGATCAATAATTTCGGTCTTTACCTTGCACTTGCTGTCAAGAAGCTGGGCCGCCTGAAAAGTTCCGATCCGCCCTAGAGCCAGGGCGAAGCGGCTGTCCCCGCTGGCAGCGATACTTTCCTTTGGAGTTCCGCCTTTGGGGTACATCCGGAATTTGCCGTCCATGGGGGCGTTCACTACCCCGGAGGTATCGGGATACATGATGTACTCCACCCCCAATTCCCCGGCGATGTATTTGATTTCCGTCATATCGCTGGGTTCGATAAAAGAAGGCAGGAGAGTAACAGCGTTATTTTTCCTTCCTGTGTTCTTGGCGAAATTCTGAACCATGGCGGTCAGCATATTGGCATAGCCTGTAACATGGGAGCCTTTGAAGCTGGGCGTGGAAGCGTACATCACCGTCTTGCCCGGGGGAATCTTGTTGTCCGCTATGGCCCGGTTGATAATTTGGGTGAGGTCGTCGCCGATGACTTCCGAAAGACAGGTGGTGTTCACAGCTATAATGTCCGGATCATACAGCGCAAAAATATTGTTGATCGATTCCAGCATATTCGACTGGCCTCCGAATACCGAGGCCCCTTCCGTAAAAGAGGAAGTGCTGGCCATAATTGGCTCCGCGTAATGCCTTGTGAGGGCGCTCCTGTGATAAGCGCAGCATCCCTGTGAGCCGTGGCTGTGGGGCAGGCACTTGTGAATCCCCAATGCCGCGTACATAGCCCCCACAGGCTGACAAGTCTTCGCCGGATTAATCGTGAGGGCGCTGCGCTCGACAATTTCTTTCGGCGTATGCCGTAATAACATTTAATATACCTCCATAAAACAATTCGTCAAAGCAGCGCCGGCTGCCGTATTACAGAAAATCAGCCGTTAAAAGCGTAAGCCCCTGAAAGCTCAGGCGATTCATCCCAGGGCGCTTTGGTAAACTTAAACGCGTTGCAGTTGAGAAGCCGGTCTATTTCTTTGTAGAAATTGACGGCCCCCCGGTAGCCCGCAAAGGGTCCCATATAATCGTAACTGTGAAGCTGCTTCATGGGGATGCCCCGCTTTTGAACCACGTACTTTTCCTTGATCCCCGCGCAGACCAAATCAGGATGATACCGGTCCAGCAGTTCTTCAAGCTCGTAGTGATTGCAGTCGTCAATAACCAGAGTCGTATCGGGCATCTCCGCCATCATTCCGCCGTAATCGTTGAAAGTGAAACCCCGCTCTTCCATAGCGGCTTTGTCATCCTCGCTTAAACGGGCTTTGTATCTGGCAGGATCAGGGCCTACGGTCAACTCCTCTATGTTTCTGGAATCAGCGTCAACAATAATCGAAGGCAGGACTTTGCGCCCTTCGTAATCGTCCCGGTGGGCAAACTCATAGCCCGCGGAGAGTATGCTGACGCCTATCTCTTTAAGCAGGTCCTGGTAATGATGCGCCCTGGAGCCGCCGACATAGAGAACGGCGGTTTTTCCCTCGCACCGGGATTTTACATCCAGCCGCACTTTTTCTACCGCTTCCATTTCCATGGCGATCACCGCTTCCGTCTTTTTAACAAGCTCATCATCGCCAAAGTAGCGGGCGATTTTGAGCAGGGATTTTGAAGTCGCTTCTGCGCCCACAAAGTTTACCTTAAACCAGGGAATGCCGTACTTTTTCTCCATCATTTCCGCCAGATAGTTAATTGAGCGGTGGCACATGACCACGTTGAGATCCGCGGTATGGGCGCTGGCGAATTCCTCATAGGTTGAATTCCCGGAAAATGTCGAATGAAGGGTGAGGCCGCAGTCAGCCACGATCCGCTCAATCTCAAAGGCGTCGCCGCCTATATTGTATTCCCCAAGTATATTAAAGCGAAAATCTCCTTCTTTGGATTTTTCAATTTGCCCGACCACTTCGGTAAAGACCTTGTTGTTCGCCACGTGATGGCCCGCGGACTGGCTTACGCCTTTGTAGCCTTCGCAGGAAAAACCGAAGATATTGATCTCCGGATATTTTTCTTCCATAGCCCTGGCCACCGCGTGAACGTCATCGCCGATAAGACCCACAGGACAGGTGGCGAAAATGCCTATGGCCCTGGGATGGAACAGAGCCACCGCCTCGTCAATAGCCGCCCTGAGTTTTTTCTCGCCCCCGAAGATGATCTCGTCCTCCTGGAGGTCCGTAGACATGGCGTAGGTCATGTAGTTTTCGTCCTGGTCCGTATAGGGCCTGGTTTGGTTGCGCCGGGTGAGCCAGCTATAAAAGCCGCACCCTATTGGGCCGTGGGTGATCTGAAGTATGTCCCGCGTCGGACCCAGCACCACGCCCTTACAGCCCGCGTAGGCGCAGCCCCGCATGGTGATGATCCCCGGAACAGTTCTGGTGTTGGCCAGTATCTCGGGGACATCGCCTGAATCCTCAACCCGGTTGACAATTATTTGTTTGGCCCGTTTCTTGGCGATCTTGGGCGGGTACTTTTCAAGAATCTCCGCCTTAAAATCCGCCGCAAAAGGGACTTCACTAGTTACTGCCATACAAGCCTCCTTACATATCAAGCACTTCGTCGCCGGATTCGCCTGAGCGGATACGCCAGGATTCAGAGACGGGCATAACAAAAATCTTTCCGTCCCCGCTCCGCCCGGTCTTGTTCACGCCGATCACCGTGTTCACCACGGTCTTTACAAGCTTGTCAGGCACAATGACGCTGATCATCCGCTTGGGAACAAGCCGGCCAGCTACGCCCAATTCCTGCGCCATGCCGGCGTAGCGCTCCGCGCCGCCCGGAGCATCCTGGGGGATCTCGATAAGGCCCTTGCCCCGGCCAAGACATTCCTTGGCATGGAGAGAGCTTATTCCCGCATCGGCCAGGGCCCGCTTGGTCTTGTTCATCATGTTCATCCTGATGACGGCCATGACTTCCTTCATATTTTTTCCTCCGGGATGGGCGCGGAAGCGTCAGCGTCATTGACTTCTTTTACGCCGGAGCTTACGGTGTACACTTCTTCTACAGGGGAAACAAATATTTTTCCGTCCCCGAAAGAGCCTTTTCCCGTGCGGGCCACATCCATGATTTTCTTTATAACAAAATCCTTGTCGGCGTTTTTAATTACCATGAGGAGAAGCTCCTTGGGGATTTCATCGTAGGTTACGTCCCCAATCCTGATCCCCCGCTGCTTGCCCCGGCCCGACACATTCATCCTCGTTACCGCTGGAAATCCGTCAGCCATCAACTCCGCCATTACTTCTTCCGCCTTCTCAGGCCGCACAATCGCCCGTATCATTAACATAGCTTTGCTACGCTCCTTTTAATTTTGCTTTTGGTTTTGAATATAGCTGTCATCAAGAACGCTGTATTTGTTGAAATGCCTTACAAACCACTGATTGGATGGATTGAAGGCAGTTTCTTTTTTAAAAGAAGCGGACTGTTTATCCCATGTAAAGCACAGCACTTTGAAGCTGCCCCAAGTTACGGTAACATATAAGCGCATATCCAAATCCTCCTCGTCAGGCGCTTCGAGTTTTTTTGAATTTATCCACGCAAGCCAAAACTGCACCTAGCCCGCTTGCATCCGCTCATTGACTAAGGGGTAAAAGCCCTCTCCATCGTGAACGAGAAGCGTCCATATATGACCGTCATCCCAGCCCATTCGACGGATATGGCCAAACTTCCTGTTGTCCACTACATCGTCCGCTTCCGCAGAGGTATATACCTCAATGGCATCGTCTTTTCCGTCACCTGTCAAGTCCTCATAAGTTCTTTCAAGAAGCGTGAGCTTATTCACTGCGAAGTCTTTTTCCGCCGGAATATATACCGCTTCTTGGCTGCTGCCGCACCATGCTCGAAAACAAATGAGCAGCAGAGCGCCGCAAAGGAAACCACGCGGCCCGCAAGGGACGCACAGCCTGCGCGACTCCAGCCTTGTTTTAATCCGCAATGCCAAATTCCATAAGCAGTTTTTCCAGTTCCGTTATATCCAAAGGTTTGGGGATGACGAACTTTTTGTTGCTTTCTATGGCCGCGGCCAGTTTGCGGTATTCGCCGGCCTGGTTCACAGAGGGGTCAAAGTCTATCACCGTCTTCTTGTTAATCTCCGCCCGCTGGACCATATTGTCCCGCGGCACAAAGTGAATCATCTGGGTCCCAAGTCTTTCGGCCAGCGCGCCTATCAACTCCGCTTCCCTGTCGACTTTGCGGCTGTTGCAGATAAGCCCGCCCAGGCGCACCGAACCCGCTTCAGCGAATTTCATGATACCCTTGCAGATATTGTTGGCCGCGTACATGGCCATCATTTCGCCGGAACAGACGATGTAGATTTCCTCCGCCTTGCCGTCCCGTATCGGCATGGCGAAACCGCCGCACACTACGTCCCCAAGAACGTCATAGAAGGTATAATCCAGCTTGTACTGCTCGTGAAAAGCGCCTAGCTGTTCCAGCAGATTAATCGAGGTGATGATCCCCCGGCCCGCGCAGCCGACCCCTGGTTCGGGGCCGCCTGATTCCACGCAGCGGGTTCCCTTGAAGCCTGTCTTCACCACGTCCTCCAGGTCCAGGTCTTCCCCTTCGGTACGCAGCGTATCAAGCACCGTTTTCTGGGCCAGTCCGTTGAGGAGCAGCCGGGTGGAATCCGCCTTTGGATCGCAGCCGACAACCATCATGTTTCTACCCATTTCCGCAAGGGCCGCGACAGTATTCTGGGTGGTCGTGGATTTGCCTATGCCCCCCTTCCCGTAGATCGCGATTTTTCTCATTATCCTTCTCCGTCCTTCAATTTATTCACTAAAATAATAGCAGGAAGTGTGCCAGGCTTGCCGGGAATTTAATAATTATGGCAAAAAAATCAGCCGGGCAAGGCAAAAGAGCGGGGAATGGCATTTAATGGAGGCGCGGCGGCGGCGGGACAGAAAATTACGCGGCCTCAGCCCGGCAATAAACCGCCCGGTAAATACCGGTTGGACCGTATTAATTAAGCAAAACTAACTTTTCATACAAGCCGGATCATAAAAACGACAAAATTGTATGAGCGGCGGGGTAAAAAACAGATGCGGCCTTGATAAGCGAATATGCGCTGCCCCCGGCTTGAGGGTCCAACTCCTTACTTTAATAATAACAAGGCTTCCGGGGGGATATATAAAGCCTCCCCTCCGTGATAGTTCAGATATTTACTGTATTTCCACCAGATTTCGTGTTTTTCTCCCGGCCCCCGGGCGGCGGCGTTGGTAAATATCACCACATTCTCGAAGGGTTCCGCGGAACGGCGGCTTATAGCCGGGCGTATCAGGTTGCGGGTTTCTTTTCCGGCGGGAATAAAGTCGTGCGCCCGGATCCCGACATGGGTAATATCGTCACCAATGGGGACGGCGGTTTGCAAGGCCAGCCCCCAGCGGAGCGCGAAAATCTCCCGCTCCCCTGTGCGCCTGAGAGGGGAAATATTCTTGCACCCCGTAAGCCGGGCCGCCGCAGCGAAGCCGGGATTGCGGAACATTTCCCCGGTTTCCCCTTTTACCAGCGCCCGGCCGCCGTCCATGATCAGCAGTTCCCCGCAGAGCTTAAAGACCTCGTCCCGGCTGTGGCTTACCAGAATCACATCGCTCCGCTTTTCCAAGAGTTCCATCATCTGAACCTGCATCTGGTCCCGGAGGTTCGTATCCAGGGCGGAAAAAGGCTCGTCCAGCAGGATGAGCTCCGGTTCCCGGATCAGCATCCTGGCCAGGGCGGTTCGCTGCTGCTGCCCCCCGGAAAGCATGGCGGGGCGCCGGTCTTCCAGTCCCTCAAGTCTGAACTGCCGTATCCATGCCAAGGCCCGTCGCCTTTTTTCACCCCGCCGCTCCCGACCCGGAAGCCCGGCGCCGATGTTTTCCAGCACCGTCATCCTGGGAAAGAGAGCGTAGTTCTGAAAGAGGTAGCCCGCCCGCCGAACCTGGGGTTTCAGATTGATCTTGCGGCCTGAGTCAAAAAGCGTCCGCCCGTTTATGGAAATTAAGCCTTCGTCAGGGCTTTCTATCCCGGCGATGCATTTCAGGGTCATGCTTTTCCCGCAGCCCGATGCCCCAAGGATGCCCAGGCAGCCGGCGTTTTCCCCGGTTTCAAATTCCGTTTCCAGGGTAAAGGTCCGGGAAAGTTTTTTGCGGATGGAAACCTTAATGCTCACCTGGGCCTCTTCTCAAGGGCGGTAAACCAGTTCATCAAGGCCACCACGATAAAGGACACCAAAAGAATAACCAGCACATAGCCGTAGGCGGTGTCCATATCCCCGGCGGCCACTGCGGAGTAGATCGCCAGGGGAAGGGTCCGGGTTTTCCCGGCGATATTGCCGGCGATCATTGCGGTGGCGCCGAATTCCCCCAGGCCCCGGGCAAAAGCCAGCACCGCGCCTGATGCGACCCCCGGCATTGCGCTTGGAAGACTCACTTTGAAAAATATCGCCCCTTCGCTCATGCCCAGGGTCCGGGCCGCGTAGATAAGATTCGGATCAACCTGTTCCAGGGCGCCCCGGGCGGAGCGGTACATCAGGGGGAAGGCGATTGCCGCGGAGGCCAGCACGGTAGCCCCCCAGGAAAAGGCAATTTTTACATTGAAAAAATCCAGAAAAAATTTTCCCGCCGGGCTCCTGACCCCGAAGATGTAGAGTAAAAAAAAACCCGCCACCGTGGGGGGCAGCACCAGGGGCAGGGTAAGAATCCCGTCAAGGATCATCTTCCATTCCCGGCGCCGGATCCCAGCCACCAGCGCCGCGGCAAAAAGCCCGGTAAAAAAAGTTACCAGAATCGCCGCGGACGCGGTTTTCAGGGAAATGAGGATCGGCGAACCATGCAGCGCCCAGGCCGTCATGCCGCTTACCGGGCGGCGGCGAAACCGTAGGCTTTAAACACCGCCAGCGCCTCATCGGATGCAAGGAAATCGACAAACAGCGCCGCCTCCGCCTGATGTACAGAGGCCGCCACAATCCCCACGGGGTAGATCACCCGGGCTGACAAAGTTCCCGCCGGGGCTTCGGCAAGAACCTCCACCTTTCCGGTGGTCGCCGCGTCGGTGGCATAGACCACTCCCACTTCGGCGCTACCCTCCCCCACCCAGTTCAAGACCTCGGTAACGTTGGTGCCAAAACTGGCTTTTGCTTCCACCTCGGCCCAGATGCCAAGGCTCGTAAAGGCTTCTTTTGCGTACTGCCCTGCGGGCACACTGGCCGGGTCTCCCAAGGCAATCACCTTTGCTCCGGCGGCGTTCTCGAAACCGCTCACCCCCGTGCTTATTCCCGCGGGCTTAATCAGGACTATCTTGTTTTCCAGCAGGGGCAGAATCGAATCTTTGGCCACAAGGCCCTGATCCGCCAGCGCGTTCATCTGCCGGGTTGCCGCGGACATAAAGACATCCGCCTCAAGGCCCTGTTCAATCTGGGTCTGGAGCTTGCCGGAACTGTCGTAGGTCCCTTCCACGGTGATCCAGGGATATTTCTCCTGAAACATGGGGATAAGTTCCTGGGCAAAGGAATACTCAAGACTCGCCGCCGCGGCTACCAGAATTGTAAGCGGCGGATTGGCGCTTTGAGCCGCCTTAGCTTCCTTCTTTCCCCCCGCAAAAAGCGAAACCGGGACCAGGACCAGCATCATCCAGACCATCACAGCGCATAAAAATTTTCTCTTCTTCATTCTTTCCTCCAAGTTTGTTGTTCTATATCACCCACAAGTATGAGCAAGAACCGTGCCACAATTCCCTCGGGCGGCGTTTCCAAGGAAAAACCAGGCCGGAAGGCTGGGCCTGCAATAATAATTCCGCGCTTTTTCCCTTTCCCGCCGGCTTTTTTTAAAGCCGGGCTAACTTTTCATACAATTCTGTTCAGGGTTTATACAAAAGTGTAGTCTTGAGAATCTTGAAACCCTGCGGGTTTCAAGATTCTCTTGGAGTTTTGGGAACCCTGCGGGTTCGCTTGGAGTTTTTTGACCTGTCAAAGATACTAACAGCGGCAAGCAGTTCAAAAAACTCCTAAGAGACTGCGCAGCGGTCTCGCGCTCAGTTTCTGGTACAGCTCAAACAGGTGCGCCACGCGGCGCCCGTCATCATCAAAGGAGCGTCCGTATGCAGCTTCCACGGCTTTGTCAAGCTTTTGGTGGGCCATGACAAGTTTGGGCGGCATGGAGAGGGGGTCGTACAGAGCGGCAAGGCTGCTTTCAGGAAACATGGCGCGGGCGTCCAGAACGCCTTGGGCCGCCCTTTCTATGGCCGCCTTCTGCTTGGCTCCGGGGGAAGGCCAAGAGAAGTTGTTGTAAACAATAGAAGCGGAATAGCGGTAACGCAGTTCCAGTCTTCCGCATACATAACGCATCCAGGCCATGTGCATGGCTGAGTTTATCACGCCGAATTCATAGAGACCGGCGTCGGGGATGAAAGATGCGGCGTCTCCAGCAATAATTTCACTGCTCAAAAATCCAATAGGAATATAGAGGCGGTTCTCTGATGAATGGCGGGGAATAATTATATAATCTGTGACAGGCTGCCTGATTTCCACAAATAGGCTTGGAAACTCCGCAAACTTATATGTAGCTGGGCTTTCACTTTTTAGCCTGAATTCTTTAATGCTGGCAAGACGGTTCATTATTTCTTTGGAATGATTGTATTTAGCGGGAGAAACATCTTTAAGCCATATACAATAGCGGGGAATGTTATGTAAATATTCCCTTGCCCCGGTATAGGGGCGAATTATGTCTTTAAGCGATTTATCGTGTTCCAATAAATTATCTTTTTCTTCCTGGGTCAGCAGAAAATTGCCGTCATCGGTAGGAGAACTGCCTTTCGTCATTTCAGGAACATTGCAAATTGGTTTCGCTCTTTTTTCTATAAAGATAGTTGGCGCGTCAACTAAATAGGCGTTTATCTGGCCGGCTGTCGTTTCCACAGGCTCGCCGTTTACTGCCGCGTATTGATAGAGTTTCTTTATATTTTTGTTTTTAATGCTGAAGCCGGCAATAATACAGTAAACCGCGGCCTTTCCCCTGGCCTCGTTGCTCCACTTAAAAGTCTGATGGGCAAAATTAATTTTTATTCCGTGCTTATAAAACAATTCAGGCCACAGAACAGGAACCTGCTCGCCCTGGCAGATACTGTTCGTTGATACAAAGGCCGCTTCGATTTCTGTGTCTTTCATATATTCCGCCGCCTTTTTGTACCATGCCGTTACATAATCCAAAATGCCGCTGTTTTTCATATCCTTAAAAATGCTTTGAACTTCCAGCTTTTGCGTCCTGTTCATTACGCTGTAGCCCAAAAACGGCGGATTCCCCAAGATATAATTTAATGGACTTGTTCAACAACCTATTTTAGTGAACCCTGCCAACCTTCGGTTGGCTGACGGGTTCGGGTTGCGGAAACTGCGTTTCCGATGAACAACTCTAATTCATTTTTTGGAATCACGCTTTCCCAGTCTGTCGTCAATGAATTGGCGCAGTGTATCGACGCGGCGGCTTTCAAAGGAATGCGGATAAAATATTCGCCGAAACGCTCCCGCACCTGCATATTCATCTGGTGGTCCACAAGCCACATGGCAGCCTGGGCTATCTGCGCCTGAAATTTTTCAATCTCTATCCCGTAAAATTGATTCACGTTCACCTTTATTTCGTTGTGGATGTCAAATACTTTTTCGTTGCCTAACAACAATTCCAAAATGTCAAATTCCAGCAAGCGCAGTTCACGGTAGCTTATAACAAGAAAATTGCCGCAGCCGCACGCAGGGTCAAGGAATTTTAACCCCGCAATTTTACTGTGGAAGGCGGCGAGCCTGTCAGTACGCCTTGATGGGGACAGTTTTTTTATCACGTTAAATTCTTTTCTCAGGCCGTCAAGAAACAGCGGATGTATCAGTTTTAGTATGTTCTCCTCGCTCGTATAATGCGCGCCGATGTCGTGCCGCTCCTCCGCGTTCATCACGCTCTGAAACATGACGCCGAATATGGCGGGGGGGGGGGGGGGGGGGGGGGGGTGTTTGGCGCAGCGCGCGAAGCGCGAGACCCGCTAGGGGCGGGCAACGGCGGGGGGGGCGGTGGGGTGTTGATATTTTGTGATGTG
>JAITSE010000048.1 GCA_031288005.1 Treponema sp.
TGGGTTGCCTCGAATTGCGCTGCTTTTGAGCGCAGGCCCGCTTCAAATTTCGCTACGGCGTCCGTTATGAGTTTTTCCCGTTCGTTTGTGTCCATAAGTATCCCCTCCTGTGAGATACCCCAAGTATATCATACATTCCCGTTTTGCCCCGAAAAAGAAATTGCACCCCCGAAGGAACCAATGAGACTAAAAATCTCCGGTTCCCGGATTCATTGGAATAGGTTTCAGAAACATCGGAAACGCAGTTTCCGATGTTTTCAATTGAACAAGTTCATTCTCATACTAAGAAAGCTTTTATGATTTCGATGGATTTGCGTTTGCCTGCAATCATACTGTCAAAACGCGCTGTACTGTACAACAAAGAAGGCGGCGATGGCCCGTTATTCTTTCGGAGACGGGGAGGGGGTATTACAATAGGCTAAACCCGTAGGATATGCTATACTGTCCTTAATCAAACTCTAAACCTCAAAATAAGGAGATGAAAATGAATATCACCGCACTGGAAAAAACCGCGTTAAGCCTAAGGGCTTTGTCTATGGATGCGATTCAAACGGCCAACTCCGGCCACCCGGGGCTTCCCCTGGGGGCGGCTGAGTTGGGGGCCATCCTCTATGGCGAGCTTCTTCGCCATGACCCTCAAGCGCCAGAGTGGGCGGACCGGGACCGATTCATCCTTTCGGCGGGACATGGCTCCATGTTCCTGTATTCAATCTTGCACCTTGCGGGGTACGCCGATGTCACCCTGGAAAGCATCAAAAAATTTCGCCAGTTAGGCTCCCCCTGCGCGGGCCACCCGGAGTACGGTCTTGTCCGGGGTATAGAGGCGACCTCGGGTCCCCTGGGACAGGGCATAGCTATGGCTGCGGGTTTCGCTATCGCCGAAACCATGCTGGCCGCCCGGTTCAACACGGACACGCGAAAAATCGTGGACCACTACACTTTTGTTCTGGCAGGTGACGGCTGTCTCCAGGAAGGAGTCTCTTCGGAGGCCGCATCCCTGGCGGGGCATCTTAAACTGGGGAAACTCATCGCCTACTACGATTCCAACAAGATAACGATAGACGGCAGCACCGATCTCTCCTTTACCGAAGACACGGCCAAGCGGTACGAGGCTTACGGCTGGCAGGTCCTCCGGGGTTCCATGTATAACTTTGAGGAAATCGCGGCGCTTACCGCCCAGGCCAAAGCCGAAACCGGCAAGCCCAGTCTTATCATCCTGACGTCGATTATCGGGAAGGGTTCTCCCAAAAAGCAGAATACCGCCGACATACACGGCGCGCCCCTGGGGGCCGAAGAATTGGCCGCCGCCAAAGCTGCCCTGGGTATCTCCGGCGACTTCTACATCGCCCCGGAAGCGGCGGAATATTTTGCCGCCCGGCGGAAAGAGTGGAAAAAGGCGCGGGAAAAGTGGGAAGCCGAATTCGATGCGTGGTCCAAAGAAAACCCCGATAAGCGTACTGAATGGGACCTGTTTCATGGGAACAATGCGTTGCCTGCCGGCCTCCCGGCGTTCCAGGCTGGGGAAAAGATCGCCACCCGGACAGCGGGCAACAAGGCCCTTACGGCCTTTGCGGCGGCTAACCCCTTCCTGACGGGCGGTTCCGCCGACCTAAAAGGCCCCAACGCCGTAGGCATAAGCGGCGCGCCCTATTCCGCCGCAAACCGGGCCGGCAGGTACATCCACTTTGGCATACGGGAGTTCGCCATGGCCGCGATCTCCAACGGAATACAACTCCATGGGGGACTGCGGGCCTTCTGCGCTACCTTCATGGTCTTTTCCGATTACCTGCGGCCGGCCCTTAGGCTTTCGGCCCTGATGAAACAGCCGGTCATCTATGTCCTGACCCATGACTCCATCTTTGTGGGTGAAGACGGCCCCACCCATCAGCCTATCGAACACCTGGCGAGCCTCCGGGCCATCCCCAACGTGCGGGTCCTGCGCCCCGCCGATGCTGAGGAAACCGCCGAAGCCTGGGCCATGGCGCTGAACCGTTGGGACGGTCCCACCGCGCTGGCCCTGTCCCGGCAGAACCTTACGGTTTTCCCCAAAGCCGACCCGGACTGGCGGAATACCATCAAGACCGGAGCCTACATTGTCAAAAAGGCGGAAGGCGCGCCGGATGTGGTGGTTATTGCCACAGGCTCGGAAGTTGGCCTTGCCCTGGAAGCCGCAGCCGGGCCAGAGGGAAAAAGCGTGCAGATCGTCTCCATGATAAGCCGGGAACTCTTCGAGGCCCAGCCTAAGCCCATTCAGGATGCCGTTGTACCCCCAGGGGTCCGGGTAGTGACCGTTGAAGCGGGCATCAGGCAGGGCTGGGAACGCTGGGCCAAACCGGAAGACATTCTCTCCCTGGACCGGTTCGGCGAATCCGGCCCGGCTGCGAAGGTCGCCGAAGAACTGGGCGTAACAGCCGCCGCCCTCGGAAAACTAATTTTCAGGCGATAGACACCTTTTGGCCTTAAAACGCGGTATAACAGTATAGCTGTACAATTTTTGCTGGCTCTGTCGGCGCATCGATACCACAATCTCGCAGAAGCTTGTCCCACTGCCCGGCGTGATTAATCGCGATTTTAAAGATAAACATGAATGATTTATGCCAATGGGATTCGCCGCTTTTTTCAAATATTTATTCTTTAATCTCCGGGGGGTTTAATTCCCCGCCCCTCTGGGGGCGTAAAACTTTGCGTATGTGGGGGATTTGTTCCCCCACATACGCAAAGTTTTCAAGGTGAAATCTTCAATACCCCGCGGCTCTGCCGCGGGGATTTTTTATTAAAGATGCTCCAAAATTCCCGCAAATGAGCTAAGGAACTGTACGAAAGAATAAACATTACCAAATAGTCATATTATTCTTTACAGTTCCTTAGCTCACTGATACCCCAAGTTGCAATACTCTCAATCGATGAATGCCCAGCGAATTTCTTTATCTTGTAATCGGTCCCCTTCCTTACCTGTGCCCATGCCGTTTGTACCGGCACTGCTTCTCGGACAGGTGCTTCTCGATTTCATTATCGCCCTATATTTCACTATCGCCCCGGATATGTCTGCCTGTGGCGTTAATCACCGGTTGTTACTTGCCTGGGTTACAATCTCAAATTGGTTTCCACTTCAGATAAATGCGACAAACGTCATATATACCGGCGGCCCTATTCTCTTCTTGTTAAACCACCACCTGTTTTCCCAATTTTGCTCTCCTCATGCTCTCCTGTCACTGCCCATTTTGCGCCTTCTTTATTTCATCCAGTATCCCTTTCCATGTCACAGAAGGTGATTAATTCTTATTCCCTCAGAAATACCCCTCCTCGCTCCTGTCCATTATTTCAAGCTGGCAAAAACTCTCTTTGTTCCCTTATCTTCCGCTTCTGTTTGCTATTGTAGTTTGCCAATTCGTCCTTCGGCTGGTTATAGCTTAACTGGTCTGGAAGTCTGCCGCAATTATAAAATTTTTGCGCTCCATTGATCCCAAGAACCATCCCGCCGCCGGTTACTACAAGACAGCTATGGACATTAAGTCCCGGCATCTTGCCTCTGATATATCCTATTCTCCCGGCTTTCAAGCAGATGAGTCTTCTCAAAACGCGAGCCTTCAATTCAAGGCTGGTTTTGCGAAAGGCTCTTGGGAAAAACACTCCGTATTTCAGCTTTCACTTGCTTTTCGGATTGATTTATCCGGTTATTTAGTTTGGTTGGCTAATTCTTTTGTTGATGCGGCTGTTTTATCGGAAACTGTAGAAACGTGGAAACATCGGAAACGCAGAAACAAGTTTCCGATGTTTCCGCAACTTCAGTTTTGACTAGGTAAACTCTGCCAGCAAGCATTGAAAAATGCACATCTCATCGAACTAAAGTTCGTTGGCTTGAGCCAAAAACTTCAGAAACTACAAGAGATGGTCATAGGAAACATTGGTCCTATGAAACCGGCTATTATAATCAATTAGGAGATGGGCGATACTGGATTTGAACCAGTGACTTCTACCGTGTGAAGGTAACACTCTCCCGCTGAGTTAATCGCCCCGGAAACAAGGTTCTAATATTTTTAGATACCATTATCTTTAACGCAGGTAAAAATTTAAACTGTAGTCTAAATTGACTTTCAAAAGATAATTATTACCTTACTATCAGAATGTCAATATGTCAACTCCCCGCATTGCCTCACTAAAAATGGCATCCAAATTAAAATGAAAGCATTGAACAGAGAACGGTCCCTTGGGGATTAAAACGGAAACATCGGAAACTTGTTTCTGCGTTTCCGATGTACAACTCCAATTACGTTTTTCAGGTGAAGGGGGAACTGAAAAGCCAGCGGTTAAAGATTTACAACTCCAGGGGAAAAGGATTGGAAATGGAAAAAAATACTGTAAATAAGCCTTATAAACAGCCGTTCTGTGGAAATCAACAACCCCGCCCAGAAGCTCCAAGGAACTAAAAGTTCCATGAACCGGTGAACGGGTTCTTGGGTATGTTGTTCTTCAGGGCGGGGTTGTTGATTTTATTCTAGAAAGGGCTATGGCTATTTCTCGCGCTTTTTGATTGGTTTCTATGACCAGTTTTCCTCCCATATCCCCATAGCTGATTAGCAGCCGGGGGAAGTTGGGGAAAAAAATCTTCTTGAACAGGGATTTTTCTGCCCAGAATTCCACCGATATCAACTGGTCTTTAGGGATAAAGATAGTCTTCTCCATGGGAGCCTCTCCCCCGTAAGAAAGCCGGGACAGAACCTGTATCCAGCCTTCGTGGGGAAAGTGGTGAAACCTAAAGCCCCCAGACGTTGCGATAAGAAGGCCCCAGAGGGATTCACGCCGGGAGAGATTGAATTCATCCCAGCCAGAAAGATACTGACCTAGCGTATAGGCGAGAACTTTTTCACCGCATTTTTTTTCATATTCTTTCCAAAACAAGACTGGGCCGGTTTTCTTTTTTTGTTTAAATAATCCTAACATACCGTCAGCCTATCTTTTGGACGGCAAGAATATCGAGTACTGTTCCACGCCGTTCCCACTTTCAGCTTCCTGCATATAGAGGCATCCTGCATCCGGCCGCTCGTTGTTGTGCAGGACCGCCATGATGATACTACAAGCGCTAAGCGCCGTATTATAATCAGATGCCTTGCCGGACTTGGGTTTTAAGTGTAAAAACGTCATCGCCATGCCTTTTACCATAGCGGATAAGAGCGCAAAAATCCATGCTCAGCACCTCAAGAAACGGGTTGATGGACCGGCAGATCTGCGATTACGGGGAGACCTGGTAAAGAATAACCGGATACAGCCGGATCTCAATAGTCATGGGAAATTTTACCTCCAGCCTAAGCAGCGCCGGACTTAGCTCTTTGCCATCCGTTAAATAATACTTCGGCTTTGAGATACGGCAGGGGGCGGCATAACTGATATACGGCTTCCCCCGTGAAGTCTCACGTTAAAATTCCGGCCATGGTTTTTACCTGTCGGTATCTTTGCGCCGTTTTCAGCAGGCGGTCAACCGCTTCAGCCAAAGCGTCCTTGAGGCGGACGATGTTCAGCCACTTCCGCTGCGCCCTCAGCCGATCCTTCGCTTCCCGCGGAGCCTCCTCCCGGGCCGGAAGCCGTTCACCAGGAGCGGTGGGCTGGTCATAGACCTTCTTTGTCTTGCCTTGTTCGTCCCGCGTTTTATCAACGAGCTTGGTGCGGGGATAGAAATAGTTGAGCAGGGGATTGAGGACCTGGTACACCGCCGCCTGGGTCCCCTCGTTGGTGCGGCGGGCATAGCCGGCGGTCTTGCAGACCACATCCCCGTTCTTCCGTTCCCCTTGGAGCATCCGTTCCACGGTGGAACGGCTTATCCGCACGTTTTCCCCGGATTTCCGGGGTGATGCGGGTTTTGAGTGGTTTTCCGGGCCTT
>JAITSE010000065.1 GCA_031288005.1 Treponema sp.
CTCTGATAAATGTCAGAGCCGCTCTGATAAATGTCAGAGCCGCTCTGATAAATGTCAGAGCCGCTCTGATAAATGTCAGAGCCGCTCTGATAGATTCCTGAGCCGCTCTGATAAATGTCTGAGCCGCTCTGATAAATGTCTGAGCCGCTCTGATAAATGTCAGAGCCGCTCTGATAAATGTCAGAGCCGCTCTGATAAATGTCAGAGCCGCTCTGATAGATTCCTGAGCCGCTCTGATAGATTCCTGAGCCGTGCAAACCGGCGGAGCTGAGACCGGAGGTCTCAAGTTTGCTTGGAGTTTTGCGGGTTGGACCAGAGCGGCCCCTGGGGGCCGCTTGAAAACCCCTAAGCAATCTTGAGACCTCAGGTCTCAGCTTTGCCTGATTGCAGGGGCCGCAAAACTCCCCGCATTATTCTACGGGCCTTTTCCCCGCACTTCTTTACGTGGAGTTTTGCGTCACAAGCAGCCTCCACGCGGCCATAACAACCCGCAAAACTCCTAAGCAACCGCTATGAGACCCTACGGGTCTCATAGCGGTTGCACGGGAATCATCCCGGGAAAGAAATTCGGGGAGTTTTGCGAACCAGCGGCTGCACTGCGGCCCGCAAGGGCCGCGCTGTTCAAAAGTTCGCAAAACTCCAAGCGACCCGCTTTAGCGGGTCGCAGGGTCGCAGGGCCGCTCTATATGGAATAATTGTCAGCCGGAATAATCCTTGAAAGAAACTGTTTAGTGCGTTCCTCCCGGGCGTGAAAAAATATGTTGTCAGGCGTCCCCTCCTCGACAACGGCGCCCTTGTCCATGAATATCACCTTGTTTGCCGCATCCTGGGCAAAGCGCATCTCATGGGTAACGATGATCATGGTTACTCCTTCTCTGGCAATCCGCTTGATGATGGACAGCGTTTCACCAACCAATTCCGGGTCAAGAGCCGATGTCGGCTCATCAAAAAGGATGAGCATTGGTTTTAGGGCAATGGCGCGGGCAATCCCAACTCGCTGCTGCTGGCCTCCTGAAAGCTGGGACGGATAGGCGTCCATTTTTCCGGCAAGCCCGGTTTTTTCAAGCGCCGCGGCCGCGGCCTGTTCAGCTTCTTTCACCGGGACGCCCCGGCCTGTAACAAGTCCTTCCATTACGTTTTGTTTTGCCGTCATGTTGTTAAAAAGATTGAAATTCTGAAAGACAAAAGCGGTGCTGCGGCGGACGGCAAGAATTTGTTTTTTATCAGCGCGGGTTAAATCAAGCGGAGGATTGCCGCCCAGGATGAGAGTACCCGCGTCAGCTCTTTCAAGAAAATTAATGCATCTGAGCAGCGTCGTCTTTCCAGAACCTGAAGGCCCAATGATGACGATTACGTCTCCTTTTTCAACGCGGAGGTTGACGCCTTTGAGAACTTCATTTTTTCCAAATGACTTTTTCAAACCTTTAACTTCAATCATAAATTTCCTCCCAAAAAATCCAGCCGCTTTAGCGCTTTAGCAGGCCGGCTGCCTGAGGCTTTGAAGGCGGCGCGGGCTTTGATGAAACAGCCTTTCTAATAAGCCTGCTTTTTATAGCGGCTCACGCCTTTTTCCAGCAGTTTTGACGCTTTTTCGACAGCAAAACCGGCGCCCCAGTAGAGGAGCGCCGCGGCGGTATATGCCTCAAGATAGCGGTAGTTTTCCGTTGCGGGAATCATGGAGGCATTCAATATGTCAATGATGGAGATAAAATAAAGTATCGATGACAGTTTTATAAATACAATGATGTTATTGCACAGCACAGGTATGGCTGCGGGAATCAACTGCGGCAGAACAACGCGGCGGAAAATCTGGGTGAAGCTAAGGCCGCAG
The DNA here is from genome assembly GCA_031288005.1 of Treponema sp. The sequence goes on from JAITSE010000065.1 coordinate 1,832, forward strand.
GCATAGCCGGCTTCATACTGGCTTTGCGGAATCGAGAGCAGCGCGCCGCGGATTGTTTCCGATACGAATGCGCCGCCCATGAAAGACATTGCCATAACAGCAATAACATTCATGCTGATATTTTTTGAGCCGGCATTCAGATGAAAGGCTTGGGCCAGGGCATTAAAGCCGTCCGTGACAGAAAAGTATACGATGTAAATAATGAGTATGCCCGGTATCGCCTTCACTATATCGACATATATTTTAAAAAAGGAGCATAGAAACGGCATCCTGTATACGCGGCAGGAGGCCGCAAACGAGCCAAACAGCAGGCTTATGAAAAACGACAGCAGCGAAATGCTCAAGGTAAGCGGCGCCGCGGAAAGTCCTGATTTCAGCGAATTAACAAAGGCGGAAAAAGAGAAATCCACTTAACCTTACCTTTGCCCCGGCGCGGCGCCGCCGTTGATTTTCTGTTTAATGTTTTTTTCCAAAAGGGAGAACAAAAAACTGATAATAAAAGAAAGAACGACAAAGATAAGCGCCGCCGCGGCATAGCCTTCAATAGCGTGGTGCGTCCGCACCGCAATAAGCCTAACCTGCCCCACTATTTCGACCGCGCCAATCGTAAATCCCAGCGAAGTATTTTGAAGCAGCGCAAGGACATTGGCGGAAAAACCCGGCGCGGCAACCAGCGCGGCCTGGGGCGCGACTATCCTTCTAAAAGCCTGAAAATCCGTAAGGCCGCAGGAAAGAGCGGCCTCGCGCTGCCCAGGATCGACGCTGAGAATACTTGCCCGGATGATCTCCGATATAAAGGCGCCGGCGTTGAGGGCATAGGTAACATTGACAAAGATGAATTTATGCCACCTCTGCGCGTTTATGCCGGCTTTTGAAAGAAGATATGGGACGCCGAAATATACGACGAAAAGCTGCGCTATAACCGGCGTGCAGCGCAGAAAAGAAACGCCCGCGCTGATGATTTGGTATAGGGCCGGCGTCCTGTAAAGCCGGATTAAAGCCGCGCATATTCCCAGTAAAAGGCCGGCGGACATGGACGCAAGCACAATGGACAGGGTTACGGGAATTTTTTGAAAGATGAGGGGAAGATTGCCGGCAAAACGCTCAAAACTGAAGAAGTCTTTCATGTCAGCTCATCTTTCCCTGAAGCGGCGTCCGCGAAAAATGTCAGGGCGAAGCCCACGGTTTCCGCCGTCCCCAGTTCCAGCGCATCCTCGTCTATGTCGAATGACGCGGAGTGAAGATCGCCGCCGCCGCCTTTCTTTATATTCCCGGCGCCCAAATGAACCATCAAAACCGGGCATACCCGGCGGAAAAAAGCAAAATCATCGGAGCACATCATAGGTTCGTATTTTTCGATGAGATGCTCCCCGCCAATGTATTCCCTGACCGCCTTCCGCCCGGTAAGCGCCATATTCCCGTCATTTATGACAGGCTGAACCTGGCCGCCGAAACGTTTTATTTTATATGTGCAGTAAAAAGCTTCGGTTATGGTTTTAAGCAGGCGTTCAACTTCTTCCTGAAAAAGGAGCGCTGTTTCTTCATTGTAAACCCGCGCGGAACCAGTGAAGCGTATCACAGGATCAATTACGTTGGATAATTTTCCGTACCTGACTTTGCCGATATTGGTCGTGACAGGTTCAAACGGGGAAATACGCCGTTCCCGCAGGGATTTGAAAGCCAGATAGAAATGGGTAAAACAGTCAAGCGGGCTGTTTGCCGTGTCGGGTCTTGAACCATGCCCGCCTGAGCCTTTTATAACGGCCTCAAAACCGGCGGGGCAGGCAAATACCGGTCCTTCGAGTACGGCTATTTTTCCCGCCTCCAAATCAGGCCGCACATGAATCGCGTGCGCGCCGTCAGGATGTATATGTTCTTTTTCAAAATAGCTGAGAATGTTTTTAAGCAGGCCAAGCCCTTCTTCACCCCGCTCGAAAACAGCGTAAACGCTCCCGTTTATCCGGCCTCGCAGTTCCCAAATTAATTTTGAGGCTGTAAGTAAAATCGCTGTATGGGCGTCGTGTCCGCAGGCGTGCATTAGGCCCGGATTTTGGGAAATTACGCTCCGTTTCCCCGCGAGATTGTTTTCACTTTCTGTTATGGGAAGCGCGTCAATCTCAGCGCGGAGAACAAGAGTGCGGCCCCGGCCTGCGCCGCTCTCCCTTTTGTTTGTCAGCTCGGCGACAATGCCTCCGTTTTCTACTTCAACAAAGGGAATTGAAAAACTTTCCAGTTTTTCCCTGATAACTTTAAGAGTTTCAAATTCTTTACCGGAAAGTTCCGGACTGCGGTGAAGCTGCCGTCTGACATCAACGATAAAATCATGTTCGGCATGGACTGCTTTTGTTATAAATGACGCCACAGCCGCATTTCCCCAAAAGTTAAGCCTTACCCTGGGCGCGCAGTTCTTCCAGTTCCGGCAGCAGCCTTGAATAATCATCGCCAAACCATTTTTTGCTTATGGTACTCAAGCGCCCGTTTTCACGGAGTTTTACAAGCGCGGCGTCAACATCCTCCTGAAGTTGTTTCCGGCCTTTTGCAAAGATGAAATAGGTGTAACCCGGCAGGAGGCGCGGGCCGGTCTCTTTTATCACGCCGGGAAAAGCCTTTTCCTGGTCAAGGAATCTTTTTTCATCAAGAATATATGCGTCAAAGCGGCCCTCACTGAGGCCCTTGATCTGCGCTTCATCGTCAAGGGAGCCGTAAATGAGATTTATGGGCCTTACAGCCTTTTCACGGTTATAGGCTTCGAGCAGGCCGGAAACATTCGAACCGGTAGAGCTTGACACATTTTTCCCTTCAAGATCAGCTATGGAATTGACGCTGGTTTCATCCTTGCGGACAACCAGCGAATAGGAATAAAAGCCTGTCGGCGTCTTGCCGTATAGGAATTTTGCTTCCCGTTCCGCATTTTTTGCATAGTTATGAGACGCAAAATCGTACTTGCCGGATTCCAGGCCCACGAGGATGGCGGCAAACTGCGCTGTGTCCAGGGTAAACGTGTATTGGGGCAATATCTCGTCAAGCGCTTTCAGCAAATCAATATCATAACCTGAGAGTTCGCCCTTTTCATCAATGAAGCAAAAGCCCTTAAACGCATTGCCTGTACCAACAATAATTTCCTCAGCCGCCGCCGTATTCCGTTCTTTTGGCTTGCAGGCGCTCATTGAAAGCAGAAGAGCCAGGCATACGCTCCATGAGAAAAAACGCAGAAATTTTAATGATGTCATAAAACCTCCATAATTCATATAATAAATATAGTGTTTATATGTTATTGTCTATCATAAGGCAGGTCTTTCATTTTTGTCAATAGAAAATTCGATTTTAGTTTGGCGGAATCAACAACCATATACCGCCCGACTTTTGCTTTAAGGAACCTGATACATCTGATAGCGAAGGTCGCGGATATCAATGCTCCATCGCCGCGGCTGGACATTTGATTCGGGACTTATGGTTTCCGTGTTATAATAAATAGGGCGTTTAATTCCGATATTTATAATAAGGCTATTTGCAAGGCATAATCCGAACCCGGCGGAAACTTGTTTCCAAAGTTTCCGCCTGGTTCGGATATTTCCGATTGTTGAACCAGTTCAATATTAAGATGGTATGGATTTAACCGTGGGTATGGTTTATCATATTAACAAAGGTTTCTAGTTTGAGTCGTGTGCGTTTTTAAAATAACATGAAAATTGAGCTTGTTCGAAAACCCGGTTGGTTTGGAAGCTGCGGAAACATCCGGAAACTGTGGAAACTTTGTTTCCGAAGTTTCCGAAGTTTCCGCGGTTCCGGTGGTCAAGCTCTTGGAAAAACCGGCCGGGACCCGTTTTTTCCAGTAAATTCAAGATAGCTGTTCAAAAAGCTTAAATTTTAGGACAGCCGTAATTATAAAGGATTTTAGAATGTCCATAAAGGTACATTGGATTTTTTTATTCGCCCTTGCCGTTTCCGGATTGGGTCCCCGGGCGTTTCCGGATATCCTTGACGGCGCCGATACGGTGACGGACCTTCTTGCCCCGGTTTTCGCGGGGGGAGGAGGCTTTTCTACCTCCCTGGGAGGCGCTTCGGCGAGCGCGATAAATCCCGCCGCGGGCGGGGAAGCCCAGCGCGCCGTTTTTGAGGCGGGCTATATGACTGTTGTTTCCTTCGACCCGGATAAACCTGTTTTCCCTTTCGGCGACCCGGATAAGAAGGGATTCGGAAACGCCGCTAATATAGGCGTCCTTCTTCCGACGAAATTCGCTTCCTTTAGCGGCTCGATAAACTCTCTGGATATACCGGAGGGAATAAACATTGGCGGGAACCTTTCAGCAGGAAAAGAACTTTACCCCCGCATTAATATGGGACTTGGGCTTAATTTCGGCTTAGGTGGCGGTACTTCAGGCTGGATATTTTCGGGGGATTTGGGTTTCCGGTACAATATGGGCGGTTTTGGCGTTTTTGAAAATTTTACTACCGCCGCCGTTATAAAAGGACTGGGGAAGGCCGCTCTTTCTTCGGCTTTTACGCCGGTTGTCGGAGTTTCCGCGGACCTGTTTAACTTGAGGCGTCCCGGCGGGAGCGCCTCTATCCTAAAAGCGACGGGAGCCCTGGACCTTAGCTTCCCGGGATTTCGCAACGCCGCCGGAAAACTCGGTCTCTCCCTCCTTTTTCTTGATGTTGTTTCAGTCGCAGGTTCCTGGAGTTTAAACGCAAGGGACCTTTCCGAAGGGGAAGGCGCCCGTATACCATCCTTAGGCTTGGGGGTCAACATCGCCTTTAACTTTGGGGAAGACCGAACTATAGCCGGCAAGCTTCCGCCTTCAGGCGATGTGAAGACAACCGCGGCGGCTAAGCCCCTGTACGAAGACAAGTCCTACGCCATTGGCGGTGGGATTACATGGTATGTGGGCATTATGGACAACAAAGCGCCGGTCATCACCGTGGACTACCCGGAAACCCAGTGGCTTTCACCTAATCACGACGGCCTGGTTGACAACCTGGAAGTTCCCATACGCATCACGGACGACCGCATTGTCACCGGCTGGACCATGGAAATACAAAACGGAACGGGAGAGACTGTCAGAACCTACAGGAACAAAGAGATCCGCCAGGAAACCCAGAGTCTGGATGATTTTTTTGATGACTTTTTCGCCAGGCTCATCGCTGTAAAATCCGGGGTAAAAATCCCCGAAACCTTTGTCTGGGACGGCGTCTCTGACTCCGGGGAAACGGCCTCGGACGGGCTTTATTACTTTTCCATAAGCGCGGATGACGACAACGGCAACTCCGCAAAAACCGGGGAGAGCTACGAAGTAATAATAGATAATACGCCCCCGGCAGCCGTCATTGAAAATATCGACGAAAGCCAGCGTATATTCTCGCCCGATGGGGATGGAAACAAGGAAACCATAAAGATCGGCCAGACAGGTTCCGTGGAAGACTTCTGGGCCGCGGGAATATACAATGCCGATGGAGACATGATAAAGACTTTTAATTACGCCTACACCAAGCCGGAGCCTGTAATCTGGGATGGCAAGGATGACGGCGGCTCCATAGTGCCTGACGGAATTTATGAATACAGGCTCAGCGCCACAGACCAGGCAAAAAATACCACCCTGGCAGTTCTGCCCCGCATTGTAATCAGCACCGTACAGCCCGTAGTAAACCTTCAGATATCGGATGCGTATTTTTCGCCTAATGGTGATGGAATAAAAGAGGTTGTCACTTTTGATCCGGTTGTTCCGACGACTGACGGCATAATAGGCTGGGAACTTCAAGTCATAGACAGCAAGGTTAATCCCTGTATGACCATGACCGGGACGGCGCGCAACCTGCCTAAGGCTTTCAATTTTACCGGCAAGAACGACGCCGGCTTGCCGCTTCCTGAAGGGGACTATTACGGTAAGCTTTTGGTGAAGTACCGGAACGGCTATACAGCCGAAGCCTACTCCCCGGACTTTACCCTGGACATTACGCCGCCCCAGGCTTTGATAAGCGCTGAATACAGCGCTTTCTCCCCGAATAACGACGGGAAGCTGGACGAGATGCTGTTCAGGCAGGACGGCAGCGTTGAGCCTCTGTGGGTAGGGGAAGTCCGCCCGGCTGCGAGGCCAAATCAGAAGGTCAGGACCTTTAGGATGCCCGCCGGTACTCCGGCCTCCCTTATGACATGGGACGGCTATAACGACGCGGGGGCCCTCGTCGCTGACGGAGAATACATTTACGTCATCTTCGCCACGGATCCGGCCGGTAATTTAGGACGTTCTAACGAAGAACGATTTACTCTTAGTACTGCGGATACCCCGGTACTCCTTTCCGCGGACCAGAGAGTTTTTTCCCCCGTAAGCAGGGGAAGCAATAACCGCATAAATCTTATCCCCCAACTTCAGGTAAAAGAAGGCGTCGTTTCATGGACGATGAATATCCTTAACGAGGCGGGAAGCGCTGTGCGGACCATCACGGCGAATGGCGCCGTACCCGCAGCTATTCCCTGGGATGGAAAAACCTCCGGCGGACAGATTGCCCCCGACGGGACATACACCGCCGGAATCGAACTGCGTTACAATATGGGGAATCAGCCCCGGTCCTTTTCCCGGCCCTTTACCGTGGATACTCAGCCGCCTAAAGCGGAAATTGCTGCGTCCTATAACATATTCTCCCCGAACGACGACTTGCGGAGGGATACTCTCCCCATAGCCGTAACCGCCGAAGGGAACGACAACTGGCAACTCACCGTAAAGGGACCAACCGGCAATGTCCTGCGGACTTGGAATTGGACCGGTCAGACACCGGTCATTCCCTGGGATGGAAAGGATGAAGCCGGAAACCAGGCGCCGGACGGACGTTACAGTATCAGCTTGAATTCCACGGACGAAGCGGGAAACAGCTTCAGTAAAACCTTGGACAACATTACTCTTGACGCTAGAACGCCCCGGGTGATTCTTACCGCGTCGGAGTCAGGCATAGCCCCCTTGCCGGGTGAAAATAGGAGTGTCCGCCTGGGGACGATTCTTACCATCACCGACAGCATAGAGTCTTGGAAACTTGATATTGAAAGCCAGGAGGGAGAAGTCATTAGAACCTTTACAGGCGGACCTTCTTCGGCCCCGCCTGGAAGCATAAGCTGGGACGGTCTGGATTCAAACGGCGCTGTGCGGGAAGGCCGGTATACTCCGGTTCTAACGGTAGCATACGCCAAAGGGGATATGGTTAAAACCTTCGCAAGCTCTATCCTCGTGGATATCCACGGTCCGGAACTGGGCTTTAGCTCCTCGCCTGAATATTTCAGCCCCGACAATGACGGAGTAGCGGATGACATCTTTATGGAGCTTTCCGCCCGGGACGAATCGCCCATAGCGGGCTGGAGCCTTGAGGTCTGGGAAGCCGCGATTGACAGTCAGGGCCGGGAAACCTCACGAAAATCTTTTTACCGCATAGAAGGCAAAGGACCGCCGCCTGAGAAGGAGGTTTGGAACGGCCTCAGTTCAAAGAGAGAACTGGTCCAGGCGGCTACAGACTATCCCGTTACCTTCAGAGTCGAAGACGAATTGGGAAACGCCTCGTCCCTGGAGGGCAAAATAGGCGTTGACGTTTTGGTGATCCGGGACGGGGACCGCCTCAAGATACAGGTCCCGTCTATTATATTCCGGGCCAACGCCGCGGATTTCAACGGTCTTGAGCCTGTAGTCTCGGATAATAACTACCGGATCCTCAAGCGGGTCGCGGAGATTCTCAACAAGTTCCGGGATTATAAAATAACTGTTGAAGGCCACGCAAATCCGACTACGCCGCCCGGTACCGACGCCCGCATACGGGAAGAAGACGGCGGGGCCGGCGAGATAGGGCTTCGACCCCTGAGCGAGAGCCGCGCGAAAGCCACGGTGGATTTTCTGACCGGTTATGGAGTCAGCCGGAACCGCATGAGCAGCGAAGGCAAGGGAGGCGCCCAGACAGTAAGCTCCTTTGAGGACCGGGACAACTGGTGGAAGAATAGGCGGGTTGAGTTTATTTTGATTAAGTAGCCTTGTAATGGGAGGGGCCGGAGAGGTCCCTCCGCGTTATAAGGCTTGATCAAAAGATCCTCGCCCGGCGCCGCGAACCGCGGTCTGTTTCAGCAAGTTAGATTGTATAGTATGGCAGCCTTTGCCTCAATTTACCCCCGATAAACAATTCCTTATACCGCAAAGAGTTATATTCAATGAGCGGCTTCGTTATTTTTAAGACCAGCGAAGCCGGCCTCAAAAATAAGGCCGCTATAGAACTCTATAAGGCCGCTATAGAACTCTATAAGGCCGCTATAGAACTCTATAAGGCCGCTATAGAACTCTATAAGGCCGCTATAGAACTCTATAAGGCCGCTATAGA